>JAKQBR010000012.1 GCA_029574005.1 Deltaproteobacteria bacterium | reverse complement strand
GCGGAGAATCTCATGGCCACATCAAAGCCAGCCTTTGTTTTTAAGCGCATGCACCATCAGAAACGTATTCCACTCCCTGTCGTCTTCCCCCCAGGTGCCGTCTTCATTCTGCATCCTCGACACGCTACCGGCGGCCTTGAGCAGTTGCCGTCGAGCCGCTTCGAGGTTGACATGCGCCAGGGCGTTGAAGGTGAGGTAAATGTTCGTAGGCTCAGGCCAGAGCCCTGAGGACCCCTGAATGTGCTCAAGGTATTCGATCAGAACGGCTGTGGATGGCCCGTGAGCGTAATCAGGGTGGACGACCAGGGCGCGCAGCGCATTGCTCACATCCAGCAGCCGGAATTCCATGCCTGGGCCTGCCGTGATGATCCGGCTCGACATGCGCTGGTATCGAGACAGCACGGCAGGCTCTTTGAATCTTCCGAAGACCGAGAACAGAAACAGAACCGCGCACTCGATCGTCAGCCGGGGATGTCCGGGAACAAAAGGCAGTCCCGCAAGGTCTTCGTGACGCAGGGTCTTGTCGTGCGCGACGTGGTTCAGAGCTCCGCTCGATGGAGCATGCCGCATGAGCCACTCCAACGCCCTATCGATATCGGCGTTGGCTGCGCGCACGGTGAGGTGCAGGCCGAAGAGGCGCCGGACAGTTTCCAGAACCGAGCCTTGCCACGAACCGTCGGCGGATTGAGCGTTGAGCAGGTCTGTCACCGTTTGCTGAAAATCATGCCGCCAGGACGCGGTGTGCGATTCGTCCAGCCACTTCTGCCTGGCATACAGCCCGGCCGGGGTCGTGCTGTCCCTGAATACCGGCCGGGGATCGTAGTGCAGGAGCGGGGCGCGGTGTCCTGATTCGCTGTCTGCCAACGGATCGTCTCCCGTGCGGAAGGCTGTATGCCTTGCGAGTACCAGATCCGAAGGTCATGCCTTCGGCGTTTCCGTCCCCTTCATCACGGTCAGGGCCGCCGCCACCATGCCCGAGATGTCGGTCAGGTTGGCCGGCACGATCATGGTGTTGTTGGTCTTGGCCAGGTTGCCCAACTGGGCGATATAGGCCTCCGCGATCCTTAAGTTCACGGCCTGCATGCCGTTCGGCATCCCGATGGCCTTGGATATCTCTCCGATGCCCGCGGCCGTGGCCTCGGCCACCAGGCGGATCTCCTGGGCTCTTCCCTCGGCCTCGTTGATGCGGCGCTGCTTCTCGCCCTCGGAGCGCAGGATGAACTCCTGCTTGTCGCCCTCTGATCGGTTGATCTTGCTCTGGCGCTCGCCCTCGGACTCCAGGATCAGGGCGCGTTTCTCGCGCTCGGCCTTCATCTGCTTCTCCATGGCGTCCCGGATGGTCTGGGGCGGCATGATGTTCTTGACCTCGTAGCGCATGACCTTGACGCCCCAGGGCTCGGAGGCCTTGTCGATGGCCGTCACGATGGCGGCGTTGATGGATTCGCGCTCCTCGAAGGTCTTGTCCAGCTCCAGGCGGCCGATCACCGAGCGCATGGTGGTCTGCGAGAGCTGGATGGATGCGAACTGGTAATTGCTGATGCCGTAGCTGGCGTTCTTGGGGTCGATGACCTGCAGGTAGAGGATGCCGTCGACTTCCACCGGGATGTTGTCCTTGGTGATGCAGGTCTGCGGCGGCACGTCGATGGCCTGCTCCTTGAGGTTCAATCGATAGGCCACGCGGTCGATGAACGGGATCAGGATATGGAATCCGGCCTCGAGCGTGACATGGTATTTGCCGAGCCGCTCCACGATGTAGGCCGACTTCTGCGGCACGACCATGACGGTCTTCAAAAACGCCACGACGATGACGATGACCAGGAGCAGGAGTATTACGGTGATTACATTAGCCATGCATTACCTCCTTATGTTATCGGAAATCAGCGTGGGACGACAATCAGCTTCAAACCGCTGCGGCTTGTGACGCGTACGTGCGTCCCCACCTCGAGCTTCGTCTCGCTCTCGGCTGTCCAGGCCACGCCGCTGCATTCGATCTTGCCGGGCTTGCCCGGCTCGATTGTTTCGATCACCGTGGCGTCCCGGCCGAGAAAATCATCCAGGTCCTGACCGGCTTTCTGCCGGGATGTGGTATACCCCTTGAAGAGGGGCTTGAGCCGTTTCCTCAAGAGCGCCAGCAGGATAAGGGACGAGGCCGCAAAGAGCGCGAGCTGCCAGGCCAGGCTGACTTCCAGCATCAGATAGACCACGGCAACGATCCAGGCCCCGAAGCCGAAGAACATCAGGACCAAGGTTGGAGCGAAAAGCTCCGCGATCAGAAGGACCACGCCCGCCAGAAACCACAGCAACCCGGGATTCGTCAGCACCTGCATCATAATGCATCCCCCTCCCCTCCAAGTTCCTATCATATAGCGCCGCTTGGCAACGGGCGTCAATTCATAAACAACGTGAGGCCATGCCCATGGTGCACGGGTGTGGCCCTGACCATGAAGATACATGGCCCCTCATTGACCGTGAGGCGTCGATCGTTCGCGGAACATGCCTGAAGAGGTGACTACCGGCGCGGCAAACTCCCAGGCATTCAATCACACTCCTTTGCCCTGCGGCGCACGTCCGCGCATGGGCATGGAACCGAGATAGTTGAAAATCATGCTGGTGACGATTCTACCAGGCATCCAGGATTTTCTTGAGTTTCCTGAGGTTCTGGTCGGTTTGGCGTTCGTTCCTTTTCAACAGGGCCTTCTCAGCCAGCTTCCCTATTACGGGGACCGGGACGGTATAATCGATGTCCAGGTTCAGGACCGTATCGTCCCTGCGCTGCTCGAAGTTGAAGGTCCAGGTGCTTTCCGGCCCGATCCAGCTCCTGCCTTCAACCACGATGCGTTTCCCCGGGATATCCTGGGTGTATCTGTTTTCACCCTTCAAACGTATCCCCGCCACCTTGAAGGTCCAATCGAAACGTCTCTGCGCACCGGCCCCCTTGATATTCTGCACCTCGATCACATCCCCGATCCATTCCGGCGCATTTTTGGGATCATCGATATAATCGTAAACCTCCTTGAGCGGCGCCCTGATTACGATCGTTTTATTGACCCTGGCCATGATTCCTACCCCCTTTCGTGTTCATTCAAACTGCCCTCGGAGGCTCTGATTTTATGAGTGAGCAGCGGCGGCTGATTGATCATGGACTCGGACAGGTTTGAGGGCCCTTGACCGTGTTCCGACCCTTGATCGGCTCCCCGCCATCTTGCAGGTACAGTCAAAATGCCTGCCGACCCCGGATTAGTGACTATGGACCTCGATCATGCCCGCCAGCCGTTCCGGCGTGGAGATCAGGTCCTTGGTGCAGCTGAAAACCTCCCTATGAGCGGGACTATAATCTCGATGCTTCTCTGTATGTTTGCCATGCTTCATTCCTCATTTGTCTGGCTAATTCCGCCCGGAGTTGAGGATGCCCTCGATCTCACGGGGGATGTCCTGTTCGAAACCGACCGCCATGCCTGTGTGCGTGCTCCTGAGCACCTTGCCCATGACCCAGAAGGTTTGGCCGAACTGGATGGCCGTGATGACGGTGTTGGTTCCTTCATCCAAAGGCGTGTCTGTCTCGACGTACATGCCCTTGGGGCTGAGGTTCGTGATCTTGGCCTCGGCATTGGTTTCCTGGCCGTGCGAAACGCCTTCGACATAGCTCAACAGGTCCGCCTTTTTCCGTTCATGCCTGCGGCGCTCCGCGCCGGACCAGGCCTGAGCGTGTGCTTCTATCCGTTGTTTGATATTCGACAGGCTCAATTCCGCGTCATGCTCATTTCGCTTTGCAAGGACCATTTCCGCCAGCCTGCCCAGGATCGGGACAGGGATGGAATATTCGATGTCCAGATCCAAGACCGTGGCGTCGTCCGTACGCCTCTCCAGGTTGAAGGTCCAGGTGCTTTCCACGTCGCCTTTGGTTTGATCCACAAAGCGTCTTTCACCATCATCCGCCACGCGCGTGGATTCACCCCTGAAGCTGATGCCGCCCATCTTATAGGTCCATTCGAAATGCGTCCCGACCCCGGACCCAGTCAGGTTGCGGAGGTCCTCTATGCCCACCATCCAATCCGGTTCGTGCCGGGGGTTGCTCAGGTAGGAGTAAACCACCACGAGGGGCGCCTTGATCTCAATGCTCTTATGAATCCTGACCATAATCCTTCCCTCCTTTCCTGATGCTAGGGATTTTTGCCGCATCCTGGTATTCCGCCCGGCGTCGAGGATGCGCGCGAGCTCTCTCGGGGCATGTTCCCTGAATCTGATCGCCATGCCGTTTTCCGTGCTCCTGAGCACCTTGCCGTTGATCCAGGAGGTTATGCCGAACTGTACCGTGTCGATGGCGGCATGCACGTGCGTGCCTTCATCGAGCGGCTCGTCGGCCTCGACAAACATGCCCTGCCGGCTAAGATCGATGACGCGGGCATTTTCGCGGAGTTCCACTCCGCGCGATACCCCCTCGACGGCGCAGGGCAGGTCCACCTTCTCGCGCTTTTCTGCGCGCCGCTCCTGGCCAGCCCACGCCTGAGCGCGGGACTCCCGGCGGAGCACCTTTTTGTCGACCTTGCCGACCGCGGTCAGCGGGAGTTCGGTCCGTATCTCGATGATCTTGGGCACCTCATAGGACGAAAGCTTCTCCCGGGCATAGCCGAGGATCTCCTGCTTGAGGTCCTCGATATCCATGCGGTTCTGATGCGCGGGTGTCAGCGTGATATAGGCCTTGACGACCTCGGAGCCGGGCCGTTCGGGGTTGGGGATGCCGATCAGGGCGGCCATGGCAACGGCCGGGTGCCTGACCAGGATATCCTCGACCCTGGTGGAGAAGACCTTGAACCCGCCCACGATGATCATGTCCTTGGTGCGGTCCACGATGCGCAGGTAGCCGTCGGGATCCTGCACGGCCACGTCGCCCGTGTGCAGGTAGCCATCCGCATCGAATACCTGTTTGGTCTCCTCGGGACGTCTGAAGTACCCCACCATGACCTGCGGACCCTTGACGCAGATCTCGCCCGGCTCGCCCAGGGCGACCACGTTGCCGGTGACAGGGTCGCACAGGCGGATGTCCGTGTTCAAGACCGGCAGACCGATGGAACCCAGTTGCTTTTTTCCGCCATAGGGGTTCATGGTGACAATGGGCGAGGTCTCGGTCATTCCATAGACCTCGAGGATCTTGCCCTGGCCGACGATCTCCTCGAACCGCCGCTGGGCCTCTTCCGGGAAGGGCGCCGCGCCCGCTATGCAAAGCTCCAATCTCGAGAAATCAAGGGTCCTGAACTTCGGGTTTTCCATGAGCATCTGATACAATGATGGAACATTCGCCATCATCTTGGGCCGATAGGTCATGAGTTCCCTGCAGATATGCTCGGTATCGCGCGGGTTGGGTATGAGCACCTGGGTATTACCCAGATAAACGCTGCATTCATTGAATAGCATGCCGGCCATGTGGAAGAAGGGGAACCCGGAGAGCCCGATACCGGAGCCGGGTTCCCAGCCGAGCCAGCGCATGACGATGGCGATCTCGGCCACGGTGTTGCGGTGGCTGAGCATCACCCCTTTGGGCGTGCCGGTGGTACCGCCGGTGTATTGCAGATAGGCCAGATCATCCGGGGTGAGGTCCACCGCAAGCTCGGTGGATGGGAAGCGCCGGCCCTTGATGATCTCTTCCATGCGGTAGACCGTCTTGCCGGTAAGGCCCTTTACCGTGCCGGTGGGGAACTTTTTCAGGAGTTTGGCCAACACCCGCTTGACGGGCGGGAGGAAACCGCCGATGCTCGCGGCCGTAACCACCTTGAGGTCGGGCAGGTCATCGGCGATTGCGGCGAGTTTTGCGGCAAAGATGGCATCCAGGGTGACCAGGCCTTTGGCCTTGGAGTCATGGAGCTGGAAGGCCATCTCATCGGCCGATAAGAGCGGCGATACGCCCGAGACCACGCAGCCCGCGCGCAGCGCACCCAGCCAGGCGATAACATACTCCGGGATGTTGGGCAGGTTGATGCCCACCACATCGCCCTTGGCGAAACCATGCGAAACGAGCATCTGCGCAAAGCGGTTGGCATACCAGTCGAGCCCGGCATAGGTGATGTGGGTGCCCATGTAGGCCAGCGCGATATTGTCGGAAAATTTCGTAAACACATCCTTGACCGCCTGGACATAGGATGTTTCCCACCCCTTCGGGTCGAGGTCGGTCAGCCCGGGATCATATGACGTGCGCCAGAACTGCTCCTTTTCCATCGCGGCACCTCCTTGAGATTTCCCCTCTCCGAGCCTGGGTGAAATCCCTTGCGCGTGTACAACGCTTTCTTGCCCAGCCTATTTCCGTCCCTGATTGAGGATGCCCTCGATCTCCAGGGTGACGTTTCGCGAGAATCTGATGGCCATGCCCTTGTCCGAGCTGCGGATCACCTTGCCCATGGCCCAGAAGGTGTCGCCGAAGCGGACGGCCTTTATCGAGGCTTCCGACCCTTCATCGAGCGGCGATTCGGCCCTGACGAACATGCCGTGACCGCTGAGATCGACGACATGGGCCTTCTCATGGGTCTTACGGCCTCGGCACATGCCATCGAGTTCGCAGGGAAGGTCCACTAGGCCCCGTATCTGAGAACGGCGCTCCTGACCGGCCCAGACCTCGGCGCGGGCCAGCCTTCTCAAGGCCTGCTTGTCGATCCGGCCGTGCACTCCGAGCGGCAGCTCGGTCCTGATCTCGATGAACTTCGGCACTTCGTGCGGCAAGAGCAGCATACGGCTGTAAACCAGGATCTCGTTCTTCAGGACCTCCACATCCCTGACCCGACAGGTCGGTTTCAGGGTGAGGCAGGCCTTTGCCGCCAGCGTTCCAGGGCGCTCGGGATCATCGATACCGATGAGGGCCGCCATCTCGATGGCAGGGTGCCTGGACAACACATCCTCGACCTTGGTGGACAGCACCTTGAGACCGTCCACGATCAGCATATCCATCGTGCGCTCAACGATGTGCAGGTATCCGTGCGCATCCCGCACAACGACATCGCCCGTGCGCAGGAAACCGTCTTTGTCGATTGCGCGAGCGGTCTCATCGGGCCGGTTGAGGTAGCCGACCATGAGCTGCGGACCCTTGACGCAGAGCTCGCCCGGTTCTCCGGGGGCGACCGTTGCGCCGGTGGCGGGATCGATGATACGGATATCGGTGTTGAACACCGGCAGCCCGATGGAGCCCAGCTTCTTGCGTCCATGCCTTGGATTGGCCGTGATAAACGCCCCGGCCTCGGTCATGCCATATACCTCCAGGACTTTGCCCTGCCCGATGACCGTCTCGAGCCTGTGCTGAGCCTCCCCGGAAAAGGGTTCCGCGCCGGAGATGCAGTATTCGAGGTTCGAGAAATCGAGCTTCCTGAATACGGGACTGTCCATGAGCATCCGGTACACAAACGGCGTATTTGTCGATACCATCGGCAGATACTTGCGCATCTCGGCGCAGATATGGCCGGCATCACTCGGATCGGGGATGAGCACCTGAGTCCAGCCGCTGATGAGGAAACACGTACTGAACAGCATGCCAAAGGTATGAGACAAGGGGAACCCGGAAAGCGCGATTCCCTGCCCGCGTCTGGCTTCCCACCCGAACCAGCGGCAGGCGATCTTGGCGCCAGCCAGGATGTTGCGATGGCTCAACATGACGCCCCTGGGAGCACCGGCGCTCCCCTGCGTATACATCAACAGGGCGATGTCGTCCGGAGCGAGTTTTACCGCGGGTGCGTCTGAAGGGAAGCGCGATCCCCTGATGAGCTCTTCCACGCGGAATACCGTCTTGCCCGACATGCCCGGTGCCATTTCGGCGCCATCCCTTTTCAGGAGCAGCTCCAGGGCACGTTTGATGGGGTTCAGAAAGCCGCCGGTGCTGGCGGACAAGACGAGTCTGAGGTCCGGAAGGGTTGAGGCAAGCCTCGGTAGAGGTCCGGCTAAGATCTTGTCAAGGGTCACAAGGCATTTGGCATGCGAGTCCGTGAGTATGAACTCCATCTCGTCGGGCGACAGCAGGGGTGACATGCCCGCGGCTATGCAGCCGGCGCGCAGCGTCCCCATCCAGGCGATTATGAATTCGGGGATATTCGGAAGATTGATGCACACGACATCACCCTTGAGAAAGCCTTGCAGGATCAGCATATGCGCGAAGCGGTTGGCGTAGCGTTCAAGGTCGTAGAAGCTGATGTGTGCGCCTCTATACGCCAGGGCAATCTTGTCAGGGAAGTTGCCGGCGATGTCATGAACAACCTTGGCACAGGTGGTTTCCCACTCCCGGGGATCGAGGTCGTCGCTCCCGGGGGTGTACGACGCTCTCAAGAAGTGCTTGTCCGCCATTCTAACACCTCCTTGGCAACCGCTTAAAAGCCCAAGGGGCGTATGTGCATACCGCAGGATCATCTGGTGAGGGCTGATTCCAGTGAGCAAAAAATGAACAGGCAGATGCTCATGACAAGGAGAAGCCAGGTGATCGCACAATTGAAAAATTGCACTATTCAATAGTGCCGGAAACGCGAAAGTCAATAGCCGCGAGCGGGGATGGATCATCGTGTCGCCGCCGTGGGTGTCACCTCCCCTCGGTTCGCTTGCATAAAACCTTGAGGCAGGCTATTCTGTGACGATCACGACACAAGCAAGAGAGGTAGGCATGGATTGGCTCGAGCATCTGATGAACAAACCCAGACGAACCGCCATCCTCAAGGGTGCGGATTATATGGTGGCCTATCTGCAACGGGACCCGGAGAGGCATATCGATTCCGTGCTGCGCGTGCTTTCTTCGTTGGATGGCCTGTTCGGCAACAAAGGCCGCATGAGGGCCTTCATGGATTGGATCAACGCCAATCCGGGCAGCCGGCGGTGGTTTACGCGGGTGATGAGCAGGGATCGGGGACAGGTCGGCACCTTCGTGCGCAACTTTTTGGGCAACAGCTGCCTGAAGTGGATGGAGCTCAGCGATGCCATCATCGAAGCCCATGGCTTCTGTCCGCCCTACAATATCCTGATCAGCCCCACCATGCGCTGCAACCTGTCCTGCGACGGTTGCTACGCCAGGGGATTTCCTGCCCATGAGGAATTGGACACGCTTACGATGGACAGGATCATTGCCGAGGGCAAGTCGCTGGGGGTCTTTTTTTATACCATCCTGGGCGGAGAACCGTTCCTGCGTTTCGACGACCTTGAGGCCCTGGCGCTGCGACATGACGATTGCCTGTTCCAGGTCTTCACCAACGGAACCCTGTTTGAAGGTGACATCGCCGACCGCCTGGCCCGCGTCAAGAACATCCTGCCGGTATTCAGCATCGGCGGCTCGTGCGAAGAGACCGCACGCACGCGCGGTCACGGCGTCTACGAAAAGGTCCTTCAGTCCATGGCGATGCTCCGAGGTCATGACCTGATCTTCGGCATCTCCCTGACACTGACCTCGCAAAACCACGCCACCTTCATGTCCGATGAGTTCTTGAAGTTCTGGCAGGACCAGGGTGTGCTCTTCGGGTGGAATTTTCTCTTCATGCCGGTGGGCATGCATGCGGATCTGCGACTCATGCCCAGCCCTGAGATGCGTGCCACCTTTGGCGAGTTCATCAAGGCCTATCGCGAGCGCGAGCCCCTCTTCCTCATGGACTTCTTCAGCGACGCGCCGGCCTTGGGCGGGTGCATCGCCGCAGGCAGGCGCTTCCTGCATATCAATGCCAGGGGCGATATCGAGCCGTGCATATTCGCGCACTTCGCCACCCACAACATCAAGAGGTGCACGCTCATCGAGGCCCTGCAATCGCCGTTTTTCACCTTTATCCGCATGCAGCAGCCGCATACCGACAACCTGCTGCGACCCTGCATGATCATCGACAACCCCGCTGTGCTGCGCGAGGCCTGCCGGCGGTTTTCCGCCCGGCCCACGGAGCCCGGCGCTCAAGCCTTGATCAGTGACCCCGGCCTCATGGGGGCCATCGATCGGTACAGCCATGACGCCGCCCGGGCGATCGATCCGATCTGGCGGGAAAAATACCGCGAGCGGGTGGCGGCGTTTTCCTCACGGCGCCGCTCGTATAGCGAAGGCATCGACCGCATCGCCTACCGCTACGACCGATTGGGCCTGCTCGAGCGCATCAGGCGCTTGGCGAGCGAAGATGCCTTGCTGGCGCAAGCCATGCTCGATGGGCTTGAGTTCGGCAGGCATCTGTGGAGCAGCCCCGGCATGCCGGGACGGGCGGGCATGTACGCCGCGCAAGCGTCTGAACGGGAAGATGAGGTGCCGATATGATGATCGCCGGTCGATTTTCGACCTGATGACCCTGCTCATAAAGATTACCAATTACTGGCAAATGATAAACCAATGCCGGAATAAAATAATTGACGAGAATAATGGTTCTATTGTAGATCATTTTTAATAATAGTCCGGACTCGTCCGGTTTTTAAATTGTCTTAAAAAGGAGGCGATGCCCATGCTGGATTCCACGAGAATCATGCTCAAGAACCATGGTTGGAGAATCGACAGGTTTGTACACAACTATATCTACTTCGCTTTTTACCGGCCCTATGTCCTGTTCGTCCTCTGGCTCTTCCGCATTCTTGCAGCCGCGTTTTCCTGGTTCAAACCGCTCAACGTCATCCTCTCCATGGCCTTCAACCGCTATCACGCCAAGATCATCAGCATGGAGGACGCAACCAAGATCTTTACCCTGAACGAAGATGTCGTGGCCACATCCGCGCAGAACAAGCGCATTATCCCCTTCACCCATGCCTACAAGATCATGCTCAAGGATGCCGATACCGTCGCGGTCATGGACTGTCCCTGCATCGTCGCCAAAAAGGGGCGCACCGAACTGGGCGATTGCGCACCCATCAACCGCTGCCTGGCGGTCGGCAAGGGTCTGGCCTCATTCTGGGTCGACCATTGCCGGAAATACAACGCCCGCTATATCAGCCAGCAGGAGGCCATAGACCTGATCAAGGATTTCCGTCGCCGCGGACATGTGACGCAGGCCTTCTTCAAGGTCGCCACCGGCGGACGCACCGGGGTTTTCTGCAATTGCTGCCCGGAGTGTTGCGTCAGCCTCGAGGCCACCAAGCTTGGCCAAAAATTCAACTCCAGGTTCACACAGAGCGCCCCTTCAGGCTATTCCGTGCTCCACGATGCCGAGAAATGCAAAAACTGCGGAAGCTGCGCCAAGGTCTGTCACTTCGATGCCATCGAGTTCAAGGATTCCAAGCGCTTTTTCTATCAAAAATGGAACTGCATGGGCTGTGGATTGTGCATCGAGCACTGCCCACACGGCGCCCTGTCGCTGTATGTCGACGAGTCCAAACCGCTGCCGCTGGACATCGATCTGGTCAAGGAAAGATTTGCGGACAACCCCGGCTTACAAAGAGACAGGGCCATAAAGCAATCCACATGCGCCACGGATGCCACGGCCGGCAATAACCGGATTTGATCCGGGTCTTGGCCCGGATGAAACTGTTGATAGAATGCATAAAGGAGGACTCGCCATGTCGAATGAGTACGATGTCATCGTTGTAGGCTCCGGCCCCGGAGGGGCTACCGTTGCCAGGGAAATGAGCCGCCGGGGTAGGAAGGTGCTCTTGTGCGAACGAGGGGGCAATTGGCAGGCCCTTGGCAATACCCTGTCCCTCGCCATGCTGATGCAATGGGTGCCGTTGATCTTCAGTAAACAGGCCAATGTCGTGATGGCGGCCTCGAATTACGGCGGGGCCTCGGTCATTTCCTGCGGCGCGGCCGTGGCGCCGCCCAAGAAGGTCTTCGACAAGGTGGGCATCGATCTGTCGGCCGAGGCCGAGGAGGCCCGGAGTGAAATGTGGATCGATGTGCTCGCCGATGAACTGGTGGGCAAAACCAATTACAGACTGCTTGAAGCGGCCAATGACCTGGGTTATCACTGGACCAAGACCGAGCGCTTCGTGGATCAGACCCGCTGTGTGCCCGACTGCTCGGACTGCATGCTGGGGTGCCCCCGCAGCGCCAAATGGTCGGCCCGCATCTATGGCGATGACGCCCTGCGCCATGGTGCCGAGGTGGTGTTCAATACGCGCATAAGCGACATCATCAAACAGGACGGCAAGGCCGTCGGTGTATCAGGCACACGCTGGGGCAAGAAGGTGCAGTACTACGGCAAGAAGATCGTGCTTTCCAGCGGCGTGGGCAACGTAGGGATCCTCCGCCGCGCCGGGCTTTCTGAGGCCGGACGGAGCTTCGCGGTGGACTGGCTGCAGTTCATCGGCGGGGTGATACCGGGGATGAACACCGTACACGAGCAGCCCATGGCGGTAGGCACCCTGGAACACTATGAGTCCGACGGCATCATCATCTTGCCGGTGTTCCCGAACTGGGCCATGCTGGCGGCCATGCTGCCGCTCAAGGGTGCGGCGGCCATACCGTGGATCAAGAATGCCTTTAACTCTACCGGGATCATGGTGAAGATCCAGGACGAGCTCCAGGGCGAGATCTATCCGGACAACCTCTTGTATACCTGTTCCAAGGAACCTACCGCCCAGGACAAAAAACGCCTCCAGAAGGGCGTGGATATCATCCGCAAGGTGCTGGTCAAGGCAGGCGCCCCGTCGGAGAGCATTATGGAGCTGGCACCCTCCGGCGCGCACCCTTCCGCGTCATGCCGCATCGGAGAGGTGGTGGACAAGAATCTCCAGACGCGTCTGGACAACGTGTTCTGCTGCGATGCCAGTGTTGTGCCGGAATCGCTGGGCCTGCCCGTAGTCTGGACCGCGGTCTCTCTGGGTAAGCGGCTTTCCAAACACCTCGACAAACAGCTCTCATAGCCGATCCTGAGTCATGTAATCAGAGCGGGCGTATGCCACGGCCATGACACATCCCCTCCCGATGATAACCGGGAATGTGTCATGGCGTTTTGAGACGCTTCAGCGGGGCTGATGTCAATCCGCCGCGAGGATACCTGTAAAGAGATAGTCCGTGAACTGTTCCACTATGTGATCGATGTCGTAGCTGCGGCTGGCGTCGGAATCCATCAAGCAGTAGTAATAGTGCACGCGAAAGAAGGCCCCTGCGATCATGTTGGCCGCCAAGCGCGCATCGGCCTTTTTCGCGATGAGCCCCAGGGCCTGGGCCTTGCTGAAGTCTTCAATCAGGATATCCAGCATGAGATGCTCGAAGTTGAGCAGGTACGGCTCGATGACGGCACTCAAGCCGGGCGCCAATCTGAAGTACAGGTTGGATAGGTCGTTGTGATCGCGGAAGAAGAGAAAGCTCTCCCGGGCGATTCTTTTGATGTAGCGGACATAGTCCTGCCTGGTCGTGCAGTCAACCCCGAGGGATACGCTCTCCTGCCAGTTGAGGAGGAACCTGCTCAGCAGCTCGACGAAAAGCTCCTCCTTGTTTTTGAAGTTCCGGTAGAAGGTCCCCTTCCCGATGCCGGCCTCCTTGATGATGTCATCGACATAGGTATTGTAGAAGCCTTTGCCGGAAAAGAGTCTGGCGGCGGCATTCAGCAGCTGTTCGCGTCTGAGGTCCTTTTGTATGGATCGTCGCATGCTTTCATCCCAACAATCGCTGACATTCATCCGCAATACCTAATAATAAAGGTGCACGGCATGTCACATCGAATCCATGTCTGTAATTAAAGTATAACATACCGCGCGCATCCCATTTGGTCAAGCTCGATGCTGGGGCCCGTCCGGATATCGGCATTGACATCGGGACCGACTTATGAGCTTATGGCATGATGCGATTCGGGAAAAATTCCCTTGCCTGGTTGGGGGCCGCATTCATCCGCTCGTACTTCAAGCTCATGCGCATCGAGACCTTCGGCCGCGAGGTCGAGACCGAGCTCCTGGCGCGGCGCCGTGACGTGCTCTATGCCGGGTGGCATCGGGGGGTTCTCTACTATGCCTACCACTACCGCGACCGGCACGGCGCCGGCATCATCTCGCAGTCGCGCGACGGCGAGATCATTGCCGCGGTATGCAAATTCCTGGGCATTCTCGGCTTCCGCGGCTCTTCCACGCGCGGAGGCGCAGCGGCCCTGAACGATCTCGTCAATTACATCCGCGCCGGACATATCGGCGGGTTCACCCCTGACGGTCCGGTCGGGCCTCCGTACGAAAGCAAGCCCGGCATCATCCAGCTGGCGGCCCGCACCGGTTCGCCGCTCCTGGCCTTCTGTTGGGACGCCTGGCCGAGCCATGAGTTCAATTCATGGGACCGCACCATCCTGCCCCTGCCCTTTGCACGCCTGGCCGTGCTCTATGACCGCGCACCCCTGTATGTGCCGGCCGGTTTGTCCGAGGATGCCTATGAAGGCTATCGCATCGAGTTCGACCGCCGCATGAACCACCTGGCGTACCAGGCCCGTTACTATGTCAAGAACCATCTCAAGGACCTTGACCCGCGCGACCTTCCGGTGCCGGAAGACTATCTCGATTACCTGCCGCGGCGCGCTCCACGGCGCAGGACCTGATCCGGATAGGTTCCCGCGGCCTGATCCCGCGGCGGCTGGACGTCTTATGCAAGCCCCTCCTCAGGCGTCCAGGGCCTCGCGCAGCTTTTCAGACAAGCGCTGCCCAGAGAACGGCTTCTGGATGAAGTGGATGCCGGGCTCCAGGATGCCGTGGTGCGCGATTACATCCTCGGTATACCCGGACATGTAGAGCACCTTGATGCCGGGCCTCAGCCGGGCGATCTGCTCGTAAACCTGGCGGCCGCTCATCTCTGGCATGACGATGTCCGTGAGCACCAGATGGATCTCGCCGGGTTGTGACGCCAGGCGCAAGGCCTCGCGGACATCGCCGGTTTCGATGACCGTATAGCCGCATTGAATCAACAGTTCGCACACCAGTTGCCGTACCTGAGAATCGTCCTCGACCACCAGGATCGTTTCCGTGCCGCTCGAGACGGCCGGCGGGGCGCTTGTCGGCATCTCGTAGGCCTGACCGGCCTGGCTCTCAGGGAGATAGATCTTGAAGGTCGTGCCCCGGCCGAGCTCACTGTAGACCCAGATATAGCCCCCGTGCTGCTTGACGATGCCGTACACCATGGACAACCCGAGCCCCGTGCCCTTGCCCGTCGCCTTGGTGGTGAAGAACGGTTCGAAGACCTTGTCCAGGGTCTGGGCGTCCATGCCGCAGCCGGTATCGCTGACCGTCAGCATGACATACCTGCCCGGAACGACCTGCGCATGCGACAAGGCATATCCTTCATCCAGGGTCACGACCGAGGTCTCGACCGTGAGCGTCCCCCCTTGCTGCATGGCGTCGCGGGCATTGACCGCCAGGTTGAGGAGCGCCTGCTCGATCTGGGACACATCGGCATTGACCAGGCCGATGTTCTGGTCCAGCACGGTCTTGAGGTGGATATCCTCGCCGATGATGCGTATGAGCATTTCCTTGAAATTGGTGATGACGGCGTTGAGATTGAGGGGCTTTATCTCAAGCACCTGCTTGCGGCCGAAGGCCAGGAGTTGACGGGTCAAGTCCTTGGCCCGCTCGGCGGCCTTGAGGATCATCTGCAGGCGTTCACGGTTGGCGTCGTTGGTCTTTTCGAACGAGGCTTGCATGAGGCCCCCATAGCCCAGGATCACGGAGAGCAGATTATTGAAATCATGGGCGATGCCGCCTGCCAGACGGCCAATTGATTCCATCTTCTGGGCCTGGGTCAGCTGCTCGTGCAGGGCTCGGCGGGCCTCCTCGCTGGCCTTGAGTTCCTCTTCGGCGCGCTTGCGGTCCGAGATATCGCTGATGATCGTGAGCAGACATTCCCTTTCGCCGATGACGACGGGCTCGACGGACATGAGCACGGGAATTTCGGTCCCGTTGCGGGATCGCAAGACCGTCTCCAGGTTGCGAATCGTCTTGCCGGCGCGGAGAAATTCCATGATGATGCCGCGGTCACCGGGCTGCTGATAGAGCCCCAGCTCGATACCGGTCCGGCCAATGACCTCGTGTCTTTCAAGGCCGGTGAGCTTCAAAAAGGTATCATTGACGTCGAGAAGCGTGCCTTCATTCCTGGTCGTGATGGTGATCATCTGGGGTGCCATGCGGAACACCTCGGAGAACTTCTTTTCCGAGGCCGACAAGGCGTCCAGGAAGCGCTTGCGCTCGCTGATGTCGCGGATCACGGCCTGGATCAGCGCCTTGCCTTTCAGCTCAAGGCGATTGAACGTCACCTCGGCCGGGAACTCGGTGCCGTCATACCGCGAGAGCAGACATTCGAACTGTTCGGGACGCTTCGAGCTCAGTCGATCCCGCACGGTCTCAAGGGTAAGGGATGAAGGGGCCCGGTCGGGATGATCCCGCGGCAGGAGGCGGGCAATGCTCCGGCCGACAAGATCACTGCGTCCGCACTTGAAGATCTCCTCGGCCCTGCGGTTGCCGTTCACGATCGTTTCGTCCTCCATGATCAGGATGGCGTCGTTGGCGGATTCAAACAGTGTGCGATAGCGCGTCTCGCCTTCCTGGTTGCGGATACGCATGGTATTGATGCGATCAGCCAGCCCCAGGGACAGGAGCACGGCCAGGACGGCGGCGCCGGCGTGCATGCCGTAGTGCAGGAAAAGACTCGGCGGCAGGATGAGCATGGTCATCAAGGAGTTCAGCATGGCAAAAGCAAAGAAGGTCAAGGCCGCGACGAGGTAATAAAAGGCCTCACGCGAGCCCTTGCGCAACAGCTGAATGGACATCAAGATCATGGCAAGGGTGGTTATGAGAAGCACGGGCTGGACATACTGTGCTATGGGAAGCCGGGGTACGGCGCACTTCAGGCCGACAAACGACAGCTCCAGCACGATCACGCCGTCCAGGAAAGTCTTGAACCGCGGGGCCAGCCGTTTCAGGTGGACGAAAGTCTGAAAAAAGAGGATACCGCAGATATGCTGGAGTATGAGCGTAACCGTAATCGCCACGGACTCCCACCACAGGGCTTGCGGCCAGAGGTACTTGAAGCCGGTACCGTCGAAGCACATGAGGAAGAGGAGGTTTGTAAAGAGGAACATGACAAAGAAGAGGTAGCTCCGCTCCCGGATAAAGAAGAACAGCACGAAGTTGTAGAGGATCATCGCCAGGATAAAGGCATATGCGAACCATACCGAGATGTATTGCCGGATCTGACTGGCGTGCAGGGAGTCTTTCGACCAGGCCGTGAATACGAGCTCGATACGGTTGTAGCTGGCGATATGGAGGTAGTAGGTGCTGATGCCCGGCGGCTGATGGATGGGGAATACGAACGTCAGGGCATCGTAGGGCCGCTCGTCGTAGGGGCGGTCGTTGCCGGTGGATATCCTTCGATATCCTCGCGGCGTGGGCTCATACAGCTCGACCGTATGCGCATAGGTCTGGCCATATTCCAGGAGCCAATCCAGAGACTGCGGCCCGCTGTTCTCGATTGCAAGGCGCACCCAGTAGGCCGAACGGGTATACCCGACGCGGATGTCCTTCTCGCTCGGGGTCCGAAAGGCCAGATCAGTCCCGGTGATGATATCCTCGATACCCAGGCGGCCGTCCCTGTCCTCCAGCACCTCCATATGTTCGGTGAGATCGACCTTGGAAAACCCCGGGGCCAGTCGCGCGGGAGGGGGGCCTTCCCAGGCCGATGAAGGGATGGCCGTCAACAAGGCGAAACAGAAACCGATCAGATATGCCGCGCTTAAGGCCATGCGGTGAGAAAGGCCGCTCGGTCGTACAGTCGTCCTTGCGCCTGCGTCCCGTGGGATTGTGTCGCCGTTCAAAACCCTGCCGGCACAACCATGTTTTTCTCCCGGCCGTTCCGCCTCCATCGCGCGCATAGCCTAATCTATATGTTTTCGTATCATAAAATCAATAGGTTTTGAGGCATGGGCCGATTTTTATCGAACCGGCCGTTTCAGGGAACGTCTAAGCGGCGGGATTGAACTTGTACCCTTCGCCGTAGACGGCCATGATGGCCTCGCGCTTCATGCCGGCCGCGGCGATCTTTTTGCGCAGGTTCTTGATATGGGAATCGATGGTGCGTTCGTAGCCCTCGAATTCATAGCCCTGCACCAGGTTGACCAGATCCGCGCGCGAGAATACGCGGCCCGGGTACGCCATCAGCGCCTTGAGCAGCCTGAACTCGCTGGGCGTCACTTTGATCTCATGGCTCTCGACCCATACCTGGTGGGTCTCCTCATCCAGGTCGATGCCGCCTGAGGAGAGCCGCTTTTCGGACGGCTGCGCATGGATGCGCCGCAGGACGGCCTTGACGCGGGCCACCACCTCGCGCGGGCTGTAGGGTTTGCAGATGTAATCGTCCGCCCCGAGCTCCAGGCCGAGCAGACGGTCGATCTCATCCACCCGGGCCGTGATCATGATGATGGGCACGCCGGTGAACTTTCTCAGCTCGCGGCAGACCTCCATCCCGTCCATGCCCGGCAGCATCAAGTCCAACAGGACCAGGTCGGGATGATGGTGTTTGACGAACGCCACGACCTGGTCCCCGCGCTCCAGGCAGCTCACCCGGAGCTCGGCGCGCTCGAGATATTCCTTGAGCAGCACGGCCAGCTTGGTTTCATCCTCGACGATGAGTATGTGCCGGTTTGGCATGCCTTAGACCCCCTCGCGCGTTCGAGGCAGGACGATCTCAACCGTAAGACCGCCGAGGGAGGAAGGCATGGCCCTGATGCCGCCCCCCCACGACTCCACCAGGCTCTTGCAGATCGCCAAACCCAACCCGCTGCCGCCGCCCTTACGGGAACGGGACGGGTCCAGACGATAGAGACGGTCGAACAATTTATCAAGCGCTTCTTCCGGTACGCCGGGCGGGCTGTCATCGAATGAAAGACGCACCCGGTTCTGATCGGTCTCGGCGCGGATACGGAGCGTACCGGGGCTGTACGTATAGCGGATCGAATTTTCGAACAGATTGACGAACACCTGCGCCAGACGGTTGCGATCGGCCAGTACCATGACAGGCGCTTCATGGGCAAGCTCGTTGACGATCTTCAAGCCGGACTGGGAAAAGCGCGAAGCATGCAGGGAGAGCGAATCGCGCAGCACCGCAATGACATCCACGGCCTCAAGCGCGGTCGATAATCCTTGGGTATCGGCCACTGAAAGTTCGTGCAGATCCTGCACCAGTTTTTCCAGGACCAGGACCTCGGCGTGCAGCGATTGCAGATTCTTGTCGTCCAATCTCCGCACCCCGTCAATGAGGGCCTCGATCTCGCCTTTGAGCACGGCCAGTGGAGTTCTGAGTTCATGCGAGATATCCGAGAGCCATCGCCGGTGGAGCTGTTCATGCCGCTCGAGGGTCTGGGCCATGCGGTTAAAGTCATCGGCCAGCTGTCCCAGTTCGTCGCTGCTCGCTACCGTAACGCGTGTATCGAATTTACGCAGAGCCAATGCATGCGCGCCTTGGGTGAGCTGCCTCACGGGCGTGAGGAGATGCCTTGAAAAGAGATAGGCGCTTATGGCCGCCACGATCAATACCGCCGTGCCGGTGAGGAGGAAGGTGCGTGTCTGGCGGTAAACGAAGTCCCGTTCCAGGGGCGTGGACAAGGCCTGGCGTTTTTTCAGGTGCACGTATCCCACGGTCCGGCCGTCCACCAGAACCGGTCGCACGATTTGATCCGGGAGGGCGGAGGGGTTGCCGGCTACGAGTCGGTGTCGCGCATCGTAAACCGCCAGACGCGGTTCGATCCTAACTGGCGGCATGATGGGATGGGGTGGATGCGGGCCGCCCGGGAGCCTTTCAATCCGGGAAGGCGGCTTAAGCTCGCGGTTTTCAGGATGATACGTCGGGCGATCCATCCCATGCGGCGCAAATTCCGGACGCAGGATCTGCTGAAAGACCCGCGGGTCCTGAGCGAGCGACCTCCACCCAGAATCGCGGCGATAGACATCCGAGAGCTTTTCAATGATCTCGCCCATGCGCTCCATTTCCACCTTTTGGTTGAACTCCTCGAAGTCACGTTGAACGAAATAGCGCATGACTGCGCTCATCAGGACGATGCTCAGCAGGCTGGTGGCCAGTACCGTCAGAAACAGTTTATATCCGAGCCTCAACCTCATGACTGCTCCCTTTACTCAATACCTACGATGCATCTTGGTTGCATGGTAAAACGTAATACAGCCTCACATGGATTTCAAACCATTTCCTCTTCCCCCACAATCATTCTATCGTTTCTCCACAATTTATTCACACTTGGCTGTTAGACAACGCCCTATGAGCATGCGCGTCGTGTCATACGCCGTATATGCGAAAAACAGTGTGGGGTTTGAGAATGTATCTATCAACCATACAAAAGAATTTGACCTGTCTCGGGGTGGTTTTGTTTCTGCTGTGCTCATGTAAAGGGAGCTCAAGTTCGGACAGCGAGACTGAAAGCACCTATGATGACATGCTTTCCACATACACGCTGTATACGGTAGAAAGTCTGTGGCAGGCGTTAGAGGACGATACGGACGATAACGGAAGCTATGTCCTGCTCAAAGGGGTCTTGCTCTCGGTAGGGGGTGGAGAAGTGACCCTGATCGATACCGCTACCGATAAAACCGTTGCCTGTACATTTACTTCCGACATTGATCTTTCCTCCCTCGAAACCGTGCTTTCCAATACAGGCAGCGACAGTACGGATACCGTGACCATCGGAGGAGTCTGTCATTTCTACACCGAAGGCGCCAGCTACCCGTATATCGATCAGTGCAATTACTTTTACGTAAACAAGGATGGTTAATCGCGCGGCGTAAAAACAAATCCGCTCGGGCACATTTTTAAACATGCGCCATACAGTGAGAGGAAAAGGCATGCAGGACAAGAAAATCATTTTGGTGGCCAGCCCCCAGTCGTCGTCGGCCTTCACGCTCGGCGCCTATCTCGAGTACGGCCCTTTCGCGGTCATTAATGAAGAGCTCTCGGCTTCGGCCCTGCCGCGGATCGTGAGCCAATCTCCGGATATCGTCATGATTCATGCCGAACGCCTGAATCGAGCGGATTTTGACCTGTGTGCCGATTTGCGCAGATACTATGACGGTCTCATTATCCTGTGCATGGACTATGACGACGAACAGGATCAGATTCTGGCCTATACAATGGGGGTGGATGATATCGTCAGGCAAACGACCTCCCCCTATCTGCTCATCGCCAAGCTCAATGCCATGCTCAGACGTACCGCGCACACGAGGGGAAACGCACGACCTGCATGTATCACCATCGGTGATCTGAGAATTGACGCTTCACGCCGCGAGGCCTTTCTCAAGGAAAAATCCCTGCATCTTACCTCCATTCAATTCGATTTATTGTGGTATCTGATGCAGAATGCCGGAGTGACCGTTACCCGCGATAACCTGTGCAGGGTATTGTTCGACGCGGAATACAACGGCATCGATCGCGCCATTGATGTTTACATCTCGCGCATCAGGCAGAAGCTCTGCGACAATCCACGCAATCCCGCTTACGTAAAGACCGTGCGGGGGATAGGTTATCTTTTCGCAGGTGACTGACTACCGATGAATCGAAGACCGGATGCATACATAAGGCTATTTTCCCTTTAACCCCATACCTTTTTCTCTGTTCCCCCTCCCCTTGAAGGGGGAACAGAATTTTTTTAAGTCAATCCCCTCATGCTTCCTATTCTTCAGGGTACGATACCCTATCGTCGCTTTCGCGGCGGTTGAAGATATTCATGGCCTTCTCCGCGCCGTCAACCAGACAGGAGCGCACTGCCGCCGCGGCGCGCTCGATCTCGTCTGAGAGGACATCCATCTGAGATTGGGTGAATGCCTCGAGGACATAGTCGGCGGCGTCCTTATCAGCGGCCGGCCGGCCGATGCCGCAGCGGATGCGCACGAAATCAGGGGTGCCGAGTGCGGCCGTGATCGAGCTCAGGCCTTTGTGTCCGCCGGTACCGCCCCCGAATTTGACGCGTACCTGGCCGAAGGGGATATCCAGGTCGTCATGGATCACGATCAGGTCCGCGGGTCTGAAGGAGAGCGACCTGAGCGGTTCTCCGCTGAGGTTCATGAAGGAAAGCGGTTTGGCCAGCATCACCCCGATGCCTTCGATGCGCCCGATGCCGGCAAGCATACCGGAGGACCTCTTCTTCAGGCCGATATCGTATGCGCTCGCCAGCAGGTCTACCACCATGAAGCCCATGTTGTGGCGGGTCAGCCGATATCTGGCGCCCGGATTGCCCAGACCGTACAAAAGCTTCATGGCCTCACCGCGGATGCTTTCCTGCCGTGTCCATCGGGCATGGCGTGCGTCGTGGCCTCAAGCGGCCTGCATGCGGTATGCATAGGCCTTCACCTGGCCGGTCACGCCCTTGAGCACGATGTCGGTTTCCCGGAAACCTCGCTGATAGGCCACGATCTCCTTGTAGGTGTTCTCATCCACCAGGATCTCGAAGGGTTCGGCGCGGTCCTGCAGGCGTGCGGCCAGGTTGACATGGTGGCCCACCACGCTGAAGGTCTTCCGGACCGTGCTGCCCAGGATGCCTACGGCCACGGGGCCGGTTGAGATGCCGATGCCGACCTCCAAGACGGCCTTGCCTGACTTGGCGAGCTGCTGGTTCATGTCGCGCACCGCGGTCAGGATCTTGAGCGCCGCCACTACGGCCTGATGGGGCGGCGATACCGCCATGGTCAGGATGCCGAACACGCCCATCACCGCGTCGCCCATGATCCTGTCCACCACGGCCGACTCCTCCAACAGCGGTCTGATCATGGCGTCCAGGTAGTGGTTAAGCGTGGCGAACACCACCTCGGGCGGGTTCATCTCGCTGAAGGCGGTGAATTCCCGGATATCAGCGAAGAGGATACTGACGTGCCGGCGTTCGCCCGATTCACAGATCTTGATCTGCCCTTCGTCCAAGGCCTTGACCAGCTCCTTGCCGAGATATTGGTCCAGTATCTTGGTATGCCGTTCGTGCAATGTATTGTGCTCGCAGGCCTTTTCGAGAAGATGCAGGTGCTCGATCTCCTCTTCGACGATCGAAAGCAGGAGCACCCAGTGCTTGGAGCCGTCGCTGATGATGTGAACGTCCGCCTTGTTTCCTGAATCGATCTGCACGCACGGCAGGACCAGGGAGGGCTGCCGCAAGGGCAGAAGCCCTTCGAGAAACGGGACCTGGTCGAGCGCCGAGGAACCGCGGGTCAGGCTGCCGATGCCGTACCGGGCGGTATCTCCGCCGAATTCCTTCAAGACGGCGTTGCGGCCGATGCACAAGTAGGCCGGGCTGCGTTTCTCGAGGGCGTGGGCAACGAGATAGGTGGTGATTTCCTTGGGCAGGCTTTTCATTTTGCCCCCCACATCTCGCGCACGAGCGTGTCCATGGCGTCGTGGATGCCGACGCCGGTAAGCGCGCTCACCGGAAACACGGACGCTATCTGGCGGCGCAGCATTGCCAGAGCGTCCTTGTCAAGGTCCCAGACCTGGGACAGGTCGTCCTTGTTGATCATCAGGATGTGCGGCAGGGTGCCGAGATGCTCGCGCAGGCGCGACCGCAGCCCCAGCGCGTACTCGCAGGTGCTCGCGCGGGTGCCGTCGGCCGCCAGGACATAGCCGTCGCACCCGTAGAGATAGGCAGGGGGTATCTTATAGAACTCGCTTTCGCCTTTGATGTCCCAGATCACCAGCTCCTTGAGCCGCCCGCCGACCGCGACGGTCACCTTGGTGATGCGGGCCCCGAGCGTGGTCTGGTAACGATGGTTGAAGCCGCCTCCGGAGAAGCGGGAGATGATGTTGGTCTTCCCCACGGCCGAGGCCCCGATGAAGCATATCTTCTTTCTGGTCTGATTCTGCATGGCTGATTATCTTTCTATGCCGTCAATCAATCGGCTGTCAAGCGCATCGAATGCCCATGACGGGGCAGGTTGCGATTCAGGATCCGGGGTGATATGATGCCCAGCATGGCACTCACCGCGGACATCGTCGAGGCCCTGCCCAGGGCCACGGGCGTATACTTCATGCGTGATGACCACGGTCACATCATCTACGTCGGCAAGGCCGTCGATATCCGCGCGCGGGTGCGGGCCTATCTCGGAGGCGACCAGAGGCCCTCGGTCCGCCATATCCGCGGGCATACGGTGCAGGTGGACTTCGTCCTGACCTCGAACGAAAAAGAGGCCCTCTTACTGGAGAACCAGCTCATCAAGTCGCACCGACCGCGCTACAATATCGTCCTGAAGGACGACAAATCCTATGTGAGCATCAAGGTCACGACCAACCATGACTGGCCCGGGATCTATGTCACGCGACGGGTGGTCAAGGATGGAGCGCGCTATTTCGGACCCTACTCTTCGGCGCGCGCCATGCGGAACACCTTGTCGGCCATCGGACGGATCTTCCCGGTTCGGCGCTGTAAGGATACGGAGTTCGCCAATCGCGTCCGCCCGTGCATGTTCCATCAGATCGGCGTCTGCACGGCGCCCTGCGTGAAGAGGGTGGAACGCGCGGAGTATCTCCAGACGGTCGGAGACCTGCTCATGTTTCTGGAGGGGCGGGACAAGACCCTGGAAAAAGACCTCGAGGAGCGCATGCGCGAGTTTTCGCGCACCCTTGAGTTCGAGCGCGCGGCGCGTATCCGCGATCAGGTCTTGGCCATCAGGACCACCTTGGTCCCCCAGACGATCGTCAACTACGGCGGCGCGGACATGGACGTCTTCGGCGCCTACCGGCACACCCGCCAGGCCGAGGTAACGGTGCTCAGGATCGCCAAGGGCACGGTCATGGACAGCGCCTCCTTTTCCGTGGCGACCCTGGACGAAAAGGATTTCATGACGCCCTGCCTGCTGCAGTTCTATCTTGGACGCCGGGACATCCCACCGCTTATCCTCACCGACACGCCGCCGGAGGACGCGGCCAACCTCGCGGCCATCCTGTCCGATCTGCGCAGAGGCCGGGTCGTCATCCGTGGCGCCGCCCGCGGAAGGCCGAGACAGTGGATACAGATGGCACAGGAAACCGCCCTGAACAACTTCAGGGGCGAGACCTCGGCCCTGGATGAAATAGCCCGGGCCTTCAAGATGCCTTCCATACCCTACCGCATGGAATGCTACGACATCTCGACGCTGCTGGGCGATCAGGCCGTCGGTTCGCGCTCGGTCTTCTTGGCCGGGGCCGAGGAAAAATCCCTCTACCGCCATTATCGCATCAAAGCGGTCGATCAGCAGGACGATTTTGCCATGCTGAGCGAGGTATTGACCCGCCGCTTCCGCGATGATTCCGACCCCTGGCCTGATCTGGTGGTCATCGACGGCGGCAAGGGTCAGCTGGGCATGTGCCTCAAGGTCTTCCGGGAGTTGGGCATTGAAAAGGTGCCGGTGGTGGGCATGGCCAAGGAGCGCGGCACACGGAAAGACCGATTCTTCCTGCCCGGCCGCAAGGACGCCATCATGCTGCCGCGCGGCAGTCAGGCGCTCAGGACCCTGCAAAGGCTCAGGGACGAGGCCCACCGTTTCGCCGTCACCTACCACCGCAAGCTCCGCTCTCAGGCCCGGCATTCGCTCCTCGAGGACATCCCCGGCATCGGGCCGAAGAAGACCGCCCTGCTGTTGAAGGCCGCCCCGGATATTCAATCGCTCACGCCAGAAACGCTCTCGGGCATCAAGGGGTTGACCCGCGGCGATGTGCGGAAGATCATGGATCACATCAAAAGCCTGGACAAAGGCTAAGATCATTCTCGATGCGCTTTTCCTTCCACCCAGGGCCCGTTTTAAAGTCAAAGATTTGACTTTTCAATCAAGACTTCATAATATATATTCGCGTCCCATGAAACGCCACGCGTACACGTACACGATGGATGGGGTGTACGGCCCACTGATCAACCCCATCTTCAAAGCGCTGTTTTCCCAGGTCAATATCCCCGACCTGTACCGCGAATCCATTTCGGCCCTGGCGGCACGGGGGCATGTCGTATTCGCCCACAGCAAGCGCTCGTTGATCGATGCCCTGCTCTTGAACCAGCGCCTTCAGGAAGTGGGGCTGCCCAAGCCGCAGGTGGTCTTCGGCGAGAAGTTTTTCCTGCTCCAGCCGGTAAGCAAGTCCATGACCATCCTGAAAAACCTGCTGCGCAGGCAAACCCCTTTCGACAACGGCTTCTATAGAGAATTCATGCAGTCCGGCAAGGGGGCTTCGCTCATCTTTCTCGACCGCACCCTGCTCTCCGGAGAAGATCCCATCCTGAAGCTCCTGCAGCTCCAGCGCGAGAACGAGATCCCGATCTTCATCGTGCCGCAGCGCATCATCTACAAGCGCTCGCCCATCAAGGTCAAGGACGCCACCAAGGAAGACCAGGTCCAGCTCAAGGAGTTCCGGAAGATCCTCACCATGAGCAAGGCCGAAGAGATCGGCTTCATAGAGCACGGCGAGCCGATCAACCTCGCCGAGCTTCTCAAGAAGCACGAGGCCGATTCAAAGCTCATGGAGGAGACCGCGGTCGAGGTGCGCAACGTCCTCAAACACCGCATCGCTGCAATGGGGAGCAACATCTCGGGCGCACCTATCCGCGACCGCTCGTTCATCATCAACAAGACGCTCAAGGACCCATTGCTCCAGACATTCCTCGGGGCGTACTGCGCCGAGACGGGCAAACCGCAGCCGGTCATAGAGCGGAAGATCCTCAAGGACCTCGACCAGATCGCCTCGGACCTCAAACCGTCATACCTGTACGCCTATGAAAAGGTCTTGACGTGGGTCTTCAACAATATCTACGACGGGCTGGATGTCGACGTGGATGGCCTCGCCACCGTCAAGGAGTGGGCCCGCAAGGGTTCGATCGTGTACGTCCCCTGCCACAAGAGCCATATCGACTACCTGATCCTCTCCTACGTGCTGCTGTTCAATTGGATGAGCGTGCCGTTCATCGCCGCCGGCATCAACCTGGCGTTCTTCCCCATGGGTCATATCCTGCGCGGCGGCGGGGCCTTCTTCATGCGCCGCACCTTCAAGGGCAACCCCCTGTACTCCCAGACCTTCGCGGCCTATGTCCGCACCCTCTTGGGCGAGCGCATCCCCATGGAATTTTTCATCGAAGGCACGCGCAGCCGCTCCGGAAAATTGATGCTCCCGAAAAAGGGCCTCCTGTCCATGATCGTGCAGGCCTGGGAATCCGGCGTCACCCGCGATCTCATCTTCGTGCCGGTCTATGTGGGCTACGACATGGTGGTCGAGGAAGGCTCCTATGTCAAGGAGATGCGTGGGGCCCCCAAGGTCAAGGAAAGCATGTGGGGGCTGCTGGGTTCGCTCAAGATCCTCAAGCGCCGCTACGGCAAGGTATACGTGCGCTTCGCGCCTCCGATTTCCATGAATCAATACATGAAGGGTCATACCACCTACTCGCGCATGGACGAGAGCGAACGCGAGCGCCTCTATGACGGCCTGGCGCAGGACCTGGTCACCGCCATCTACAACGAGACCGTCGTCACCCCCTTCGCCCTTCTGGCCTGCGTGTTCATGGCCAAGACCTCGGCCATCGAGGAGCATGAGGCCCGCGAGATCTACCAGGTGTTTCTCGAGTATCTCAAAACCCTGGGATATACACTCTCGGCCTCGTTCAATGACGAGGCCAAGGCCTTCAATGACGCGATCAGTCAGTACAAGGAACGCGACCTGTTGACCGTCGAGCCGGGCGAGGACGAGCCAGACCTCTATGTCGTGGACAACGAGAATCGCATCGCGCTTGAGTACTACAAGAACATCATCCTCAACTGTTTCGTGCCCGGGTCATTGATCGCCAACGTAATCCTCAAATATCCGCACGGCATCGCCCGCAAGCCCTTTCATGACGAGGTACGGCGCCTGGCCCGCCTCATGGAGAACGAGTTCATCCTGGACCCCCCGGCCTTTGAGAAGGTCATGGAACACTTCAAGCATGTCCGTCTGATTGCCGAAACGCAGGGTATGTACTATGCCGAGCGTGACCGCAAGCATATCCTGGCCGCCTTTGCCGGCCTGATCGAGAACTATCTCGAGTCCTACCTGGCGGTGACTAAGACCATCCACAAGGTCCAAGGGCGCAAGGACATCCTCAAGGCCATCAACGGCTATGCCGCCCGCATGCAGAAGATGGGAGAGATCAAGCGCTATGAGGCGCTGTGCCTCCCGGTCTATAAGGGCGCCTTGGACACCTTCAAGGCCAAGGGTCTTCTCGACGGCCAGAACAAGGTCGTGGACGCAAAGGGCCTTGCGGAAGTTGGCGCTGATATCGAGGCCTATCTTGAGACTTGAGCGCTCTGTCATCCCCTTTCTGATCCTTGGCACGCTTCTCGTGACCGCCGGATGCGCCCATGCGCCGCGCGGCGGCTATCCCGGATGGAGCCAGACCGGAACGGCCTCGTGGTACGGCGAAGAGTTTCACGGCAAGCCCACGGCCTCGGGCGAGACTTACAACATGTACGGCATCAGCGCCGCCCACAATACCTTGCCCCTGGGAACGCGCTGCCGCGTGACCAACCTGGACAACGGCAACACCTGTGTGCTCACCATCAATGACCGGGGACCGTTCGTGGGGGCGCGCATCCTCGACCTCTCTTACGGCGCCGCCAGGCGCCTCGGCATGGTGGAAACAGGGCTGGCCAGGGTGCGCATCGATGCCCTGGACGCTCGCGCGGTGTACCTGGCCGCCTATACCCTGCAGTTCGGCGCCTATAGGGAGAAGCCCAACGCCCTGGCCATGGCCCAGCGCCTCAAGGCCTTGAACTACGACGCCAGCGTCGAGCCTGGAATGGCTGAGGGTTCGCTCTACTACCGCGTGCGGCTGGGCCGCTTCAGCTCCTTCGAGCAGGCCAAAAACGTGGCCTCAGGCTTCGGCCAGGCCGGATATCCCTGCATCGTCACGGCCCTGTAATCCCGAGCATTTCCCGTTTGTAGAAACCTCCAGCCTATGCTACATTATCAGCGGGGATTTCAATGACTCGTTGGGCATGGGCACCGAATCTTCTCTCAGTGGGTTAGGGGAATTCCAAGACGTTAAATTTCAGGAGGTTGAGTCATGAGCGAGATATTGGATGTTGTGGCGCGTGAGATCTTGGACTCGAGGGGCAATCCGACCATTGAGGTCGATGTATATCTGTCTACTGGAGATTATGGCAGGGCCGCCGCTCCTTCCGGCGCCTCCACGGGCGAACGCGAGGCCATCGAGCTGCGCGACGGCGACATGAAGCGCTATTTGGGCAAGGGCACGCTCAAGGCCGTCGAAAACGTGAACAAGAAGATCGCCCCCAAGCTGATCGGCATGGATGCCCTGGACCAGGTCGGTATCGACCAGGAACTCCTGGACCTGGACGGGACCGACAACAAGGCCAAGCTCGGGGCCAATGCCACCACGGCGGTATCGGTGGCCGTGGCCAAGGCGGCGGCGAACTTCATGGGCCTGCCGCTGTACCGCTATCTAGGCGGGGCCTTTGCGCGTGAACTGCCCATGCCGCTCTTCAACGTCATCAACGGCGGGGCGCACGCGGACAACAACGTGGATATCCAGGAGTTCATGATCATGCCGATCGGCGCCCCCAGTTTCAAAGAGGCCCTTCGCTATGCGGCCGAGACCTTCCATGCCTTGAAGGCCCTGCTCAAGAAGAAAAAATACGCCACGAGCGTGGGCGACGAAGGCGGCTTTGCGCCCAACCTGAAGAATAACAGCGAACCCTTCGAGCTGATCGTGGAGGCCATTACCGCCGCGGGCTACAAACCCGGCAAGGACATCGCCATAGCCATCGACGCAGCGGCCAGCTCCTTCTTCGAAGGCGGCAAATATAATATGAGTGCCGAGAAAAAGCCCAAAAAGACCGCGGTCGAGATGATCGATTTCTACGAAGAGATGATCTCAAAGTTCCCGATCGTGTCCATCGAGGACGGGCTGGACGAGAACGACTGGAAAGGCTGGAAGCTCCTCATGGAGCGTCTGGGCAAGAAGATCCAGATCGTGGGCGACGACCTCTTCGTCACCAATGCCAAGTACCTGGCCAAGGGCATCGCCGAAGGATGCGCCAATTCCGTCCTGATCAAGGTG
>JAKQBR010000001.1 GCA_029574005.1 Deltaproteobacteria bacterium | reverse complement strand
TTGTTGGTCTTGATCTTCTTGATGCGGGCATCGGCCGCGTCGAGGATGGTCTGGTTCTCTTTAAGCTCCACCTCCAGGGGTTCGCGGCGTTTGTTGAGCTCGGCGATCTCCTCGTCCGCGCCGTCAAGCGCGCGCTTGCGCGCCTGGAGGATGCTCTCGATCTCTTCGAGCTCCCTGGGCAAGTCCTTGAGCCCGGCCTCGGCCTTGAATACCTGAACTTCAACGTCCTGTAATGCGATCACTCCGGCTAATAAATCCTTCAAAGCTTTTCTCCTTACGCTAAACTTGTGAATATATCCGCGCCTTCAAAGGCCGTGGTTGTAACAGCGGGCAGCAGAGACCGCATGCGTTCGGCCAGGGGCCTGAGGATGACGGCTTCACTGCCGTAATGCCCGAGATCCACGATGTTCAAGCCTCGCTCCACGGCGTCCATGGCCCGGTGGTAGCGCACGTCGCCGGTAACCAGGGTATCGCATCCGGCCTCAAGCGCCTCAAGCCAGAGATCCATGCCGCTCCCCGGACAGGCCGCCACGATGGCGACCTCCCTGCCGGCCGAGCAGATGCGCGCGCCCGAAAAAGGCAGCGACCTGACCCACGCCTCCAACGGCCTTGGATCGATGCGTCCGATGCGCAGCATGCCCAGGCCCCGCACCTCGCGCAGGCCAAGGCGGGCGGCCAGCTCGTCCGCGACCCCGTTCGAGGCCGCATCGAGGTTGGTGTGCATGCTCACGAGCGCCATGCGGTTTTCAATGAGCAGGGCCGCTTTGCGGGCCTGGCCATGAGCCAGGTTCAGGGATTTGAGCGGCTCGAAAAACAGCGGGTGGTGCGTGACGATGAGGTCGATGCCCTGGCTTAGGGCATAGTCGATCGCCTCCAGCGTAGGATCGAGCGCGATCAGGATGGAGCGGATCTCCTGGTCAGGGTCGCCGACCATGATGCCGCAATTATCCCACTCCTGGGCCAGAGCGAACGGGGCGATGTCGTTCAACGTATCCACGATCTCCTGCAGGCGCATATGGTTAAAAAAGAAAAGGGATGCATCTCTGCACCCCTTTTTTCCTTCGCCTTGCTGTGATAATGTATGATCTGTCTTTCACCCTACCTGCCTTTGTAGTGGGCCCTCCTGGAATCGAACCAGGGACCTACCGGTTATGAGCCGGTGGCTCTACCAATTGAGCTAAGGGCCCATCATTTGGGTTCCTTATCGAATTGGTAGTAGCGTGTCAAGCGCATATTTCCCTGGATGCGAAGGTTCGGAACCGCGAGGGCGCAAGTGCTTCTTCCGCTTGATCGGCCGCTTCATCTGCGCTATGGAATGCTTCCATAAGGAGAGTTCGTTATGCACACATGCGCTATCAGTGATTTTCCCGCGCGCATCGACGCGGAGGTGACCATCCAGGGCTGGGTGCCGAACCGCCGGTCGAGCGGCAAGGTCACCTTCCTCATCCTGCGCGACGGCAGCGGCACGTGCCAGGTCGTGGCCGAGCGTGAAACCTTCGGGGACTTCTATGAAGAGATCCGCAAGCTTCCGCTGGAGTCCTCCATCATCGCCACCGGCCGGGTGGTCAAGGAGGAGCGCGCCGCGGGCGGTTTCGAGCTGCATGCCACCTCCATCACCATTGTCCACAAGGCCGAGGAATTCCCGATCGGCAAGAAGGAGCACGGCCCGGACTTCCTGTTGACACACCGGCACCTCTGGCTGAGGTCGCCACGCCAGATCGCCATCCTGCGCATCCGCGACACCCTGGTGCGGCATGTGCGCGACTTTTTCTACAGGAACGGCTTCACCCTGGTGGATACGCCCATATTCACCACCACGGTGGGCGAGGATTCCTCCAACCTCTTCAGCGTGGAGTACTTCGACCTGGGTAAGGCCTATCTGTCACAGACCGGCCAGCTCTACCTGGAGGCCGCCATGGCAGGCCTCGGCAAGGTCTACTGCTTCGGCCCCACCTTCCGGGCCGAGCCCTCCAAGACCCGCCGGCACCTGACCGAGTTCTGGATGGTCGAGGGCGAGATGGCCTTCCACGACCACAAGATGAACCTTGAGGTCCAGGAAAACCTGGCTTACATCGTTCAG
>JAKQBR010000403.1 GCA_029574005.1 Deltaproteobacteria bacterium | reverse complement strand
CCCTGCACGGTCGACCGGTTTGATGCCCTGGGAACAAAACGACCCGGTGCGAACAGTGGATATTCTCTCCCGTTCTTAAGCCCTAAGACCAGGGAATAGATTCTTCCGCCTGGCCTCAGCAGATGAAGAGGTTCTTGGTCGCGAAGTCGGGGTCGCTGGTGACATTGAGGCCCAGGCGCCGCAGGCCCGCTTCGTCGCCCGGGGTGGGGATGTGCGAGATGTGCACCTCGCAGCCTTTGAGCTCCTTGAGGTGCTCCACGGCCAGCTGGGCGGCCGGGTTGGTGATGGCGCTGATGGAGAGGGCCACCAAAGTTTCCTGCAGGTCCAGGCTCACGGCCTTTTCGCCCAGGACCTCTTCCTTGAAGTGGCTGATGGACTGTGTGATGCTGGGCGGCAACAGCTTGATCTTGGCCGGGATCTCGGCCAGCTGCTTGGCCGCGTGCAGGACCAGGCTGGAGGCCGCGTGCATCAATGGCGAGTTCACGCCGGTCACCATGGTCCCGTCCTTGAGCTGGATCGCGGCCCCGCAGTAGATGCCGTCATGCCCCTTGCCTTCCTGGCTCTGGGCTTCAAGGGCGGCCTGGCGCGCGGGTGCCACCACGCTGCGGCTGGTCGGATCGAGGCCCAGGTTGCGGACATAGAGCTCGGAGCGCTGCACGGTCTCCTTGTCGGCAAAGCCCATGGCGTACTCGCACTGGTAGCGGAAATAGCGTCTGATGACCTCCTGCCTGGCCGCCTCCTGTACGGCGGCGTCATCGACGATCGCGAACCCGGCCCGGTTCACGCCCATGTCGGTGGGCGACTTGTAGAACGACTCGCCGCCCGTGATCTTTTCCAGGATGCGGCGCAGGACCGGAAAGACCTCGACATCGCGGTTGTAGTTGACCGTGGTCTGTCCATAGGCCTCCAGATGGAAGGGGTCGAGCAGGTTGAAGTCCCGGATGTCGGCCGTGGCGGCCTCATAGGCGATGTTGACGGGGTGGTTCAAGGGGATGTTCCAGATCGGGAAGGTCTCGAACTTGGCGTAGCCCGATTTGCGGCCCTGGCGGTAGTCATGGTAGAGCTGGGAAAGGCAGGTCGCCAGCTTGCCGCTGCCCGGGCCCGGGCCGGTCACGATCACCAGGGGCTTGTCGGTGACGATGTTCTCGTTGGCGCCGTAGCCCTCGTCGCTGACGATCGTGTCCACGTCCGTGGGGTAGCCCTTGGTGAAGCGGTGGGTATAGACCTTGATGCCGCGGCGCTCCAGCTTGTTCTTGAAGAGCATGGCCGCGGGCTGGTTGTCGAAGCGCGTGATGACCACGCCCAGCACGTCGATGCCCCAGGTCTTGAGGTCGTCGATCAGCTTCATGGCGTCGGCGTCGTAGGTGATGCCGAAGTCCGCGCGGATCTTCTTGCGCTCGATATCGCCGGCATAGATGCACAGAAGGATATCGGCCTTGTCCTTGAGCTGCTGCAACAGGCGCATCTTGACGTTGGGGTCATAGCCCGGCAGCACCCGCGCGGCATGGTAGTCGTAGAGCAGCTTGCCGCCGAATTCGAGATAGAGCTTGTGGTTGAAGCGCTCCACCCTTTCCAGGATGGCGCTGGTCTGTTCCTGGATGTAGCATTCATTGTCAAAAGCGTTCGAGTTAAGCATGCGTACTCCCTTGTCGTGCGTGCGATTGCGATGCTGTCACCGTACTCCCAAAAAGTATCGCGGGTAAGTTGTAGTGCATTGAAAATGCAGTAGCATCACTCGGCCCTGAGCGCAATGTTTTCCAGTCGAAGTGCAGAGTGAATCTGTTCAAAGTGTGTCTTGAGTAATACGGTTTTATCGGATAGGATGAAGGGCATGTCATTCGACCACAACGGCAAGCGGTATCTGGAACCTCAGGATCTCAAGGTCAAGCTCTTGAATTTTCTGCCTTCGGTGCCTGTCTCGGACCCGGGCCTGAAGCGGGAGCTCGGCCGGGACTTCCTAGGCCCGGACGAGGTGGTGGCCCTGATCCAGGTGGCCGTGGCGCGCGCGGTGGATTACCAGACCGGTCTGGAGCAGGAGCTTGCCAAGATGCAGGCCGCGGGCAAGAACATCGCGGAGACGATCTTCAAGAAGAACCTCTCCGGCATCGGCCGCGGTCATTCGCTGGACGGCCTGCCCGTGGTGGCGTTGGGCATTAACGGCACCAAGATGATCGATTCAGCCTTTACCGGCATGGTGTATGCGCGTTCGCTGGTGACCAGCGGCCGCCGGCGCGAGACCACCTTATCCGAATTGGTGGTGCCGCGCGCCATCAGCGCCTCTTCGCAGCTCTTCGGAGAATATCTGGCAATCGCCGAGGACCTCTTCGTGCTCTCGGAAGAGATTCGGCAGGGCTATGCCAAGAAGATCGATGCCATCCAGGCCTTCAACAAGCTCAAACCCTACAACGACCCGGCCGACCTGTTCTATGTGCTGCCCTTGAGCTCGCTGGTCAACCTGGCCATGCAGGTCGAGGATGAGCGCCGCAATGGAAGCGACTGGCTGCCCGAGGAGTTCAGCCTTTTCACCCAGATCATGGAAGGCCTGGTGGATAAGGCCGGCATGGGGCAGATCTTCCGCATGCGCAAGGCCGTGCCGCGCGAGACCTTCCAGCACTACCAGATCTTCAAGGCCCCGAAGCCAGACTATGCCTCCAGCCGCCACGCCGAATGGAACTATCCCATCGATCCGGCCGTGGTGCGCCTGATCAACGACCTGCCTGCCGAGGCCAGGGCCGAGCTTGCCGCCCTGGCGGGGATGTTCGCTGAATCCTGCAGTTTCACCAGCGGACAGGATCTCTACGACCTCACGCGCCGCAACCTGGCGGCCTTGTCGGGCTTCTGCCGCAGGTACAACGAGGCGCTCAACATCCAGACCATCAGCTCGCTGTCCTGGCGCGTCTGGAGCGAGCAGAAGCGCCACGGAACGTTGGGCCAGCACGTGGAATCCATCTACACCTCCGCCCTGCGCGCCTATGAGATCGTGCGCGAGATCTGGCCCAGGCTTCAGAACCGGCACTGCGAGGACGAGCTTGTGGCGCGCGCGGAGCAGGCCTTTGTCATCAGCGATGACATCAAGGCCGAGCCCGGCATGTGCGCTGCCTATGTCTTCCACAGCGCCCGGCAGATCATGTTCTACGGCAGGCTGATTGAGGCGGGCATCAAGCCGCGTGACGCCCTGTATACCGTGCCGCGCAATATCCGCGTGCGCACCCTGGAGAGCTATGATCTGATCAATGCCGTCAGCCTGGAGCTGCCGCTGCGGCTATGCACGGAATGCGAGCCCGAGCGACGCATCACCTCCGAGAAGAAGGCCGAGCTCTTCAAGGAGGCCCTGCCCGAGCTGGCCTTCCTGTTCGAGCCCAAGTGCAACCTCGGCTACTGCACCGAAGGGAAGTTCTGCGCCAAGATCATGCGCCTCAACAAGGCCTATAACCTGGAGACCCACAGGACAATCGCCGACATCATCGCCTCCGGCCGCTGAAAGCCCACGGTAGACAGGCTTGCGAGACGCTAACTGCCCGCGCGCGAAAGCTCCCTGTCGGTGCCATGATGGGGACCAGGTCGAACTGCCTCTCAAGTTGTATGGACTTTCTGTACGATTAATGATATGGGCATATGAATTGGCATATTTTAATTCATATTCCGGCATACATCTCGAGGAGATTACATATGGTGACATCTCGGTTCCCGGGCATCCTGCGAATAATCATTGCGTTCACAATCATTGCGCTCCTTATCGGGTGTGGCCGTCCTATACGCGGCGTTTCTCGCGGGGACCTTGCTTTACAAGGACATATTCTCTCCAGCGACGGGCTTTGCCTTACTCTGCCTCGTTACGGCCGCCGCGATAGTCCTCTCCCTCAGGCAGGGG
>JAKQBR010000392.1 GCA_029574005.1 Deltaproteobacteria bacterium | reverse complement strand
GAAGAAATCATCGTTTACTCAGGAGGAAAAATCGGAGTAATAAAGACCAAAACCAGCGTCGCCTGACGGCTCCGACCTGGGTGGCAACTTTCATCATATTGGTGGCCGTCTTAGATCAAAACACGTGGCAACATTCGGCAGCATACGCAATCAAGGCTTTCTCAGGGTGGCCCTTTCATGCTAACGGGTGGCCACCTTCAGCATATTGGTGGCCACTTTGCGCCATAATACGCAAGGCCGTGACCTCTTTTTTACGATCGCGCGATCTTGGAGCGCTGCAAGGCGGTGTTCGCCGCAGCCGGGATAACATGCCGAACCACGCCTAGCTTCAGCGATCCTTCTTTCTCTTGAGCATCAGCGAGGTCGGATCGTACATCACGTCGAAGATGAGGTATCTGTCTTCCTCAAAACCTTTGGCGAGGATCTCGATCAATCCCTCGATGACCTGGGCCCGTTGCCGTGCGCCCTGCAGCATCTCGGTAAGGGTTCGATACTGTTTTTCGCCAACTTTTACTGTTTTTTCCCGCACTTTTCGTCCCTCCTCGTGGTCTCGATTCATGGGTCAGTGTTGCGCTGACCAATTATTCAGCATAAAGGATTCGAGGGAAAAAACAAGGGCTGTGTCGAAATGGGGCCTTGCTTGACACAGGGGCCTGTTTTACTTGATATCTTCGACCACGATAAATTGACAGCCGCGCATCCAAGCCTGCCGTATTGCAGCAAGATAAAGGTCGTGAACCCGGCCAACGGCAAGTCGGTGGTGGTCACGGTCAACGATCGATGCCGCAGGCGCGATTTCGAGATCATCGACCTGACGCGCAGGGCGGCTCAGGAGCTTGGCTTTTACGGCAAAGGCTCGGCCAGGGTAAAGAACATGCCTCTGCCTGAAGAGTGATGAGCGATCATCATGCGGCGCGCGGATAAGCACCCGGCCGCTGGTACAAGGAAAGACCCCCTTGGGCGCGCCCTACCTACGTTCAGCCGAGCGCTTTTTGGCGTGTCACTTGCTCTTCCTCACGAGCTTCAAGGATGCGGGGGACGGTCATGACATCGTAGATGAAGTGCTTATCTTCCGCGAAGCTTCTTGCCAGGACCTCAATCAGCCCGTCGATGACCAGGGCCCTCTAACGTGTACCATGGAGCATCCCTGTGAGTACCTCGTACTGCTTTGCACCGAGCTTTACCGTTTTTTCGCTCATGCAAACCCCCTTGCGGCACTCTTTTGATTCTAGATGACACATAGCATGCCATTGGTGGTAATATAGGATCATCGGTGGAAATTGCAAGGGCGCCCGGGCGCGTACATGCGCCGATTGATTGTGCATGATAGAGTCTTTTTGGAGAAATTTCGCTTACATTGCCTTTCCGATGGGTGTATACATCATTTGATTATTATTGAATGCGCATGACTTTTAAAAGGAGGATGATATGCGGTATTCCAGGAAACGCGCGCCGGGCGCACGGTCACAGGCCTTAAACGCCATTCTCACGATAACGGCATCAACCCCTTGGGGCGAGCGGAGTCTGAAATTCCCCGTGGGCGACGCAACCACCGCGATGGTCGGCGGTCTGGCCGATGGCATCGGCATGTCCTTGAGCGGCCCGTTGAAGAGGCTGGTCAGCGACCAGATAGAGATTGCCAAGACCTACCGCAGCGAAGCCGAATACCGCATCACGTGGGAGGGCGGTTTCAGGATCAGCATCAGCAGGTCTCCCCAACCGTCCGATGATCCCACCGTACTGGATCAAATGCTCTCGGACAGCAAGAAACTTCACTGTCCGGGACTGTACCTGGGGCTCATGTAACGGGCCAGATCAAAAAAATCATTGAGGGGAAGGGGCCGGTACACAGGGTTATCAGCCTTCGCGTCTGAATCATCATCGATGAGGTCTGCCGCCGGAGATCCCCGGGCCAGGGATCTCCGGCGGCAAGAAACAAGAGAGAGGGTTCTTCAGGACCTCTGGGCGAGGATCTCTTCCGATGCGTCGACACCGCTGCGCATGGCGCCCTCGACGCACGATACCAGATAGTTATACTCTCCGGCCAGGTGCAGGCCTTTGACATCGTCCTTGGCGGTGCGCCGCATGCAGTACATCGCGGGGAACTGTCCCGGGGCCTCGAGGCAGATGGCCTCCTTCCAGCGGATGACGTCCGCCACGATGGGCTTGGTGCGGAAGTTGCCCCCCATGCGCGCGGCTTCCTTGATGACCCGGTCCACGACCTCGTCGTCGGGCATGTCCATGAGTTCCGGGGCCCGGGTTCCGAAGGTGCACAGGTGCCCGAGACCGGTGCCCGGAGGGGCCATCTGCTCCGACTTGCCGCTGCCGTCGTTCAGGGCGATCAGAAAGCTCTTGGCCTCGGAGGGAATCGTCATGGCGTACATGTTTCCCGGCAGGATCCGCTCCGGCATGCCGACCATGACATGGACCGTGGAGGAGTAGCGCACCTTGGCCAGGGCCCGGCCGATGGAATTGGGAAGATTCGGCATGAGCTTCAGCGCCATGGATGCCGTGGTGGCGCAGACGACATGATCGGCGGGCATGAAGCCTTCGCTGCTCGCCACGCCTTTGACCTGACCGTTCTCGATCACGATCTCCTTAACCGGGGTTGAGAGCTTGATATGGTCCTTGTTGGCCTGGTAGAGCGCCTCTACGATCGAGCCCATGCCGCGCTTCATGAGATAGATCCCTTTGTAGAGACCCATCAGGGCGATCAGATGCGTGATGGCGACATCCTCGGCCTCGCCGATGGTCATGGCGCCGGTGGCGGGACGCATGCCCCACTCGAGCGCCTCTTTGCCGCCGTGTTTAAGCGTGAATTCGGCCACCGAGGTGTCGCCCAGGTCGATCAGCCCATCCGGGTTCATCGTGGAAGCATCGATGTTTATCATGCGCCTGAACATCTGGAAGAAGACCTTGGCCATCTGAAGATTGGCCTTGAGCGGTATGCCGCGGAACTTCAACAAGCGGTCGAAGTGCCTGATGAAGCCCCGCAGGTTGGACGGCGGGAGGGCGTAGATCTTGCCGTCCCGCCAGAAGCCGGCTTCCATGGGAAACTTCACGACCTCGTCAATGAAGCCGAACTCCCTGGCGTACCCGAGCTGGGTATTGCAGACCGCGCCCGTGAACTGGGCGCCGACATCGAGGATAAAGCCTTCCTTGGTATAGCACCGCGTACGGCCGCCGGCATAGGGTGTCGATTCGAACAGCGTGACATCCACCCCGGCCTTCCTCAGCGTATGGGTTGCGGCCAGACCGGCCGCGCCTGCTCCGACAACTGCTACCTTCATCGATATACCCTCCCTGAATTATTCGATCGACCGGCGCGGTATTCGTTTCGCGCCGGCTTTTCCTGCCGCGGCTCGTCAACGCCTACGCGGCGCTAGCTCAAGATGCCGAGCTTGAGGTGGCGGGCCACCAGGTCGGCGCAGTCCATGCCGCTCTGGCAGGCCAGCTCGGTGCCGACCCCGCGCGCCGGGCCGGCGCAGTCGCCGGCCATGAACAGACCGGTCACGGGGGTCTCGTGCGGCAGCCGCAGGAGGCCCACCTGGTCCGTGGCCTGTCCGGTGGTGATGGCCGACCCGCTGTCCTTGCCGATCCATGCGGCCAGGGTAGTCACCGACCACATGTCGCAGAAGATAGTGTTTTCCTTCAGGCCCGGCACCAGGTTGTGGATGGCGTCCATCATGCGCTCCATCCAAACCTCTTCGGAGTCAACGAACGTGGTCTCCAGGGTGGGGGCCACGGCCACGACCGTGAGGATCTGCTGGCCCTCGGGCGCCAGGTCCGGGTCGTAGTTGCTGGGCACGGGGACGTAGACCGGGACCAGTTTGCCGATCCTGCCGGTCTCGAGCACCTTGTAGTTCTTTTTCAGTTCGTCCTGATCCGCGTGCTGACCCATCTTGATGGGCCAGGCGCCCACGAGCGACCCGCCCTTGACGAGCTTCTTCCTCACCCCGATCTTGGCCTGGGTGGCGGTCAGGGACGGTTTGGTCGAACGGATCCTCTCGACGAAGGCCTCGGGGAAGAATTCCGCGCCGGTCAGCTTGAGCACCGTGTCCTTGACGGACGAGGTGCTGATGACCGCGCGGGCCGTGATCTTCTCGCCGCTCTCCAGC
>JAKQBR010000388.1 GCA_029574005.1 Deltaproteobacteria bacterium | reverse complement strand
CGGTTCCTGCTCGACGAAAAACCCATCCGCTGGAATGAGAACGTGTGGATTTCCTGGCACGCCGACGACGGTTTCATGCTTGAACGCTACCGCGAGGCCGATGAGGACCTGATGGGCATGCCGCCCACGCATGTCGGGGAGATCGCCAACGATGCCGGTTAGCACAGGCAAGGGCAATGAATGGCTCTTAAGCCTGCCCTCGTTGACATGGCTGCTGCTCCTGTTCCTGCTGCCGACCCTGCTGATCTTCGCCATCAGCTTCAAACCGCCTGACCAGTTCGGGGGCTTCGCGCCGGGATGGACGCTTGGAACCATTAAAAGTCTGGCCCAACCGAACTATCCCGCCATCATCTGGCGCACGATCTACCTCAGCATCCTGACGACCGTGCTCTGCATCCTCATGGCCACGCCGGTGGGGTACGTGATCGCGCGCTCGAAGGGGAAATGGCGTCAGATCCTGCTCCTGCTGGTTATCGTGCCGTTCTGGACCAGTTTCCTGGTGCGCATCTTCGCCTGGAAGGTGCTTCTGCATCCCGACGGCGTCATCAAGCGCGTCCTGCTGGCCTTGCATCTCGTCAGCGCCGACACGTCCCTGCTCTACAACTCCGGAGCCGTCCTGCTGGTCATGGTGTACAACTTCCTGCCGTTTGCCATCCTGCCGATCTATGCCGCGGCGGCCAAGTTCGACTTCCGCCTGGTCGAGGCCGCGCAGGACCTGGGGGCGCATCGGTTCCAGAGCTTCATGCGGGTCTTCATCCCAGGCATCTGGCGCGGGCTCATCACCGCCGTCCTCATGGTCTTCATCCCGGCCCTGGGGTCGTATGTCATCCCGGATATCGTCGGCGGTCCGAGCGGCGAGATGATCGGGAACAAGATCGCGCAGAGGGTCTTCGTGGACCGCAACCTGCCCCACGCCAGCGGTCTGTCCGCCTTCCTGACCGTGGCGGTGCTGATCCCCATGACGCTCGTCATGCTCATGCAGAGGCGCAAGCAGAAGGCCGAGCCCCTCATCGAGGAAGACGCATGAGGAGGAGCAGGCTGCCCATCGTCGTCACCGTGCTCGTGCTGCTCTTCTTCTATTTGCCGGTCTTTGTCCTGGTGGTCAACTCCTTCAACGCCGCACGCTTCGGCGGCGGCTGGGAAGGGTTCACGCTTTCCTGGTATGCCAAGCTTTTCCATCACCGCGAGATCTGGGGCTCGGTCCGCAACACCCTTTTCATCGCCGTCTCCGCCACGGCCCTGTCGGTGGTGATCGGTACCACGGCGGCGCTGGCCCTGCACCGATATCAGAGCAGGCTCCAGAAATACCACTACCTGCTGATCTATACCCCCCTGGTGATCCCGGAGATCCTCATGGGCATCGGCCTCTTGCTCTTCTTCGTGGCAATCGGTCTGCCCCTGGGTCTGTTCACCATCTTCCTGGCGCATGTAACCTTCTGCATCAGCTACGTGGCCATGGTGGTCCTGGGTCGTCTGCAGAACTTTGATTTCTCGGTCGTCGAGGCGGCCCTGGACCTGGGCGCCGACCTGCCGACCGTGGCCTGGCGCATCCTGATTCCACTCCTCTCTCCGGGCATCATCTCCGGCGCCCTGCTGGCCTTCACGCTCTCCATCGATGATTTCGTGATCAGCTTCTTCGTGGCGGGACCCGGCTCGACCACCCTGCCGATCCGCATCTACAGCATGATCAAGCATGGCTCCCCCCCGCTGATCAACGCCCTTTCATCGATCCTGCTTGTCGTTACCTTCCTGGCCGTACTCATCAGTCAAAACTTCATGGAGGATGAACAATGAAGAAATACATGGCGTTTGCGTTGCTGGCCCTGATCGTTGCCGCCGGCGTCTTTCTGCTCTTCAGGGGATTGGGTCAAGATAAGGCCGAGCTGCACGTCTATACCTGGGCCGACTACGTGAAACCCGAGCTGATTCAGCGCTTCGAACAGGAGCACAACTGCCGCGTGGTGATCGACACCTTCGATTCCAACGAGACCATGTATTCAAAGCTCAAGGCCGGCGCCACGGGGTACGACGTCATCACGCCCTCAAGCTACATGGTCAAGCTCATGGATCAGCAGGGCATGATCATCGAGCTGGACCACAGCCTGCTGCCCAACCTCAAGCATGTCGATCCCGATTATCTGAAACTCTCCTTTGATCCGGCAATGCGCCACAGCGTGCCTTACGCATTCAGCATCACCGGCATCGCTTACCTCAAGAGCAAGGTCCCGGACTTCAAACCCAGCTGGACCATGTTCGACCGCACTGACCTCAAGGGCCGCATGACCATGCTGAACGATATGCGTGAAACACTCGGCGCCGCGCTGAAGTCGCTCGGCTTCAGCCTGAACACGCGCGACGAACGCGAGCTTGCGGCGGCGCGCGATGTGCTCA
>JAKQBR010000374.1 GCA_029574005.1 Deltaproteobacteria bacterium | reverse complement strand
GAGGTCGCGCATCTCGCCGATGAAGACCACGTCAGGATCCTGGCGCAGGATGTACTTCAGGGCATTGCTGAAGTTCTTCGTGTCAGCGCCGATCTCGCGCTGGTTGACCAGGCAGCCCTTATGCTTGTGCACGAATTCGATGGGGTCCTCGATGGTGACGATATGGTTGTGGCGTTCCTTGTTGATCTTGTCCAGGAAGCTGGCCAGGGTCGTGGACTTGCCGCTTCCGGTCGGCCCCGTGACCAGGATCATGCCGCGCGGGTAGGTGGTCACCTTGCCCACGATCGGCGGAAGGCCGAGACTTTCAAGGGGAAATATCTCGTACGGGATCATGCGGAAGACGCCGGCCGGGGCGCCGCGCTGCACGAAGATGTTGCCCCTGAAGCGCGCCAGACCCTTGATGCCGAAGGAAAAGTCCAGCTCGAGGTCTTCCTCGAAACGGTGCTTCTGCACCTCGGTCAAGAGTGAGTAGAGCAGCTGCCGGGTATCAGGCGCCCCCAGGATGGGCTCGTCCATGGCGACCAGCTCGCCCCTGACCCTGATCTGGGGGGGTGACCCGGTCGTGATATGCAGGTCCGAGGCCCCTTTTTCCACCATCTTCTTGAGCATGTCGTATATGTTCGTTTCCAAATGCACCTCCCGCCTAATCAGCCATGGTCGTCCGCAGCACCTCGGCAACCGAGGTAACACCCTGGGCCACCTTTGTCAGGCCGCTCTGCCGCAGGGTCTTCATCCCCTGGTTGATGGACTCTTTCTTTATCTCACTGCCGGATGCCCCCATGAGCACGAGTTCCTTGATCGGGTCATTGACCGTCATGACCTCATAGAGCGCGATCCGGCCCTTGAACCCGGTATTGTTGCACATCGAGCAGCCCCTGCCCGTCATACAGACCACGTTCCTGGCCTCATCGGGGTCCATGCCCATCTGGATGAGGGTCTCCTTGGAGACATCGTCCTGGGTCGCGCAGTGGGGACAGATCTTGCGGGCCAGCCGCTGCGCCACGATGAGATTGACCGAGGAGGCCACCAGAAACGGCTCGATCCCCATGTTCAGAAGCCGGTTGATGGTCGACGGCGCGTCGTTGGTATGCAGGGTGGAGAGCACCAGGTGACCGGTCAGTGCGGCCTTGATGCCGATCTCGGCCGTCTCGAAGTCGCGGATCTCGCCCACCAGGATGATGTCCGGGTCCTGGCGCAGGAAAGAGCGCAGGGATGCCGCGAAGGTCAGGCCGATCTCTTCATGCATCTGCACCTGATTGACGCCGGCCAGATCGAACTCGACCGGGTCTTCGGCCGTGGAGATGTTGGTCTCGATCTTGTTGAGCTCCGAGATGGCGGAATACAGGGTGGTGGTTTTGCCGCTTCCGGTAGGCCCCGTGACCAGCACCATACCCCAGGGCTTGTAGATGCCTTCCTTGAAGCGCGCCAGGGCCTCTTCCTCGAAGCCCAGCTTGGTCATGTCCAGCTGGAGGTTCGATTTATCCAGGATACGCATAACCACTTTTTCGCCGAAGAGCGTCGGCAGGACCGAGACGCGGAATTCCACCTCGCGCCCGCCCTGGATGCGCAGCTTGATGCGGCCGTCCTGGGGCAGCCGCCGCTCGGCGATGTCCAGCTTGGACATGATCTTGAGACGGCTGATGATGGCGTTCTTGAGGCGCATGGGCGGCTTCATGACTTCCTGCAGCATGCCGTCGATGCGGAAGCGGATGCGCATGAACTTCTCGTAGGG
>JAKQBR010000349.1 GCA_029574005.1 Deltaproteobacteria bacterium | reverse complement strand
GGCCACGAACTCATCGGCCGGGTGGTTCATGACTATTTCCGGACGGCCCACCTGCACGATGCGACCGGCGTTCATGACCGCCATCTCATCGGCCAGGCGCAAGGCCTCCTCCTGGTCGTGGGTGGACAATACGGCCGTGGTCGAGGTCTCGTTGAGGATGCGGTGCAGGTCTTCGAGCAGGGCTTCGCGCGTGGGCGGATCGAGCGAGGCAAAGGGCTCGTCCAAAAAGACGATCTCGGGCTCCAGGGCAAAGGCCCGCGCCAGGCTGGTGCGCTGCGCCTCGCCGCCCGAGATCTTGCGGGCCGAGCGATCCAGGAGGTGCTTTATGCCGAAGCGCTCGGCGCACGCATGTACGCGCTGCTTTATCTCGGAGGACGGCACATGCCTCAACTTCAGGCCCGCGGCGATATTGGCCTGCACCGTGGCATCGAAGAGCAGCGGCTCCTGGAAAACGCAGGCGATGCGCCTACGGTAGCCGAACAGGTCGGTAAGAGGCTGGCCTTGATACGTGATCGTGCCGCCTGCGGGCTTGATCAACCCGGCCAAAGTCAGGAGCAAGGTCGATTTGCCGGCGCCGTTGGGTCCGATCAGGGCCAGCCGGGTTCCGCAGGTAAGCCTGAAGGTCGGGATATCCAACACGCCCACCCCGCCGCGCTTGACGATCAGGTCCGTGGCCTTAAGGATGCAGTCGTTCATCGCGGACGCTGCCTCTGCTGGATATGGGTGAGCACGGCGTTGATCAGGAAGGCCAGCAGCAGGAGGATGACGCTCAAGGCAATGGCGATGTCGAAGTTGCCCTTGCCCGTTTCCATGACCGTGGCCGTGGTGAGCACGCGCGAATACCCCTTGATGTTGCCGCCCACCATGATGGAGGCCCCCACCTCGGAAATGACCCCGCCGAAGCCGGCCATGACCGCGGCCAAGAGCGGCAGCCTGGCTTCCTTGATCAGGATCCAGACCATCTGGAGGCGCGATGCGCCCAGGGCCAGGATCTGCAACCGCAGATTGGCCGGCAGGTTCTGCATGGCCGCCAGGCTGATGCCCGTGATAATGGGCGTGGCGATCACGGTCTGGGCGATGATGATGGCCGTGGGCGTGTACAGGATCTCGAAATACCCCAGGGGGCCGTTACGCCACAGAAAGATCGTGACCAGGAGTCCCACCACCACGGGCGGCAGGCTCATGCCGGTGTTGATCAGGCTGATTATCAGGCGCTTGCCCGGAAAGTCATTGAGCGCCACGACCGTGCCGGTGGATATCCCGATGAACAGGCTGATGAACGTGGCCGAGCCCGAAACCTTCAGGGATAGGGCCGTGATCCCCAGCACCTCGGGGTCAAGGGCCAAGAGGATCTGGAAAGCCTTGATGATGCCTTCAATGATGAGATCCATTACGATGAAAAGGGCTGGGGGAAACCTTTTAAAAAAGTTTCCCCCGGCCTTTACTTTCTTTTACTCCGGTTTGCCGGCGTCCGGGAAAAACAGCGGGCTGCCGTACTTGTCGACCCCAAACTTGGCCACGATCGCCTGCGTCTCCTTGGAGACCATGAAGTCCGCGAAGGCCTTGGCACCGGCGGCATTGACCTTGGGGAACTTGGCCGGATTGACTTCGATGACGTGGTAGATGTTCAGAAGGGAGGCGTCACCCTCGCTCAGGATGGGCAGGCCCAGGTTCTTC
>JAKQBR010000348.1 GCA_029574005.1 Deltaproteobacteria bacterium | reverse complement strand
AAGGCCGATCTCGACGCCGCCATCGAGACCTACCAGAAGGTGGCGCAGCGCTATCCGGAGAATTCCCTGGCCGATGATGCCCTCTATAAAGAGGCGCGCGTGTATGAGCGGCGATTGAACGATAAGGAACGGGCCATTGGCTTATACCGCGATATCGTGACCAAGTTTCCCAAAGGCGACATGGCGCAGCAGGCGCGCGAGGCGCTGAACTCCATCAATATCGCCAGCGCCGAAGACAGGCCCACCGAGCCTGGCGCGCCGCCCATGGAGAAGGAGAGGAAAACCGCTGACTCGGACGCCCCATCCTCCATGGCGCAGGTCAAAGAGGTGCGCTATTGGACGGATAACGACTATACCCGCATCGTCATCAATCTCACCCGCAGCGCGGCCTTCGAGACATTCACGCTGCCCGCCGACGAAAATGCCGGACGGAGCGAACGCCTGGTGGTGGATCTGAACAACGCGCGCATCGCCAAGGACGTGCCATACAGCATGGAAGTCAACAGCGGCCTCCTTGATGACATCCGCGTCTCGCAGAACCAGAAGGACAAGGTGCGCGTGGTGGTGGACTTGAGCGCCAAGACCACCTACAAGGCCTTCCCTTTGGAAAATCCGGCCCGTATTATCCTCGATGTCAGCACGAAGGCGTCGGCCGCCAAGGGTGCCGCGTCGGCAAAACGCGCCTCGAAAGACAAGACCGCACGCCGCGACAACGGCATCAAGCGTGTCCGCAAGGGCACCCCTGCCCAGGTAGCCGGCGACATGCCCTCCATCGCCAAACAGCTCTCGCTCAAGGTTTCGCGCATCGTCATCGATCCCGGGCATGGAGGCAAGGACCCCGGTGCGATCGGTCCGGACGGACGGAAAGAGAAGGACATCACCCTGGCGGTTGCCAAGCTGCTGGCCAAGCGTCTCCAGGCTGAAGGCCTGGAGGTGTTCCTGACGCGCGAAAAGGATAGGTTCGTCCCCCTGGAAGAGCGCACGGCCTTTGCCAACAAACGCAAGGCCGATCTTTTCATCTCGGTGCATGTCAACGCCCATGCGGACGAGACCATCCGAGGGGTGGAGACCTATATCCTCAACCTGACCTCGGACGCCTCGGCCATCCAGGTGGCGGCACGCGAAAACGCCACGACCTCCAAATCGCTATCCGACCTGCAGTATATCATCAACGACCTCATGCTGACCTCCAAGATCAACGAATCTTCACGGTTCGCCACCTCTACCCAGAAATCGATCATCTCAACCCTGGAAAAAGCTGGGCACGGCGGCAAGGACCTGGGGGTCAAACAGGCCCCGTTCTATGTGCTCATGGGCGCGCAGATGCCCTCCATCCTGGTCGAAATCGGGTTCATCACCAATACCGCCGAGTGTGAGCTGATACAGGATAGAGAGTATCAAAACAGCATCGTCGAGGGCATCATATCCGGCATCAACAGCTATATAGACAATACCAGCTATGCCTTCAATAACGGGAGGAGTTCATGAAACGGATTCTATTGCCGTCCCTGGCGATCGTGCTCATACCGCTCTGCCTGTTGGCGAGCTACGGGAAGAGCAATGTCCTGCAGAGGGAGATAAAGCGTTCACCCCTGATCGTGGCCCCGCTCACCACGACCACCCCCCAGCCGCAGGCCCCACCGGCCGCGCCCGGCAAGGGCTGCGCCAAGAACACCTTCTATCCATTCACCATCCACATCCTCTCCTCGCAGAGTCTCGCTGATGCCAGAAGGAGCATGGAGCGCTTGAACGCCTCGTTGGGGAAGGTCTTCATCACCAAGACCGATCTGGGCGCCACGGGTATCTGGTACCGATTGGATTACGGGCTTTTCTCCACCGCCAAGGACGCGGTGTCCAAGATGCGCGAACTGCAGCGCAAGGGCATCATCGACAGCGGCGCCTTTCTGGGCAGCCCCACACCCTATACCCTTGAGCTGGTCACCTTCGACGCTCAATCCCACAAGCAGGCCCAGCAGGAGATCGGACGGCTGAAAGACCTCGGTGTGGCAAGCTATCTGATCGAGGAGAACGAGGGGTGTCTGCGCGTGGTTGTCGGGGCCTTTCCGGATATGAAGAGCGCCAAGATGGTCCAGTCCGATCTGTCAAAGCTGGGACTCAACCCCACCATCACCAAGCGATGAACGAGGATCTGATCGACGCCTTTCTCGAATACCTCGTCTCTGAACGATCGGCCCCCGACAACACTATCGCCGCCTATGCCAATGACCTGCGCTCCTTCTCGGCCTGGATGTCCGACAGAGACCTCGATTACCGGCGCATCACCACGGCGCACCTGCGAGAGTTCACCTCACAGGGCAAACATTCCGGCCTCAAGACGACCAGCATCAACCGGCGTCTTACGGCTATTAGGCAGTTCTTCCGCTTCCTGCTCCAGGAAGAGCTCGTGGACAGCGACCCAACCCGCGACCTCGCGCGCGCCAGAAGTACCGCTTACCTGCCCGAGGTCCTGAGTATCGATGAGGTGGATCGGCTGCTCGGCGCCCCCGACTGCTCCACCCCGCTGGGCTTGCGCGACAAGGCCATGCTCGAACTCCTGTATGCAACGGGCCTGCGGGTTTCCGAACTCGTGGGGCTCAAGCTTCAGAACCTCAACCTCCACGTGGGGTATCTCATGACGCGCGGCAAGGGCGGCAAGGAACGGCTCGTGCCTCTGGGCGAGAGTGCGCTGGCGCGCGTGAACGATTACCTCAGCCTCAGCCGGCCGCAGCTGGTCCGCAAGGCCGTCGATGTGCTCTTCTGCTCAAACCGGGGCGCGGCCATGACGCGCCAG
>JAKQBR010000417.1 GCA_029574005.1 Deltaproteobacteria bacterium | reverse complement strand
ATGAACGCGCCGCTCAGGCCCCACGGAACGGACGATACGGGCCTGGCCGCGCCGCTCTTGGATCTGATCATCCGGGTGATCGCCAAGATGAACACACCCCAGAGCGTCCCCGCCGAATACCTGCGGATGAACCCCGGCTTTCAGGGAGATACCCTCCTGGATGCCGTTTTCGCGGAGATCTCGTCCGCCGCTGCCAGCCTATCCCGTTCGTCCGCGGCAAAGGACGATCCAATCGAGGGCGTCATCGACGCCCTGTTCAAGCCCCTGCCCGGCCGGACCGAAAGCCCCGCCACGATCCTGGAGAAGATAGCCTTCGTCACCGCCCGGGCCGCCAGGGACAAGCAGTTCGTCGCCGTGTTCAAGGCCGATCTCGACAGACTGGTCGATGCCTCGGAGAAGATGCTCATGAGCGCCGATCTGGAAAAGATTTACAAGGGGCTGGACATGATCCTGGCGCTCAACGACGATCCCGATCCGGAAAAGAATACGCTGGCGAGATTCATGAAGAATGCCGTCAGCGGTATCGCCGTCAATATGGACGAGGAGGACATCAAGGGCCTGATCATGACCATGGCATCCATCGACCAGTCGGCGTATCAGGGCAGGGACGGCGTCAGCGAAGGAATTGTCCAGCTCATGGAGCGCAACATGTACGGCCAGGTGAGGGCCACGGCCGAGGTCAAGACCTGCGCCCTGCGGTCTCTGCTGTTTCTGCTGCCCCAGCGCAGCCGGATACGGCATCTTACCCTGGCCGGCATTGAGACGGACATCCCGCTCCCGAGCGTCCTGGACTCGCCCGACCACCCCGAGAACGAGCCCGGCACGGTCAAAAATATCACCACCGATACCACCGAATGGGCCATCGGCGAGATTGTGACCGCCGTGCGCTGGGGCCGCGAGGGAAAAATCACCATGAACGGGCGCAGTGTCCCCCTGGACCAGTTTCAGGCCTTCGACTGGGTCATGTACAAAAAACGCTATACGATTCATGTGGCGGGCATGCACCTGCCGTTCATGTCGTTCGACGGCCTGGCCGGGATGCTCTCAAGCCCGTTGGTCCCGCTTATCCTGCCTGCCGCGGTCACCGATGTCCTGCCGGCCGTATTCGAAGTCGCCGGCGGCATGAGCGACGCAGAATATGCAAGCGGCGCCATGAGCGGTTTCACGGAAGAGTCGTGGAAGGATCGCTACGGGACGGCCGGAAGGCGCCACAAGCTCCTGGCCCTGATGGTCCCCCTCATGGAGTATGCATGGAACACCAGGGACGAGCAGGGGCGGCCCCTAACCGGGGCGCTCCTCAAATCACTGGAAGGACTCAACGAGATCCCCCTGCCGCCCGCCTATGAACCGCTGAAGGGATTCACTGGTAAGAATCCGCGCGCGACCCTGCGGCGCGATGATGAACCGGGCGTCCTGAAGACCCTTCAGGACAGCGATCTGCTCGTGTATGTGATGCAGCCCCGGGGGGATAACGATATCCTTCTTCCGGCCATGAACCTGTTCGGCCTGATCGTGGCCAAGCTCAGCGAAAAAGACAGCGGACTCATCTACCGGGAGGCGCATCCGGAATTCACGGGCAACACCCTCATGGATGCGCTGCTGAACGAGATGAGCCTGCGCGTGAATGTGGCGCAGTCAGACACGACTCAGCGCCTCGTCGATCAGGTCATCAAGGCGCTCTTCGTCCCGCGCTCCGGCGATTCCGTGAATCTCGTTTCCCGGATGCAGGGTTACATCCATCGTATCGTAAGCGGCCTGTATGGTGACCCTGCCGGCACGCGCGCCGCATCCCGCGATTAAGGAGGATCGAATGCGCAAGCCCTTAAAGGTATCCGTCATCGCGATCGTCATGGTGATTCTGCTCTGCGGCTGTTTTATCGTCGTCGCCGGCTTTAAAGGCCCCGACAAGGGACAGGCGGGGGCACCTCAGGCGGCCCGGCAACGTGCGGCAAGGCCCCTCGATACCGCTCAGTCCGCGCGGCCTGTCGTCGCAAGCGGCCATGCCTACGACATCAAGAAGGACCTGAACGCGATCCTCGATTTCTTGAAGGAATTTGTAAGCCAGAATGAATTCGAAAAGACCTTGTCGCACCTGGACGCACTCCTGGCCCTGAACGATAACGCCGATCCCGAGCACAACACCCTGGCCCGGTTCATGAAAAGCGCCTTGACCGGGTTTGCGACCAATCTGGATACCGCGACCGCCAAGGGGCTGCTCCTGGCGATCGCGTCCATGGACCGGACGGCCCTGCAGGGCGAAAACAGCGTCAGCGAAGGCCTGCTTCAATTGACGGAACGGAACATGTACGGGCAGGCACGGGCCACCGCGGATGTCAAGACCAGCACCCTGCGCACGCTGCTGTTGATGCTTGAGGGCGCCGATGAGCTCCGAAACCTCAAGATCTTCGGACTTGATACCCATATCCCGCTCCTCGCCTTCATAGACTCTCCCGATCACCCCGCAGGCGAGCCCGGGACGGTGGCCGGGATCACCAAGAACGTAGCCGCCTGGGGCGTCGGAGAGATCGTCACCGCTCAGCGCTGGGGCCGCGAGGGCAGGATCAAGCTTGACGGCACCGATGTCCATATGGATCAGTTCCAAGCCTATGATTGGGTCTTGTTCAAGAAGACCTATCGCATCAAGGTGCTCGGCGTCCCGGTGCCCTTCATGAGATTCAACGGACTGGTCGGGGTGATCACTCACCCCGTGGTTGCGCTCTTCATGCCCATGGTGCTGCCGGGCCACATCACCGATTGTTTCCCGGCCGTGGTGGAGGTGGCCGGCGGCATGACCGACGCCGAATACCATGGCGGCCGATTCGACGGCTTCACGACGACTTCCTGGAGACAACGCTATGGGACGGCGGGCCGCAGACACAGGATCTTCGCCCTGGTCAGCCCGATCATGAACTACTACTGGGATGCCTCGCGGAAGGAAGGGCGCATGAGGACCGGCGAACTCGTGGCCCTGATGGAGGGTCTGAACGAGATCGATCCCTCCGGGTATCAGCGCCTCAGGGGGCTCACCGGTCCAAACGCCCATGCCACCTTGCGGCAGGATGGCGCCACCGGGCAACGCAAGGTCGTACAGACGCTGGAAGACAGCGGACTGCTGAGCGTTGTCTTAAGGCCCAACGGGAGTAGGCGGAACGATATCATGGCCACCACCCTTAACCTTTTGATCACCATGACCGAGGCCTTGAATGCCGAGGGTTCGGCGCCGGCCGAGTATCGGCAGTCCCATCCGGATTTTCGGGGTGAAACGCTCCTGGATGTGGCCTTTGCGGAACTGAACCTCGTCGGCGGGAAGCAGGGGCCCAAGGAGATGGGGCGCCTGATCGATGCCGCGGTTGACGAGCTCTTCAAAATCAAGCCCGATGAGTCCAAGAACGCGGTGGCCAAGTTCGCCGATATCGTGCATGTCCTGGCCAGGAGCGCCGAAGACAAGGCCTATATGGATGTGGTCAAGGCGGACCTGGTCAAGATCATACAGGCCAACCAGAACCTGATCAACAGTGAAGACCTGGCCTTGCTGCTTCCCGGGTTGGAAACGGTCCTGGCCCTCAATGACGATCCGGACCCGAGGCGCAACACCCTGGCCGGTTTCCTGGCCAGGTTCCTGCGCGCCTTTGCGCCGCTCTCGGATGGCCAGACCATCAAGGGTATGCTCATCGCCGTCCAGTCGATCGACCGGTCGGCGATAGAACCCCACGGCATTGTCGATGGCATCCTTGCCCTGGCGGACAAGAACATGTATGCGCAGGAGCGGAAATCGGCCGACATCAAGACCAGCCAGCTGCGTGCCTTCCTCCTCCTGGTGGCAAATGCCGATCGGCACGTTTACCTCACCATAAACGGCAAACATACCGGAGTCGATCTTGGCAGTCTTCTGGACTCACCGGACCATCCGCCGCTTGAGCCGGGCACGGTAAGCGGCGAGACGACCCACCTCATGGAATGGTACCTGGGCGAGATGGTCACCGCCGCCCGCTGGGGACGCGAGGGCAAGATCGTGATCGACGGCCGCCCGGTTGTCATGGACTGTATCCAGGCCTATGACTGGATGTTCTACAAGAAGCGCTACTCGATCGCCGGGCTGGGGCGCAAACCGGTCATGTTCAACGGCATCTGCGGCGTGATCACCAACCCGATCGCACAGACCTTTCTTCCCGCCGGTGGGGTGGACACCCTGGCCACCCTGGCCGAACTGTGCGGCGGCATGACGGATGCCGAATACGCGAACGGGAGATACAGCGGGATCACGGCCACCTCGTGGCAGGGGCGCTATGGGACGGCGGGCAGGCGCCATAAGATCCTGGCTTTCCTCTACCCCGTCCTGGAATTCATGTGGTCAGTGCGCAGCGAGGGAAACGGCACGCGTCTGCGCGAGTTCATCACGCTGGCAAAGAGTTTGAATGAGATCCCCACCGATGACGGCTATCAGCCGCTTTTCCTCAATGAGGCGCGCAACCGGAATGCAACGTTGCGAAGAGATGACCAGTTCACCGGCAGGTCGGTCCTCAAGGCCGTCGAGGACAGCGATCTGCTGAGGATCATGGCAAGCAGCCATGGCCCGAACGACAGCGGCATCCTGGCGCCGAGTCTGGATCTGTTGATCACGGTCCTAGCCAAGCTGAACGAACCGGGCAGCGCCCCGGACGACTACCGACGGGCCCATCCGCAGTTCCGCGGCAGCAGCATGCTGGATTACCTCTTCGAAGAGCTGAGGTTCAAAGGCCTTCAGGGCAGTCCCGGGGACGCGCACGATCCGGTCGGCAAGGCCGTCGAGGCCCTTTTTGCGCCGCAGAAGGGTGAGCCGCGCAACAGGGTCGCCATGTTCCATGACCAGGTCAAGCTGATGGCGCTTCTGCTCGCCGCCATTCAGGGGCCCAATGCGCATCCGCCAGCGGCCACCAATGTGGCTGGGCCCTCGGGTGCTGAGCCGACCCCCGATGCCTGAGGGGGCACCGGAAAGGGCGCTCAAAAAGCATTACCTGCCCGGTGCGCACTTGTATTGTATGCGATGCTTGGTTACTATGGTCTGAGACGATCCCATTCCGACAAGGAGGACATATGTGGAGCTCGCTGATTCCCAAGGCGCCCGAAGGCATCGGCGTCGATGAGTTCTTTACCAGGTTTGTTCCCGATCAGTTCAGCCAGATGCACGCGATCCTCGGCGCCGTGGATCTTTCATTCCTGGCCGGCAAGGACTTCAAGATGCAGTTCGATATCGAAGGCCGGGTGTATTCCGTAACCTTCAAAGACGGCAAGGATCTGGAGGTGTCAAAGGGGGCTATCGACTCACCCGCCATTACCGTCATGATCTCAGAGAAGGATTGGCGTGACGTCGTCACCGGCGCGTTCAACGAGCTGGCCGACGGTTTCACCGGCGACCCGACTGAATTCATCAACGTCAAGCGCTATGAGGCCTTGCTGTCCATTCGCGGCGCCGTGACCATGAACCTGAGGAAGAACGACGGAGGCGTGCTTCCCTTGAAGATCGTCTTCAATGGCGAAGAGGAACCGGCCGCGACCGTCAACCTCGATATGGTCGACGCCCTGGAACTGATGAACAAGACGACCAACGGTCTGGCGCTGTTCATGAAAGGCAAGCTCAAGTTCACCGGCAACATGCTGTTGCTGATGAAACTCCAGACCCTGGTCTAGCGTACGCCCCTTCCGGACGGGAGCGCTTTTATGGCGGGCGCTTCCGATCGGCGGGCGGTCAACCCGATCGCCGCCGGGTCGTGCGCGCCAGGGGGGCGAGGCATGCCCGTCGATAATTTCGGTTATGCTTTTGCCGTTTGTGACGATAGGATTATATAGGTTCCAAAAGCATTCCCCAAACGAACCTCCTCTTTTCGCAGGTCGCCAATGACCTGCGATTTTTTTTTATCCGGCGTCCCGCCCTGAACAAGCCCGGTGCATCATGCCCTTCCCGGCAATGAGGGGATAAAGTGTACACCTAGTCATAATTTCGTTGACAGGCCACGGAGATACTTATAAGATATATTGCTAGAATAGCATTCCTGTTCCATGAATTCACATCAATAACAATTTCCATGGTGCTCATCATGTCAGAAGTGATCGTTGTCGGAGCAGGGCTGGCAGGACTGAGCGCGGCTATCCTTTGTGCCCGCGCCGGACATGCGGTGCGAGTCCTGGAGCGTTACAAGCGGGTGGGGGGAGATCCCGGTCACCATCCCAGTGTGGATTCAACCCCCATGCTCCCGGATCGCATGGGTAAGCTGCTCGGGATTGAGCTGAAGCCGCCCCAGGTCACGCCCACCCCCACCGTGCATTTCTTCGCCTACGGCAAGCACTACGAGATGGACGGGACCCGCCAGCACCTGCACGCGGTTGAGCGGGGACCCCGGCCCACATCCCTGGAAAATCATCTCTATCGGATTGCCGAGCAGGCAGGCGTGCGCTTTGAGTTCGGCTGGACGCTGCGTACTCAAAACGACGCGGCCCAGTTGCCTCCCGGCAGCATCGTAGCGACCGGCCTCCATCACGAGCCATACCAGGCCCTGGGCATCCCCTGGCAGGAGGTCTACGGATTCGTCGCCAACGGCAGATTCGAAGGGCCGCCAATGGCTGTGGCCTGGTTCGACTCCTTTGCCGGCGACTACAGCTATTTCGCCAATGCCAATGGGGTGGCTTTCGCCCTGGCATTCGACCGTAAGCCCTTGCCGCGTACCTCCCAGGAGCGCTTCGTTGAGCGACTGCGCCAGGACATGGGCATAGAACTGGAGGGCTGGCGGAGCTTCGAGGGCGCCGTAGGCGTGAAGCGGCTGGACAACCCGCGGCTCTTCTCCGGGCCGCTCATTCTGGCCGGGAGTCTGGCGGGCATGCAGGACCCCTTTTTCTTCTTCGGCGTGCACGCCTCGCTCATCTCAGGCGGCATCGCGGCCTTGGCGGTGGACGATAAGGCCGCCGCCTGGGAGCGCTTTCGCAAGATATCCAGCCTGTACAAGTATTCTTTTGTGGGACGGCGACTGTTTGAGCCGTTGCCCCATTCCGTGCGCAAGCCGTTGCTGCGCGCTTTCACGGAGGTGCAGGTGCGCTGGCCGGATCGTTTCGGCGGCCTGACCCTGCATACCATTCCAGGATTCAAGGACCTTGAGGGAGGTGGATGAGCATGGAAAGGTTCGACGTGGTGGTGGTTGGGGCGGGTCCGGGTGGTTCTTATGCGGCCAAGACCGCGGCCGAGCTGGGACTGAAGACGGTCTTCTTCGAGCGGGGCAGCTCGCCGGGCATCAAGAACTCCTCGGGCTGCGGCCTGGGCGCGCGCTGGTGGCGGGATTTCCCCGAGATCATGGCCAAGATCCCGGAGGCGCCATCGTATCGCAAGGCGGACATGATCATCATCAAGGTCGTGGATGAACAAAACCGCCTGCGCCTGGTGTATGGGACAACCGGATCGGACCGCGACGCTTCTGTCTGGACCGGGGGTGACCTCGACAAGGGCATGGCCGGGGCCGGCATCTACCGCAAGGACCTCGACCCCATGATCGCGGACATGGCGGTGGCCGCGGGCGCGCAACTCCGCACCTCGACCTTGGTGACCGAAGCGCTGATGGAGAACGGGCTGGTGCGTGGCGTCAAGACCGAGAAGGGTGAAACGATCCGGGCCGAGGTTGTCATCGCGGCCGATGGGGCCATGTCCACCATGGCGCGCACCTCCGGCCTACGCAACCGCTGGGGCGGGGGATGCACGTTGGTACCGCAGATGGACTTCGGCGCCGATCCCGAGAAGCTCGACCTGGCGGTGGGCAGTTCGGAATGGTGCTGGTTCGGGCCTTTTAACGGCGCCTACCAGGTCAATTTCCATGATGGCTTCCACCTGGGCGCCGGCCAGTGGCTGCGGAGTGATTGGAAGACCAAACCCGTGGACATCATCAAAAAGGTCATGGCCATTCCGGAGTTTCAGAACTTCTGCAAACTGGTGGACGCCAAGCCGCGCGAGTTTCAGTCACATATGCTGCCGTGGCTCAAGGAGCCGGTCAAGAGCTATACCGGCGGCATGATGCTGGTGGGCGATGCCGCCGGTTTTCCCTGTCCGCTGGATGCCGAGGGCGTCTGGCATGCCTGTCTGTCCGGACGCATCGCGGCCCAGACCGCGGGCTGGGCTATCGGCCGCGGCGACGTATCCGAACAGGCCCTGGCCGAGTACGAGCGGCGCTGGAAGGCGTCCCCCCTCGGGTTGGAGCATGCCTTCGGCAAGGAGGTCGTCGATCTCTGGGACCACTCCATCTTTGACCCCGAACTGATGAAGGGGCTCATCCAACTGTTGCTCGAATACAGCGAGCTCCATCCCTTCGGCATCCTCTTCGACTGGTCAGATGCGCACATGGAGAACCTCAATAAGCACATCAACCATTTGCTCGACATGATGCCGGAATACGCTGAGTTCACCGACAGGTATCTCAAGCCGCTGGGCCGCGCCATCAACCAGCAGACCCGCGAGCGCATCCTGCTGCGCATCAAATCCAACCTGCCGGTGTTCAAGTACGTTCCGGACCAGGCGTTTCTATCCGTGGTAAGGGGCGCGAAGTCATCGGCCAGCTGGGTGGCTGGAAAGGTCAGAGGGGGGAATGGGAAATGGACGAGATCAAGTTCAATCTGAAGAAACTGACGCATCGCGCCAAAGGCGACACCGGGGATTTCATAACGCTCAACGAAGAGGCATGCAACGGCTGCGGCATGTGCGAGCTGGTATGCGCCGCAACGCTCTGGAGCATGAAGGGCGGCAAGGCCAGGCTGGCCCCCCGCTACCGCGAGCTGTGCTTCGAGTGCGCGGCCTGCTGGGAGATCTGCGAGCGCGAGGCCATCGACTTCCACTATCCGGCGGGCGGCACCGGCCTGGTCATCGAGTACGGCTAGGCTTACCCGGCTCCGCGTCGCGTTCCTTGAAGGGGCGGTACAAGGGATCGCCGATCAGCACCATCTGCCACGACCAGAACGGGTTGGAGATGGTGTAGCACTCGATGAGGCTGCCTCCGCCGATGAGACAGCCGAAGAAGACCTCGGGCGCGGGAAAGGACTGGAGATAGGGCTCAGCCACGGGGCCGAGCGTCGCCGCCGCACCTTTTTCCAACATCTTCCGGCACCAGACGGTGCTTGAGGCCGCCTTGAGCGTGGTGCACTCCGCGCTCGCCACGTGGTAGCCGACCGCGCCCCTGCTCCAGGTAAAGGCATCGACGTACTTGCCCAGGCTGTACCAGCCGCAGTAAAGGGCCGCCTCCCGCGCCTGGCCGGATGCGAAGAGCGCCTCGCGCTCATCGATCACGACCGGCATCCCGGCCCGTTCCTTTACCATGCGGGCTGTATGGTGGATGGCCCGGTCGTACCTCCGGTAGGGCGAGCCGTCCCTGGCGCCGTTGTCCGGCCAGCGTGCATCGAAGTACGCCGTGCCGGCCAGGCCGTTTCTTTCCGCGTACAGGCTATCTGCGATGATGCGATGGACCGAGGCTTCCGTAGGCCCGTCCAGGCGGCACACGGGGATGACGTTACGGGGCATGCCGGGTATGTTTTTGTCTCTGAAGCCGATATAGTATCGGTTCGGGAGCCATCCTTCCAGGGGGTAGGCCTTTTCCATCACCAGGGCCAACTCCGAGTCGACCGAGGCGTCCTGCCGTGGCTTGATCAAACGCGGTGTCACGTCTCGTGCGTCCGCGGTGCCACGCTTCATGGGATTGGTCCCCTGCGAAGGGCTGCCCGTCTCGGCCTGCGCCTTCTTCTCGATGCTGTTCGGCTTCGGAAGGGGCCTGCCCGCGCGCATCCCGCCGTCCCGGAGAGCCGGTTGCGAAGCGCGGATGCGCAAGGGGATGCCGGAGAGCAGCACAAGGCACGCGAACCTGTTTCCCTCAGGATCGTTTCTTTTAAGGAAGCTGCGCACCGGCGCGGCGATCTGCTTTTCATATGCCTCTCGATCGATCTCCTCTTTTCTGGTGGTGGTGATCTCGATCATGTTGTGCCCGGGCACCTGCCGCTTTTGCATATAGGAGCGGGCGATGCGCAGGCCCTCGGGCGCGTTCTTGTTCACCACCAGGACGATCTGGTCGGGCCCGATGGCAGGGTAGGCGGGACATGCCAGGAGAAGGGCTGCGCCTATGACAGGCAACAGCCTCGGCCGAAACCATGGGCTCTGCATTTTCACGGACGCAAGGATAGCACAATGGCCGTGCCCCCGCCACCGGTCTTGGAGGACGGGTCGAACGGTCGCTCTGACCGCCCGAGGCGGGGAACTTTGAACATCAATGCGAAAGGGCCTTTGCGCCGTACGATACGCTTCAGGCGTGGCGTTTGCCGTAGCCTCATACATCCGGCGTCGTATCCCAACGGATAGTGGCCTCATGCACGGAAGTATAGTATGGTGCTTCCATAATTCTCAGGGATGATATGTATTCCCCTTGGCCCAAGGAGGGTTGGCGATGAGGAAACGATGGGACTTGCTCTCTTTCCTCATCCTTATCTTTATCATGTTCCCGCCACAGGACGGACATGCGTACGCGCTCTCCTGCGCGGAGATCGATCCGGGCTGCAACCAGAGGCCTGCCGCACGCCATGCCCCCGGCGATAAGCTCGATGGCGATCTCATTGATTTTTCGGGGTGTTGTCCGGATTGGCCTGGCGGATATATGAGCGTGTTCAGCCCAATGGCACAATGGGAAGACCTCGAGGCAGCCCCTTCGCATGCCGCGGCGCCGGTCCTGGAACCGGCTTCGATGGCCCTTGTGGGCTGCGGCATCCTCTGCTTGGGCCTGTTCCGGCGCCGCCGTCGGCACCGGCCTTGAGCCGAGACCATGAATCCGAGGGTTTGTTGTTCCCTGCCGGTCACATCGTGACGGCCGTATTTTGTTTTAAACATCCCTATCCCCGTCGCCTCAGAGTGCAATAATCGGAATCGATCCCCTAAACGACCGGTTCATGGCAACCAATCCCCGGCGGCAACGGGTGCGACGGTGCAAAGCATTGTCAGCGTGGGTCCCTGCTCACGTTACCCCGGAATCATGCCGATAGGGCAGGATATGTCAAGGAAAGGATGATGCGTATGGACAGAGTAACCCTGATAGTGTTCTTCATGATCATCTTCTGGCTGTTTACGCCCATCATCTATATCTAACCGGCCCAAGGCCCCGCGGCGGTGCGAGGAGGCTGCCCCCTGTCGAGCACCGAACTGATCTCAAGCATGGGTGTCAGCCTTGATCGCACCCGCAGTGTTTTCTGTCATCGAGGTGAGCGTCTGCGAGGGCTGCGGCTCAAAAGAGGCCTGCAATACCATCAACATCGAGGGGTTCTGTAGCTTAACAGTCCCGCGGTTTTTCCAGGGGGCTGTCGGTCCCGTCCTGGGTATTCTCTGTAACGTTGTCTTTTTTTAGGGTGCGCCACCACGGCATGTTTGGAGCTTGCCCCGGATTCAAGGATTCCGGGGCAGACTCTGCGCAGGCATGACGAACTGGAGCCGTCCGTACCTTTTTTAGCGGCCATGAATTGACAGCCGGGTTTTGCCTCTTACTTTATACGCAGGAGATCTGGCATGGAATGGGGTGATCTGCGGTTCATCGGCGTGGACGCCAAAGAGGACATCATAGACCGGTTTGCTCGGCATGTCTCGTCAGGCAAGGCCGAGTTCTTCACGGGCGTGGGCATCGACTTCGTGTTCGGCGCCCGCCAGGGCCCTTATGTCTGGGACGCCACCAGCCGCAAGCGCCTGATCAACTGCCACTGTAACGGCGGGGTGTTCAATTTGGGGCACCGCCACCCGGCGATCATCCACACCCTGGTCCAGGCCCTGGACGAGCTCGACATCGGCAACCATCACCTCATCAGCGAGCAGCGCGCCAGGCTGGCCGAGCGGCTGGCCGCCGCCATGCCCGAAGGCCTGAGCTGCACCGTGTTCGGCGTGGGCGGCGGCGAGGCCATCGACCTGGCCATCAAGCTGGCGCGCGGGTACACGGGTCGCTTGAAGATCGTTTCAGCCCTAGGCGGCTACCACGGCCACACCGGCCTGGCCCTGGCCACGGGAGACGAGGCCTACCGCGCTGCGTTCGGCCCCAACCCTCCCGGCTTCGTGCAGATACCCTTCAACGACAAGGCCGCGCTCGAGCACGCCGTGGATGCCTCCACGGCGGCGGTCATATTCGAGACCATCCCGGCCACGCTGGGCATGCCCATCCCGGAGCATGACTTCTATGCCTTTGCCAAGGATATCTGCCACGCCCAAGGCGCTCTGCTGATTCTGGACGAGGTGCAGACCGGCTTGGGCCGCACGGGCAAGCTCTGGGGCTGCGAGCATTTCGGGGTGGCGCCGGATATCATGGTGATCGGCAAGGGGCTTTCGGGGGGGATCTACCCCATGAGCGCCACCTGCTTTACGCCTGAGCTTGAGACCTTTTTCCATAAGAACCCCTTCATCCATGTCTCGACCTTCGGCGGGGCCGAGCTCGGCTGCCCGGTGGCCCTCAAGGTCCTGGAGATCTCGACCGACCAGGCCTTCCTGGAAAACGTGAAGGCCTTGTCCGAGGTCTTCAGCCAGGGCTTTGCCGATCTGAAAGGCCGCCACCCGAATATCCTGGTAGGCCTGCGCCAATTGGGCCTCATGATGGGCATCGAGATGGTGAACGACAGGTGCGGTCCGATCATGACCAAGACCTGCTACGACAACGGCATCCTGTCCATCTACGCCAACAACGACAAGCGCATCAGCCAGCTCCTGCCGCCGCTGATCATCGATTGCGGCGTGGCCGAGGAGGTGCTGGAACGGCTCGACCTAGCCCTGGTTGACGCCGAGCGCCTGCTCAAGCTCTAAGGGAGAAGAACATGCGCGTCAAGATCGACCGCGAGGTGGTGCAGCGCTTCGAGGCAGGACTCGACCCGCGGCACCCCGAAAAGAGCCTCATCCCGGCCCAGATCATCGGCTACGGCGAGATGAGCACCATCTTCGTGATCAAGGCCCCCGGCCAGTCCGATACGGCCTACAAGCGCATGCCCGTCTTCCGCACCTTGCCTGAGATGGAGCACTACGAGCGCATCTTTCAGGAGTACAATACCCGACTGGCCGAGATAGGCCTGAATATCCCGTCCTTCGCGAGTGTGCGGGTGACATCGCCCGAGGGCCTTCCGGTGGTCTACAATGCCCAGTCACGCCTTTCGGAAGAGGCTATCGCCAACCGGCTGATCCACAGACTTCCGGATCAGCCCGTCAAGACCTTGTTCCTGCTGGTGCTGAACGAGCTTCATAAGGTCTTTGCCTTCAATGCCGCCCATACCGACATCCGCTACGGCATCGACGGCCAGATATCCAACTGGGCCGTGCTGCACTACCGTGAGGGGGTTGCGATCGGGCCCGATACCAAGCTGGCCTACCTCGACACTAGCACGCCCATGATACAGAAGTGCGGGCGCGAACAGCTCGACCCAGAGCTCTTCCTCAGGAGCGCGCCGTCCTTTATGGTCTGGATCATACGCCGGCTCTTCCTCGACGGCGTCATGACGCGCTACTATGACTTCCGCCTGGTGGTCATCGACCTGATCGCCAACTTTCATAAGGAGCAGCGGCCCGACCTGATACCCATGCTCATCGAGACCGCCAACGACTTCTTCGCAACCAAGGCCGCCGGCCTCGGCGTCGGATCTATCGATATGCGCGCCGTCAAGGCCTATTACCGGCAGGACGCCATGATCTGGAGGGTCTACCTGGGCATGCGCCGCTTCGACCGCTTCCTGCACCGTACGCTCCTGCGCAAGCCCTACCGCTACATCCTGCCGGGCAGGATCAAAAGATGAATAATGTCGGTTGCCTAAGGTGCCGATCTCATCCACAACGGTAAAGAGGAGATGCATGCAAAAGATCATGCGAGTCGAGGTCACCTATCTATGGCACAGCGATCTCGACAACCACCCACGCCTGTCGGGATACCTGCACGGGTCAGGTCAAAAGAACGATTCACCCGGTATGGGGGTGCTGTTCAGGGATCATGCCCGTGAATGATTGCCAAGGAGAACGTTTATGAAAAGGCAGGGAGGGATGGACATGGCTATGGTTCGAGCCGTTGGCATCGTTTGCGGCCTGCTGCTGTTGGGCGGCTGCGATGGCGGCGAGGCCAAGAAGGACATCACCCAGACCGTGGAGCAGGCCGTCGGCGCCGAGACCGCCAAGAAGGGACGGCAGATGGAGCGTGATGTCGAGCAGGGCATGCGGCGGGAGATGGAGCGGGCCGCGAAAGGATTAGAAGGCGGAGAACCCGGCAATCAGGGCGCGGCGCCGAAGGAGCCTCCGGAAACAGAGGAGCGCGCGGGGATTAAAGAGTGAAGAAGTCCTTCTCTCCCCAACCCTGAACCAGCGAGGCAAGACGTCGCAAAAGGGTGTTTTCAACCTCACCGTGTCCTCTGATGAAACAATCCCGGGGCAGATTCAAGACCAACCGGGGTCCAGAAAGCCCGTAAATTCCTGGATCCCGGCTTCGGCCGGAATGGCGGTGCCCGGCTCATGCGACGGCCCGTAGGGGGAGGGGACTGCTCTACGCTTGCCTTGCGCCGGTCGGCTAGGGATCGCGCCGCTCCAGCCTGATGACCACCGCATCCGTCCCGGTTTGAGGCATGGGCTGGGCATGGCTTACCCCCCCGAGTTCGGCCAGTCTGGTCATCAGCGTAGGCCACCGATCCGGCTTGATGTTCACGCGCAGCAAGGCCATCGTATCGGTTTGCTCCAGGACTGTGCTGCGGCCATTCAGGTCGTTTACGATCTTTTCAAGCGCGATGATCGCTTGCCGGATATCGGCCACGGGCAGGGTAATGGCGGGCGGCTGGGCGGTTGTTTCAGCCTTGGGCGGGGAGGCCTTGCGGGCAGACATTCCCATCGTGGGGGTCTGAGCCTCGGATACCATGCCGGCCGAGGCCTGCTGTTCTCGCTTGGAAAGATAGGCATCCTTGGCTATCCCCTCGATCGGCGTGCCGTCGGCAGGCGCGGGCCCTTCCGGCTGCTGCGGGGCCTGCGGTATGTCCTGAAGGGCAGGCGGGGCGTGCTCTTCTTCCGAGAGTTTGGGCTCGGACCGCAGGCGGCTGAGGGATGTGGATTTCCTGGCCGTCTCCGGCGCCTTGGCCATCGGCTGGGGCGGCTGCTGCGGTTCACTCAGGGCGGCCCGGCCTCCCGTGGCCGTCTCCGCCGCCGGCATGCCTTCCTGGACCGTGGCCTTGGGCGCGCCAGGGGTGAACAGCTCCGGGGCGGTGGCGTGGTAGAGGTAGAAGGCGAAGACCGCGACCACCACCGTGGCAAGGACCTCCAGCGGGACCTTGATAGGCAGGGGGAAGAAGAGTTTGCGGAGCAGGCTTGGGCGCCGCCCGGCCGTTGCCTCGGCGCGGACCTGTTCCATGATCCTGGCCTTGAGCCAGGCAGGAGGCTCCACGTCTTCCAACCCCTTGGCAAGCTCGACGCCGCGGGTGAGCTCTGAAAGCATCTCGCGGCAGGCCGGGCACGTCTGAAGGTGCTCGGCAACCAGGCGCTCCTCTTCGGCGCTCAGGCCCTGATCCAGGTACCCCGGAAGGATCTTTTCTATGTCTCGGCAGGTCATAACCGGTCTCCCAAGAGCCTTTTCAGGCAGTCCTTCAGGGCCAGCCGCGCCCGAAAGAGCCGCGACTTCACCGTACCGTCCGGCAGGTCCAGGATGGATCCGATCTCCTCATAGGAGTAGTCGTGGATGTCCCTCAAGATCAACACCTCGCGCTGGTCATCCTCCAGGCCCGCGATGCAGCGCTGCACACCTTCCTCCACTTCCTTGCGTTCCATCCGCACATCCGCCCGTGCGCACCCGCACGCCTGTTCTGCCACGCCGCCCAAGTCCGCCGGGGCGTTGAGGGAGCCCGCCTCGCGGCGCAGGCGGGCTTCGCGCTGTTTCAGGCGGTTGCGGCTTGTGTTCACGACGATGCTGGTCAGCCAGGTGGCAAAGCGCGCCTGAAAGCGAAAGCCGCTCAAAGACCGGTAGGCGGCCAAAAAGGCCTCCTGCACGCAATCGGCGGCATCGGCCGCGTCATCCAGCATGCGCAAGGCTATCGTATACATGCGTTTCTGGTGCCTCTCAACCAGGGGCTCGAAGGCCGCGGTGTCGCCGTCTAAGCAGCGCTTGACCAGGGGTGCATCCTCATCCGCCGCCGGCAGTGCGGCCCTGCTGGCCCCGATGTCCTTTTGTCTAAGATCCACACCCCATACACATCCGTGAATGGGGTGTGTGTCAATAAAAAAAGCCGCGATGGGTTACGATCTGCTCCACCCATCCTCCTTCTTTATCGTTATGGTCACGTGCGCCGTAGTCGGTTTGCCATCGGCGGGGGTGGGGTAGCGCTGCTGTTTAAAAACCCGCTCGATGCAGTGTTTGACAGCCCTGCCGATACGCGCCCCGGATTTGATGTTCACCGTGCGGAGCGAACCATCGGCCTTGATGGTGAGGATGATTTCAAGAGTGCCGGGCGCGGGGGTATGCGGCAGGCAGCCGGACAGGACCGGCAGGATACCTTGCACCCGGGTGCGCAGGGCCGATTCGGATAGGTTCGGGGTCACGGTGATGGTGTCAATGCTTAGCCGCATGGGTGCTTCGGCTTTCTGCACCCGCGGGGCTGCCGGCGGCTTGGTGGCATCCCTGCTGGAGGAGGCGGCCTCTTTGGCCATGGTCGGGGCCAGGGACATGGCGCGGCATACCGTGTTGCCGCCGCCTACGGCATAGTCGCTCACCCCCTGGGGCAGGGGCAACGGCTGCGCCACGGAGCTCTGTTTTCCGCCCCGGTTGTGGTCCTGGCTGTCAACGGCCACGAAAGAGGTGTAGGCGGTGAGGAGGTTATACCTCAAGCCCAGGTCAGTGACTTCCTTGATGCGCTTCTCATCGGCATCGAGCAGATTGTAGTCGGCGAGCAGGGCGATGCGCTCCCTGGCCCAGAGATAGCGGAGGGCATCATTGGCGCTCGAGGGCTTGACTGCATCCACCGCGATGTCCTGCCGGAACCGGCCCTCGCCGGTCAAACCGCTCACGGTCAGGGTCCCTTGTGCCACTCCCCTCCATTTGCCGAATACGATCACGGGCCGGTCGGAGAGCACGTCCGGGATGTTTTCGGGTTCGATGTCATAGGCATCGAAGCCATTTACACTCAGCTTGACCTGGGTAAGCATGGGAGAGGCGATCAGCCGGCGGAAGCGCTCGGCCTTGTCAGCGGCCTCTTCGGGGTTGGTGATGATGAACGGCTCGCCTTTCCCGACATGCGCCATACCCTCGATCAAGTGGCGGTTCACGCCCGAGCCGATGCCGAAGGCGAACAGGTTGGCCTGGCCCAAGTTGCGCCGGATCAGATCAAAGGCCTCTTCCTCGACCGAGACATAGCCGTCCGTGGCGATCACGAGCGTGCGCGAGCAGTCGCGGGCGCGCTGCAAGGCCAAGGCCCGCCTCAGTGCGGGCAGCAGTTCGGTGCCACCGCCACCCTGCCGGCCATCGATGAAGCAGATGGCCCGGGAGATATGTTCTTGCGTGGCGGATAACGATTCCTCGGCCAGCAGGGCCGAACCGCCGGAAAAGAGCAGGACATTGAAACGGTCCGTGGGCTTAAGGCCGCTGATCAAATCTTTCAAGAGGCGTTTGGAGATCTCCAGCGGAAAGCCGTGCATGGAACCCGAGACATCCACGATGAAGATGTATTCACGGGCCGGTATCGCGGCCGCCCGCACCTGCCTGGGCGGCTGCAGCATGAGCAGGAAATGGTTCTCATTCCCGCCCCGGCTCAGGAGCAGCCCGGTCTGGACCTTGTCGCCGTCCAGCCGGTAGCGCAGGATAAAGTCCCGGTTGCCGCCACGATGCCAGGAAGGATCGAGCGTGACTGCGGCGGATGACCGGCCCTGATAGGCCACCTTGAGGGCATGCGACGGGCTGGAGATCTGGCTGATGGGCATGCCGGCGTTGATGTTCAGCGTAAGGCCGAAGTCATATGTGGGGGCCTGGCCCTGGGGTAGGTAGGGGTTTTTCACCCAGGCCTCTTGCGAGCCTGCCCCGGCGGCCGACCGGTTGGAATAGCGCGGGCCCACCACGGTGGGGTAGACGAATTCGTAGACCTTGTCGGTCGGGACGAGCAGCTCGGTATAGACAAGCTCAACCTTGATCTCATCGCCCGGCATGATGTTGGCCACGTTCATCTGAAAGACGTTTGCACGCTGCTGCTCTAAGAGCGTGGCGCTCCTGCCCTGGCTGCGGGCCTGCTCGTACTCTGCGCGGGCCTGGTCGCGCTTTCTGATCGTGGCCTCGATGATGCGCTCCGCGATTTTCATCTTCAGGCCGCTGACCGCCGCGCGGGTCGAGGCCGGGAAGACATAGGTCGCCTCGATGGGGCTTTTGCCCTCGTTCTTATACACCTGGGTGACCGTGACAGCCGCGATAACGCCCGCGATGGAGACGGCCGCGCGCGTGGATTTAAGCGGCAGCCGGTCCAGGCCGTCTTCTTCGCCGGGGATGAAGAAATAGGGGGCCAGGGTCTTGTCCGCTGGCTCCTGCGCCTGAGCCGACGCCGTGCCACCATCAAGAAGCAGACAGATCAGAACCCACACGGTGATAAACCCGAAAACCTGTCTCATGGATAACCTCCTGAACAATTGGTTTTATCCCATGAGACAAACCGGCGCTGAAAAAAGTTCCCGAAAAGATTGTACGTCCGATTCCAGCGTTTTTTAAGGCAGGGCTTTACGGGGAACCCTGGGCGGATTCGTCTGGATATATCCGGGGAGACCGTGTTTTAGGCGTGGCCTCCCCGGGTGCTCACCGATTCAATTATTCGAGCGGCTTGGCGATCTGCAGGATCTGGTTGGGCAGTTGTATGCCAAGCAATCTCAAGGCATTGAGGTCGATATGGATCACGAGGTTCTCCTGCCGCAAAACCGGCAGGGTCTCGGGCTTGGCGCCTTCCTTCAGGATCTTGACCACCTGCTTGCCGGCCAGGCCGCCCACGACCCGGAAGTCCGCGGCGATATAGAGCACCGAACCGGCGCCGGTCTTCGAATCACCCAAGAGCGCTGAAATGCCGGGGATCTTATGCTTCATCTGCAGCGCCCATTCCTCCCTGGCCGGTTCGTTGTTCCGCAAACCGAAATAGACATCGATCGGGGTATAGAAGGCCTCGACGCCCTTGGCGATCAGCTCCTCGCCGGCCGGGGTCAATTTGCTGGACATGTTCACCTGTTTGGTGATGATGGTGATGCCCATCTGGGCGGCCTTGGCCTTGGCGTCCTTGGCATAGGCCATGGCGGCATCGTCGTCGCTGTGGATCATGCCCATGGTCTTCAGCTTCGGGAAGGCCAGCTTGGTGATCTCAAGCACGTCCTTGGGATCGATGTACAGGGTTGAACCGGTGAAGCCCGGCCCTGACTGGGTGTTGGATTTGCAGCCCACGAGCATGGGCATGGCCACATAGGTGAAGACCACCGGGACGCCCGCCGCGATGATCTTGTCCTTTCCGTACTTGGTCGCCGCCGTGCCGATGGTGATGGCCAGGTCGGGTTTGGCCTCGGCGATCTTGGCGCTGGCGGACTTGATCTTTAACAGCAGCTTGACCTTTTCCCAGGTACCGGCCTCGGCATCGGCATCGATGATGGTGCGCTTGAAGGTTACGTTCTGGCCTTCCACCAGGCCGGCCTTGGCCATTTCAGCCTTCAGCGCGTTCAGGGCCAGGTCGAAGAACGGCACGCGGCCGACCTGCAGGACCTCGATGCGGTAGTTGGCCGCAAAGCCGGGCAGACCTATCAACAGGAACAGGAACAGAAAACCGAATACCTTTTTCATACTACCCCCCTTGGATGGACTAGTGTTGTATGATGCGTGGAGACTGGCTCTGCACAACCCTATCGGGAAACGGGATGTGAAACTTAAAGAGCGCTACCGAAGTATAATTACAGCAACTGTGATGGCAGCGGGAAATCTTTCATGCCGGTGCAAGGCCTTCCGCGGCGGCGGGTTCGATGCTCGTCTCGCCGCGCGGCACATGCTCGTCCGAGATGATATGGATCTCGGTGTTGAACTCCTGCTCCAGCCGCACGAGATGCCGGCGCTGCTGGTTGAGCAGGTAGGCCGCCACGTCCGGGGCCAGGGCGACCCGCAGGCGGGGTGTATGGTTGCGGTTCAGGGCCAGGTGGATATCGCGTAGGGCCATGAAGGCCGATGACTCCACCGAGCGCAGCATCCCGTTGCCCTGGCAGTGCGGACAGATGACATGACTTTTCTCGTGCAGGGGCGGTGAGAGGCGTTCGCGCGAAAGCTGCATGAGGCCGAAGAGCGAGATCCTGCCCAGCTTCAGGTGCGCCCGGTCGGACTTGAGGCCTTCCTTGAGGGCCTTTTCCACCTTGCGGATGCTCTCCTTGCTGCGCATGTCGATGAAGTCGATCACGATCAGGCCGCCTAAGTCCCTGAGGATCAGCTGCCGGGCTATCTCGGAGGCCGCCTCCAGGTTGGTGGTCAGGGCCGTGGCCTCCATGTCGCGGCTGGAGGTGCCCTGGCCCGAGTTGACGTCGATGGCCACCAGGGCCTCGGTGGTGTCGATGACGATCGAGCCGCCCGACTTCAGCCGCACCTTCTTGGCGTAGATCTCCTGCAGCTGGCGCTCAAGCTCGTACTTGGCGAAGATCGGCCGCGACTCGCGATAGGGCTTGATCAGCTTGGCCTGCCAGGGCATGACCGTCTTCATGAATTGCACGGCGCGTTTGGCCGCATCCTCGTCGTCGATCAGGATCTCTTTCATGTCGCCGGTGAAGTAATCCCTGATGGAGCGGATGATGATATCGCCTTCCTGGTAGATCAGGCCGGGGCAGGCGGACTTCTTGAAATCGGACTGGATGCTCTTCCACAGCCTCAGGAGATAGTTCAGGTCGCGCGAAAGCTCGCTCTTGGTGCGGTCCATGCCGGCCGTGCGCACGATGATGCCCATATCCGCCGGGGCCTCGATCTGCTTGATGATGTCCTTCAGGCGCAAGCGCTGGTCCTCATCCTCGATCTTGCGCGAGATGCCGGCCGTTTCCTGGTGCGGCAGGAGCACCAGGTAGCGGCCGGGCAGGGAGATGTTCATGGTGAGGA
>JAKQBR010000326.1 GCA_029574005.1 Deltaproteobacteria bacterium | reverse complement strand
GGAGCAGGAGGTCTTCGACATGGACCACACCGCCGTCGGGGAGTACGTGGCCGAACGTTGGCATTTCCCCGCTGAGGTGATCGAGATCATCAAGCATCATCACGCCCCCATGAACCGGGCCACGAGCATCATCTCGTTGGTCGACTACACCGTGCATCAGCAGGAGAACGGTCAGCGCACCGGCGCGCCGATCGAGGCCACGGCGATTGAAAGACATCTCGGGAAGCCGTATGCGGTGCTGCTCGAAGAGATCGAGGCCATCTACAAACAGAACGCCGCCCAGATCGAGGGGCTGCTCTAATGACACCGGACAGCAGCCTCTTGAGCGATCAGGTCATGAAGATGTCGTCGCAGTCATCCTCCAAGCGGGAATCGGTGCTGTTGGAACTGTTGGGCAAGGCCAGCACCTTTTACGAGGATACGGTCGGTATCCTTTCGGGTATCTTCAGGCTCTCGGAATTCGTCGGACACAATGCGATCGAAAAGGAATTCTTCTCCTTCCTGGCCAAGGTGCTGGTGGAGGAGTCGCGCTGCGAGAACGCATCGGTCTTCCTGGTGATGGGTGATCGCATCCACCTGCGGGGCGCCCACGGCGTCTTCAACATCGACTGCAACAAGGACGTGTCCATGCCGTTGGGACAGGGCGTGGCCGGGATGTGCGCCAAGGAAGGCACGACCCTGCTGGTGACCGACATCAGCGCCTGCGAGTACTTTGAACAGCGCCCCGACAGCAAGGTGGATATCGGCTCGCTCCTGTGCGTACCGATCAGGGAGGGGAAACGGACCATCGGCGTCTTCAACCTCTCCCACTCGGACAAGAACTTCTTCACCGCCGATCATGTGCGCATGTTCGAGCTCCTGGGGCTGATCGTCGGACAGCTCACCACCTTGGTGGGGCTGTATGAGGTTTTCAACCAGGAGTATTCGGGCCTGAAAGAGCTGGTCAAGGAGAAGGAGGCCAGCCTCAAGGACATCACTACCCGCTACAAGGCCATCATCGACGCCACGGACGAGATGATCCTCATGATCGAAAGCGAGCACGTCATCTTCGCCAATAATGCCTTGTGGCGCATGCTGACCAACGCGCCGACCAGCATCCAGGACATCTTCGACCGCGAAAGCGCCAGTTACCTGTCGCAGAAATTGAACCGGCTCGAATGCGGCGAGGGCACGGAGTTCGACCTGAACGTGGAGATCGGAGGGGCCCACCGCATCATCGGACAGTTCTTCATCAAGCATATCCTGCCGGGCCAGCACCTGGTCATGATGAAGGACGTCAGCCTGAAGCGGCATATGGAACAGCGCAGCATGCAGAACGAGAAGCTCACCTCGCTGGGACTGCTGACCTCGGGCATCGCACACGAGCTCAACAACAAACTCACCCCGATCCTGGGCTTCGCCGAGCTTATCGACACCACCACCCTGAGCGGCAGCGACCAGAAGCGCTTTTCCCTCATGATGAACTCGGCCAATGCCGCCAAGAACATCGTGGAATCGCTCCTGAGCTTCTCCCGCAACCTGCCGCCGGAAAAGACCGCCTTCGACCTGACGGGCGCCATCGAGCGCGTCATGAGCCTCTACTCATCGTCGCTCTCCAAACGCGAGATCAGGATCACGCATCAGCAATCGGCCGAGCCCCTCTTTGTCAAGGCCGACATGAACTGCATCGAGCAGGTCCTGGTCAACCTGATCAACAACGCGGTGGATGCCATCGCCGAGAACAGCGGCACGATCACGATCCGCTCGTTTCTCCATGACGGGTATGCCCATGTACAGGTCGAGGACTCGGGGCCCGGCATCCCGGATGATATCATGCCCAAGATCTTCGACCCGTTCTTCACCACCAAGAGCGTGGACAAAGGCACCGGACTGGGCTTGAGCATCTGCTACGGCATCATCAATGACCACAAGGGCGAGATATCGATCGAGAACACCGGCCATGGGACGCTGGCCCAGGTCAAGATACCCGCCGCCGCGCCGTCGGACGATGCGGCCGCACCGTGCGCGGAAGCGCCGGAGCAGGGCCAGGAAAAGCTGGAGAAACGGACGGATACCTATCGGATCATGGTGGTGGAAGACGAAGAGGAGCTGCAGCACCTCATGACGGACGCCCTGAGCCCGTATTTCGAGGTCCGCTGTTACCGGAACGGACAGGACGCCTGCGACAACCTCGACACCTGCGACTGGGACCTGATCATCTCCGATCTGCGCATGCCCGAGATGGACGGCATGGAGTTTTTTCAGCAGATCAAACGGCGCTGCCCGAACCTGGTCAGGCGCTTCATCTTTGTCACCGGAGACACCTACGACCGCGAAGTCAAGCACTTCCTGGAGGACAGCGGGGTGCCGTTTATCCGCAAGCCCTTTCGGATCCGCGAGTTCCGCGAGATCGTGCATCGCAAGGTGTCGGAATAAGGGGCTGCCGTGCGGCAAACACTTGAAAACCAGATAAAAAGAAGGCATTATTGCAGACCTGACGCCACGTCACGAACCAAAGGGACGAGCGGTGAATAAGAAAAACATCCTGATTGTTGATGATGAAGAGATCGTACGGTATTCCCTGGTGAATATCCTGCGGACGCACGGCTATGAGGTGGTTGACGTCTCCTCGGCCGAGGAGGCGCTCAAGAAGCTCTATGAGCAGACCTTCCACCTGGTGCTGACCGACCTGGTGATGGAGGGCATGGACGGTCTGGAGCTGCTCGAGAACGTCAAGGTCCTCTCGCCCAAGACCATGGTGATTTTGATCACGGGCTACGGGTCGCTCAAAACCGCGGTCACGGCCCTGCGTCTGGGCGTCTACGACTACCTGATCAAACCCTGCGACGAGGATGAGCTGCTCCTGCGGGTCAGGCGGGCGCTCGAGATGCAGTACTTCGGCGAGGAACAGAAGCGCATCCAGGAGGTCAGCGCCATCGCCAAGACGGCCGTGACGCTTTCGGACCAGATCAACACACCCCTGAACATCATCCTGGGCAACCTGGAAATGCTGCAGATCAGCCCCAACCAGGACCAGAACGAGCCGCTCATGAAGGCCCTCAAGTCCATGGAGAACCAGATCTTCAAGATCAAGGAGGTTATGGACAAGCTAGCCAAGCTGACCAAGGCCGAGACCAAGAAGTATTCATCCTTAAGCGACTACGAAATGATCGATCTGCCGAACGGGAAGGCGGGATGAGCCTGGTGCGTACGGTCCTCATCGTGGATGACTCGCAGGACCTCACCGAGGTGGCGGCGGAGTTCCTGCGCATATTCGACTATACCGTGTACACGGCCTCCAACGGGATCGAGGCCCTCGAACGCCTGAAGACCAGCCAGGTCGGCATCGTGGTTTCCGACATCCACATGCCGGACATGGACGGGCTCACCCTCATGAGCGAGATCAAGTCCCGTTACCCGGGACTGCCGGTGGTCCTTATCACGGGCTTCTCGGTCAGCGAGGCCCGCAAGATCGCCCTGAACAAAGGGGCGGACGCCTTCGTGGCCAAACCCTTCCGTATGAAAGAGCTCAAGGATGTGATAGAATCCTTCTATAGCGCCTCGTAAGGGCATATACTATCTTAAAATCAGGAGGTTTGAGGCATGCGCAAATCGCAGGTCAAGAAGATTCAGAAGGTCTTGTGCTATATCGACTTGAGCAAACCCAGCCATCATGTGGTGGAGTATGCCAACATGGTCGCCAAATGCATGGGCGCCGAGCTCTTCGTCCTGCACACCGTGACCGACATCAAGCGCTCGGCCGGTTTTTATGTACCCCATATCAATACGGACAAGCTTGAAGAGGAGATGACCAAGGCGGCCCAGGACAAACTCTATGCCGTGTGCCTGCAGTCGATGGGCGAATGCGAGATCGACCCCGGACGCCGCATCGTCAAACGGGGCGACGCCCTGGAGGTGATCGACGACATGATCCGGTCGCTCGATATCGACCTGCTCGTCGTCGGGCACGAGGTCGGATCGCTCTCCCTGTTCAAGACCGATTATATCACGAAGTATTTGAAGGCCCCCGAATGCCCGGTCCTGGCCGTTCCGATCAAGGGAGAGTGACCGCGGCCATCAGGCCTACGACCATGTCCTGATCGAGCGCCCCGCTGGTGGTGATTACCAGGACGCGCTCGGGTAAGAACCGGATGCTCAGGCTCTGACGGGCGGTATAGAAGCAGAAGGCCTGCATGCCCTGCGGTACGAAAATACGCGCTGAGGCCTCATTCCTCATCCAGGGGGGGACGATCCTGCCCTTCAGCCCCATGAGAGTAGGGTTGTAGCGCTTCTCCAGCACGGTGCGCATGACCGTGAAGGTA
>JAKQBR010000284.1 GCA_029574005.1 Deltaproteobacteria bacterium | reverse complement strand
GTCAGCATGGAGCGCGCGATGACCAGGCGCTGCACCTCGCTGGTGCCTTCGTAGATCTCGGTCACCTTGGCGTCCCGGTAATAGCGCTCCACATCGTACTCCTTGCTATAGCCGTAGCCGCCGTGGATCTGAACGGCCTGTCCGCTTACGCGCGTGGCCAGCGTGCTGCAGAAGAGCTTGGCCATGGCCGCCTCGGCCGAAAAGGGGCTGCGAGCATCCTTCAGGGCGCAGGCCCGGTAGAGCAGCAGTCTACCGGCATCGATCTCGGTGGCCATGTCGGCCAGCATGTTCTGAATCGTCTGAAATGAGGCGATGGCCTGTTTGAACTGCTGGCGCTCCTTGGAATAGCGCACGCTGGCCTCGAAGGCGGCCTGGGCAATGCCTAAGGCCTGGGCCGCAATGCCCAAGCGCCCCGTATCCAGGGTGGCAAGACCGATCTTGAGCCCGTCGCCGACCTTGCCCAGGAGATTTTCTTCGGGCACGCGGCAGTCCTCCAGGAAGAGCGAGGACACCGGGTTGGCGCGCATGCCGCACAGGTCCTCGATCTCACCCACGGAGAATCCGGGGGTGGTCTTTTCAACGATGAAGACGCTGGCGCCCTTCTTGGCGCTCTTGGGATTGGTGATGGCAAAGATCAGGGGCGCCCCGCAGATGGCGCCGTTGGTAACGAAGATCTTGGTGCCGTTGATGATGTAGCCGTCGGCGTCCTTGACCGCATGCGTCTCGACCCCGCCGGCATCGCTGCCGGCATTGGCCTCGGTGATGCAGAACCCGCCGATGATCTCGCCGCTTGCCAGGCGCGGCAGGAAGCGTCGCTTCTGTTCTTCGGTCCCGAATGTGAGGATGGGATGGAGCCCGACGCTGTTGTGCACGGTCACACACAGGCCTACGGCGGCGCATACGCGCGAGAGCTCCTCGATGGTGATGGCATAGCTGATGCTGTCCAGGTCCGCGCCGCCGTATTCCTTGGGCGTCTGCAGGCCGAAGAAGTTGAGCGGCCGCATCTTCTCGATCACCTCCCAGGGAAAGCGCGCGTCCTGGTCGATCTCATGGGCGATTGCGCCGAGTTCGGTCTCGGCGAAGGCGCGCACGGTCTTGCGGATGACCGTATGCTTCATGCATGGATAGAAATTCAAGCCGGCACCCTCCCCTTAAAAGCCCCCATGATATTTCCAGCCTGATAGCCTAAAAAGATCCAAAAGGCAAGTATGGCCGCCGCCAGGCACAGGCGGCACTTGAAAAGTGCCCGAGAACGCACTAAAGAAACACATATTTTTTATCTTTAAGGAGGCTTCATGGAAAGCAAACGCGAGGTCCACGAATTCAAGACCGAGGTGCAGCAGCTCCTCAATCTGATCATACACTCCCTGTATTCCCACAAGGAAATCTTCCTGCGCGAGCTGGTCTCGAACGCCTCGGACGCCATCGATAAGCTGCGTTTCAAATCTCAGCTGGAGCCGGGTCTGCTGGAAGGCGACCCCGAGTTCAAGATCGAGATCGCTCTCGACAAACAGGCCCGCACCATCAGCATCAGCGACAACGGCATCGGCATGAGCCATGACGAGGTGATCGAGAACATCGGCACCATCGCCAAGAGCGGCACATCGGCCTTTCTCCAGGCGATGGAACAGAACAAAGGCCTGGTCAGGCCGGAGCTGATCGGCCAGTTCGGCGTCGGGTTCTACAGCGCCTTCATGGTGGCCTCCAAGGTGACCCTCATCACGCGCGCGGCAGGATCAACCCTGGCCACCAAATGGGAATCCTCCGGCGACGGGGCCTACAGTGTCGAAGAGACCGAGAAGCCCTCGCGCGGCACGGTCGTTACCCTTGAGCTTAAAGAGGCCGAAGAGGGCGGCCAGGACTTCTGCGACGCCGGCGTCATCAAGGGGATCGTCAAGCGGCACTCGGACTTCGTGAGCTACCCCATTATCCTGGACGGAGAGACGCTCAACTCCATGAAGGCCATCTGGACCAAGAACAAGGACGAGGTCACGGACGATGAGTACAACGAGTTCTACAAGCATATCAGCCATGACTGGAACCCGCCGCTGACGCGGCTGCACATGCACTTCGAGGGCACGACCGAATACGACGCGCTCTTGTTCATCCCGGCCCATACCCCCTTCGATTACTTCCGGCCGGGCCGCAAGCACGGCGTACACCTGTACTGCAAGCGTGTCTTCATCATGGACGACTGCCAGGACCTGCTGCCCGAATATCTGGGCTTCATTCAGGGCGTGGTGGACGCGCCCGATCTGAACCTGAACGTCAGCCGCGAGATCCTGCAGCACGACCCGCTGGTGCGCAATATCCGCAAGAACCTGGTCAAGCGCGTCATCGAGCTGCTCTCCGGCATGGACAAGGACAAGTATGACGCCTTCTTCAAGGAGTTCGGCCAGATGCTCAAGGTCGGCATCCAGCACGACTACGAGAACCGCGAGAAGCTCTCCAAGCTCCTGCGCTACCGCACCAGCAAGTCCGGCGACGCGCTGATCCCGTTGGACGAGTATGTCAGCCGCATGCACTCAGACCAGGACTCCATCTATTATATCAGCGGCGAAGACACAGCCACGCTCATCAACAGCCCGCACTTGGAACGGCTCAAGGAAAAGGACATCGAGGTGCTGCTCATGACCGAACCGGTGGACGAATGGGTGGCGCAGACCCTGGGCACCTATGAGGGCAAGGCCTTCAAGAGCGCCGAGAAGGGCGACCTCAACCTGGTGGACATCGACGAAAAGACCAAGGACAGCTTCGCCCCGCTGTTCGCCCTCATCAAGGAGGAGCTCAAGGACTCCATCCGCGAGGTCAGGGCATCAACCCATCTCACGGACTCGGTGGCCTGCCTGTCCGGAGACACCTACCAGCTGAGCGGCTACCTGGAAAAGATGCTCAAGTCTTTCGGCCAGAAGGTGCCCGAGATCAAACGCGATCTGGAGCTCAATACCGGACATCCCGTGCTGGTGAAAATGCGCACGCTCTACACCAAGGACAAGGAGGACCCGGTCCTCAAAGATTACAGCCTCCTGCTCTACGATATGGCCGTCATCGCCGCGGGCGGCAAGGTGGAGAATCCCGCGCGCTTCTCCAAGGCCGTGGGCGAGCTCATGTCCAATGCCCTGGATGTGGAGACCCTCATGACCGACGCTATCACGGTCTAGAAGATTATGGTATGAGGTGAGGATGCTTTCACCCGCCACGGTGTTCTTCACCTCGTTCATGCTGGCCTTCTCCGGCGCCATGATGCCGGGTCCGCTCCTGACCGCCACCATCAGCGAAAGCGCCAAACGCGGGGCGCTGACCGGCCCGCTTCTGATCCTGGGCCATGCGTTGCTGGAGCTCCTCATGTTGGCGGCCCTGCTCATCGGACTGGCGCCGTTATTAAAGCTTGAGGCGGTCTTCGTGATCATTGCCCTGACGGGCTCCGCGATCCTGGCCTGGATGGCAACCGGCATGTTCCGGGCCCTGCCACACCTAACCATCGACTGGGATGCGCACCGTGACCGCTCAGGCCCCCTCATATCCACCGGCATCCTCATGAGCGTTTCCAACCCCTACTGGACCATCTGGTGGGCCACCATCGGACTGGGCTATCTCATGAGCTGCAAGTCCCTGGGCATACCAGGGATCGCGGCCTTCTTCCTCGGCCACATCAGCGGCGACTTCGTCTGGTACACCCTGATCTCGGTGCTGGTCGCAAAGGGACGCCGCATCCTGACCACGCGCGTCTATCGCGGCCTCATCGGCTTCTGCGCGCTCTTCCTGGCATGCTTCGCCGGACTGTTCGCCTATGCCGGGATCCAAAGGATCATGCAGTAATTCGATTAATGATCTATTGACAAAATCATCTCTTTATAGCCAATAATTCACTGTTGGAGACAGCTTGCTCGATCGATATCTTATACAGCGATGGCCATCATCACGGTCTGACGAGTGCTCAGAGGAGAGACTTATTCAAGTTCTTCGAAAGATCGTCGTAACGTTATACGGAACAATGAAGACTTTAGGAGTATAGCATATGTATTCGAAAAATGTCCTTGATCAGATCGGCAATACCCCCATGGTGTGCCTGAAGAATGTCCTGGCCGCCGATATCTTTGCCAAGGCCGAGCACCTGAATCCCGGCGGCAGCATCAAAGACCGGGTGGCGCTCTTCATGCTGGAGGAAGCCAAACGCTCAGGCGCGCTCAAGGAAGGGGATATCATTGCCGAGCCCACGTCCGGGAACACCGGCATCGGGATGGCCCTGGTCGGGGGCATCATGGGCCACCCTGTGATCGTGGTCATGCCCGAGAACATGAGCGAGGAGCGCAAAAAGATCATCAAGGCCCTTGGCGCCGAGCTCATCCTCACGCCGGCCAAAGAGAGTCTCGCGGGCTGCATCCGGGTCATCCAAGAGATCAAAAATACCCGAAAAAACGTCTATGTGCCCCAGCAGTTCGAGAATCCCAACAATCCGCTGGCCCACTATCTCACCACCGGACCCGAGATCTGGACCCAGCTGAACCATCATGTGGACATCTTCATCTCCGGCCTCGGCAGCGGCGGCACCCTGCAGGGCGTCGGCAAGTTCCTGAAAGAGCGCAATCCAAACACCATCATCATCGCGGTGGAGCCCAAGAACGTCTCGGCGCTCCTAGGACATGAACCGGGCCTGCACCGCATCGAGGGCATCGGCGACGGCTTCATCCCGCCCGTCCTCGACACCTCGCTCGTGGACGAAGTCGTCGAGGTTGCGGATGAGGATGCCATCAACACGAGCCGCCTGCTTGCATCAAGGGCCGGGCTGTTGGTGGGCATATCGTCGGGCGCCAATGTCTGGGCCTGCATGCAGACGGCGGCCAAGCATGGAAAGGACAAGATCATCGCCACGGTCCTGCCTGACCGCGCCGAACGTTACTTCTCCACCAGCCTCATTTAAGTTCTTGCAGCGCTTGGTTTATCTCCCGGCTGACGGTTTCCGAGACGCCTGGCCCTAGGCCCTGCAGCGCGCTAAGCGCCTCATTGCCGCCGATGCGGCCCAGGGCCCAGGCGATCATGGCCTGCACGCGCTCGTCTTTTTCGGCCGCGAAGGCCTGCGCCAGCTCCGGGATGTAGGCCGGGTCAAGGGTATTGCCCATGGCCCGCGCGGCGTTCATGCGCCAGCGCCACATGTCACGAGTGCCCACATAGAACATGTGCGGCCAGATGCGTTCCTGGAAGTAATCGACGTCCATACGCAGCAGGCGCGCCAGGTCAAAGTCCGGGGCCATGGCGGCCACGCGCTGGTTGACGGGCAGATTCCGTGCCAGCCAAGGGGCGTTGCGCGGGCATACAAGCTGGCAGCGGTCGCAACCGTAGACGTACAGGCCCATGGGCGCGCGCAGCTTCAGGGGCGTCAGGCCCTGCCCGAAATACGAAAGGTAGGATATACAGCGGCGCGGATCGATCCTCCCGCCGCCTTTGAGCGCCTGGGTAGGGCAGGCCGCCACGCAGGCGCCTCGACACCAGGTCGGACAGCCCATGCCGATGGTGGCCTCATCGGCCTCAAAGGCGCGGTCCACCACCACGGTGATGGGCAGCACCCATGAGCTGCCGGCCGCCACGCGGCCGGCATAGAACAGGCAGTTCTTGCCCAAGGTGCCGAGTCCGGCCCGAGCGGCGGCCAGACGGTGCGGCAGATTGAACGGCACCCTGGAGTCGATGGCGTTCTCCCGCAGAAACCCCCGAAAGGCCTTGATCTTCAGCGACAGTCCGTCCCTGGTGATGCGGTCGTCGTCCAGGTAGCAGCGGCCGAAATGATTCACGAGCGGCGTCGGAAATGACTGGCGGCAGTAGTTTTCCAGGAGCACGATGATGGTTTGGGCCTTTGGAAATATGGCCCGGGGATTGGTACCCTCAAGAAGACTCAAGCCGGCCGACTCGGCCCAGGCGTATTCTTCGGCGTGTTCCTGGAGATAGAACCTGTGCGATTCAAAGGGTTCGGCCGTGGTGAAGCCCACATCCTCGAAGCCCAGCCGCAAGGCCTCATCGATGATCGCCTGCTTTGTCACCATATCTGCTCGCCTTGTATCATACAAGCCTCCGTGACTCCAGCCTCTCCATGACCTCGCGTGCCTCCTCGAAGTCCGGGAGACCGGCTCGTCCGCCATAGGCGCGGCAGGAAAGCGTCGCCACGGCCACGGCGAACCGCACGGCCGCATGCAGATCGAAATCCCGTATGAGCGCGAAGGCGAACGCGGCATGGAAATTGTCTCCGGCGCCGGTGGTGTCGCGGATGAGGGCCTCGGGCGGCCGGACCTGGTAGAGAATCCCGTCGTGCAGGTAATAGGCCCCGTCTTCCCCATGAGTGACGATCAGCTGTCCCGCGATCTGCGAGGACAAGCCGCGCATCCGCTGGGCGATGGTATCTCCGGAGAGCGCCAGGACCGGATCGCCCAGGAAAGGATACGCAGGGATGAAGTAATCGGCCAGGGCCATCATGTCACGCATGCCGTCCTTCCAGCGCTCGCAGTCGTACACGATGGCGCCGCGACGCCCCATTCCCTTGATGGCAGAGGCCAGGTGGGTGACCGAGGGATCGAGCAGCACCACGCGCGCGCTGGCGATCAGCGCCTCAAGGGCCTCGTCCAGGACAATGGCGCCTGGCGGTGACGGCTCGTAGATGATCGTGCGCCTGCCGCTTGCGCGCGTAATCACGATGTAGGCCACGGGCGTACGCTTATCTTTAAGGCGGCGCACATCGGCGGTGTCGACACCGAAGTCGGCCAGTCTGCTCAGGCAGAACCTGCCTTCGTCGTCATCGCCCACCGTGCCGACATACCGCACCGAGGCGCCCAGCCGGGCGCAGCAGCAGGCCGTGTTCGTCCCCTGTCCGCCGCCTTCCTTGACACGTTCGAGCAGCATGACCTTGCTGTCCTCCACCGGGAAATCTTCCACCACCGCGAGATAGTCCACGCAGGCCCGGCCGATCACCAATACATCGCACACGGAATCTTGATCCATCACCCATTCACCCTCTTCCCTTTCCTGGATCGACCCTTATTTATATGCTTAGCATGGTATACCACGCTTGAGGGTGCATGCGAAAGATCCCCGAAGATGGATATGGGCGCCACTCTACCGAAGGATGCGAAGAGACTCCAGGAGCTTGCCGATGACCTGCATCGTTCCACCGGGATCTCCATCGCGCTCTCGACGCCTGAGGGAGAGATCATCGTTTCCTCGGGGTGGCAAGGGATCTGCCGATCCTTCCAGTCCCTGAGCAGATCAGCCTCATCGCGCTGCAGGAAGGCCAGGAAGGCGATGAGGCACGACTCCGAGCCCGGCGGCCCCACGGTCATGGCCCACTGTCCCTTGGGGCTCGGCGAGGCCGTGCTCCCGATCATGGCCCGCGGCCGCGTCGTCGCGGAGCTCACGATCGGCCAGTTCCTGAATGCCAAACCGCGCGGCAAGCTCCTGGCGCAACTGTGTTCCCAAGCTGAGCGTCATGGCATGGGCGGGTTGGGCTACACCTCCGCGCTGGAGCAACTGCCGGTCTTGTCCAAGGCCCAGGTCCAGAAGCACCTCAAGGCCATGGCGCGGGCTTTCACGCCGGACAACGATGATACGCCACGCGTACGGCGGGCACCCGCCCTGGGCAGGAATCGTTTCGTCCGGGCCCTGCTCAACAGTATTCAGGCCGCCGTGGTGGTCCATGACGTGAACACGCGCATCGTGATGAGCAACCAATCCGCCCAGGACCTGCTGGGCTTGAATGCACGCCGGATGCACGGCAAATCAGCCTTTGATCCGGCGTGGCGATTCTTGAAGGGCGACGCCAGTCCCTTGAGCGTGGATGAGTACCCGGTCAACCGCGTCCTGAAAACCAGACAGGCGCTGCATGGCATGGAACTCGGCATCCTGAGTCCCGAGCGGCCGGAGATCACCTGGGTGCTGGTCAGCGCCGAACCGCTCTTTGACCCCCGGGGCGATATGGAATGGATCGTCGAGACCTTCATGGACATCACCGAGCGAAGACGCCATGAAGAGGACCTGCGCCAGGCGTCGCTCGCATGGAGCGCTACCTTCGACGCCATGCACGACGCCGTGGCCCTGATCGATCCGGAAGGCAACGTCCTGGAGTGCAACCGCGCCATGCAGACGCTGATCGGCAAACCGCTGCCCGAGATCCTTGGACGACTCTGCTACGAACTTCTCCACGGCGCCAAGGCCCCCATCCCCGAATGTCCGAACGTAATCGCGGTACAAACGGGACGGCGCACGGGTCTGGATATGAAGATCGGAGAGCATACCTACCACATCACGGTCGATCCCATCCACGACGATGAGGGCCGCATGCGAGCCGGGGTACATATCGTCAGCGACATCTCGGAGCGCAAGGAGGTCGAGGCCGCACTGCGCTTGAGCGAAGAGAAATACCGTCTGATCTTCGAAAACGCCCTGGAAGGTATTTTCCAGTCCACCCCTGGGGGGGCGCTATCTGAGCGTGAACCCCGCCACGGCCAGGATGTTCGGATACGCATCGCCCCAGGAAATGATCACCCTGGTCACGGATATCGGCCGGCAGCTCTATGTCAATCCCCAAGACCGCGTCCGTCTGCTCTCGATGCTCAAAAAATGGGGCCGGGTCGACGGATACGAGGTTCAGGTCTATCGCAAGGACAAGAGCACATTCTGGATATCGATCAACAGCCACACCGTGAACGACGCCCAAGGCCAGATCCTCTACCATGAAGGCACCTACATCGATATAACGGCGCGCACGCAGGCCGAGATCGCCCTGCGAGAGAGCGAGGCGCGCTTCCGCTCCCTGATCCAGAACTCCTCGGACCTGATCGTGATCCTGGATAAGGACGGCCTGATAAGCTACGAAACCCCATCCATCGAGCGCATCCTGGGCTATCCACAGGGCCTGCTGCTGGGGCGTTCGCCCAAGGAATTCATCCATCCCCAGGACTTGCCCGGCATCCAAAACGACCTTCGGGATGTGTATGCAAACCGGAGAGAAGGCACACCGAGCGAGTTCCGGTTCGCCAAGGCCGATGGGACCTGGGCGTACCTCGAGGCCATCGGCAAGAACCTGCTTGACTATCCGGGCATCAACGGCGTCGTCATAACGGCACACGACATCTCCGAGCGCAAACACGCCGAGGCCGAGATCAGAAAAGCCTCCCAGCGCTATCGGGACCTGGTCGAAAGCACGAACGAATTCTTCTGGGAGGTGAACGCGGAGTGGTCGTTCACCTATGCCAGCCCCAAGGCCCATGACTTCCTGGGCTACGATCCCGGCGAGGTGCTGAACAAACCGGCCCTGGATTTCATGTCGCGCGGCGAGTTCAAGCGGGTATGGAACGCGGTGCGCAAACAACTGGAACACGGCCGCGCAGTGAATAATTTCGAACACACCATCATCCAGGCCGACGGCCGCGCCATAATCCTGGAATCGAGCATCCTGCCCGTCGTGGGCGGCGACCATGCCATAACCGGATATCGCGGCGTCTCGCGCGAAATCACCGAACGCAAGCGTCTGGAAGACGAACTGGCCAAGGTCCAGAAGCTCGACTCCATCGGTACCTTGGCGGGCGGCATCGCCCATGACTACAACAACCTCCTGACCGCCATCCTCGGCTATATCGGACTGTGCAAGAGCTCCATACCCAAAACCGAGCAGGCCTTCGCCCTGGTCGAAAAGGCCGAGAAAGCGGCACTCAGTGCGCGCGACCTCACCAAGCAGCTCATCACCTTCTCGCGGGGCGGCATGCCGCTGCGCAAGGTCACGGATATCCGCGACCTGATCACCCAGACGGTCAAGTTCTCGTTGAGCGGCTCGAAACTCAAGCCCGACTACACCCTGCCGCAGGACCTTCACCCGGTTTTCATCGACAAAGACCAGATGCGCCAGGTCATCCAGAATGTGGTGATCAATGCCCGCGAGGCCATGCATGACAACGGCGCGCTGGGCATCGAGCTCGGCAATGCCGTGCTCGATGCCGATAACACCGCATCCCTGCCCCCGGGCGAATACATTCGCATCCTCATCCGGGATTCCGGTCAAGGCATCCCGGCCGAACTCCTGCCCAAGGTCTTCGATCCGTACTTTACGACCAAGGAACTGGGCTCTCAGAAGGGCATGGGCCTGGGGCTCTCCATATGCTATTCGATCGTCAAAAAGCACGGCGGCGACATCCGGCTGGAATCAACGCTAGGTGTCGGCACCACGGTCAGCATCTTCCTGCCGGCCGCCAAGCCCTAGCCGCATCCGGAGGCGAACATACCCCCGGGACGCCCGCATTCGCCGCCGCAATTGACAGGCCTGCCATGAATTGCTAAGGCCAATGCCATGTTGGCGACACGCATGCAGCGCATACCCCGCGAGCTCAGGTTGTTCGTCACCGCTATCCTGGCCATGGGCATGGGGTTCAGCATCGTGGAGGCGACCTTCAACAACTTCCTGGACGAGCGCTATGCCTTGAACGGCTTCGAACGCGCCTTCCTCGAATTTCCGCGCGAAATCCCGGGCCTCATGGTGGTCTTCGTCTCGGCCCTGTTGTGGTTCCTGTGCAGCCGGCGCCTGGGCGCCCTGGCCATGGTCCTGGGCGCCATCGGCACCGCCCTGATCGGGTTCGCGGCACCGTCCTACGGCATCATGGTCGTCTGGCTGTTCATCTACAGCCTGGGGCAGCACCTGTTTCTGCCTCTGTACTCCAGCATCGGCATGGAGCTCGCCCGCGAAGGCCGGGCCGGCCGCCGGCTGGGACAGCTGAACGCCGTGCGCAACCTGGCGGCCATCCTGGGGAGCTTCCTGGTCTTTGTCGGCTTCAAGTACCTGGGTTTCACCTTTCACCACACCTTCGCCCTGGCGGCCCTGACCATGTTCATCGCCGCCGTGCTGCTGTTTGCCATGC
>JAKQBR010000267.1 GCA_029574005.1 Deltaproteobacteria bacterium | reverse complement strand
ACCCCGCCTATTTCTCAGGCATATTTTCCTCCGGACACGGAATCGAAGAAGACCGCCCGGTGGCGATCGATCCCGAGCATCCTGTCTTCCGGTTCTGCCGGCAGCATACTTCCGTCATCACGCAAGACCTTTTGGATGAGTGGATCCATAGCCATGATATCACGCCGGAGGAATGGTTTGCGCAGGCGGAACTCATGATCCCGATCCATGCGCAGGACAGGCTCACGGCGCTCATCGTGCTGGGCGGCAAGATCAGTGGTCTGCCCTTCCACCGCGAAGAGCACGAGGTCATGCGCAACCTCGGCCCCGTGCTGGGACCGAGCATCGAGAACGCACGACTCTTGGAAGGCCTGGAAAACGAGGTCGAACGGCGCACCGAAGACCTCAATACGGCCCTGATCGATTCCCTGATCAAGGAGAAGGAGATCACCGAGAGCAACACCATCATCACCCGTCAGAACGAGATCTTCCGCTCGCTGCTCGAAACCAGCACGCAGATCCACCAGATCTGGAAGCTGGACACACTCTTCAGCTTCACCCTCGATCAGATCCACGCCCTGTTCCCCGAACTCGGGTTCGGCATCATCCTGGAAGGCGCCCGCTCGGACATCATCGAGAGCATCGCCTTCGTCGGCATCGATGAGAAAGAGCGGGACATCATCCTGGCGAACCGCGAGATGCTTCTGGATGACGACATCGACGGCATCCTGCGCAGCGATCTGCTCGTGAAAGGCGTGCTGAAGGATACACGCATACCCGAGGAGATTCCGCATTGGACGGTGCTGCCCATGATGCTCAGCACGCAGCGGGTCCTGGGCAAGCTGATCATCAAAGGCACCCTGGATCAGACCTCGCACGAGGTCATATCGGTCTTCCTGGGCCAGCTCTCGGCCGTGACGCAGAGCAAGCTTCTGATGCGCGAACTGGAAAAGATGGCCAGCATGGACGGCCTTACCGGCGTGTATAACCGCAGCTTCTTCGACCAGGAGCACATGCAGGCCATCGCCAACGCCAACCGCTACCATATCCCCTTCGCCATCATCATGATCGATGTCAACGAGCTCAAGGCGGTCAACGACTATTACGGCCATGAGCGCGGGGATGAGATGATCGTCCGCGTCGCGCACCTGCTCAAAGAGGTCTGCCGTAAGACCGACATCGCCGCCAGGATCGGCGGGGACGAGTTCGCGGCCTTGATGCCGTCCACCACCCTGGTCCAGGCCGAGGGCGTAGTCCAGCGCTTGAGAAATTTCGAGGAGCACCTCTCCATGCTCTGCAGGCATAAAGACGGCCGCGAGCTCCTCGTACCGATCCGCATCAGCATCGGGGTATCTGCCTCGGACGAGGTGCCAACGGAAGAGGTCTTCAAGGAGGCGGACAGGCGCATGTACAGCGACAAGGACCGCTATTATGCCGGTCGCGAGCGCTACCGCTGATCGCCCGCATCCGCTGAGCCGTATCGCCGCCCCAAAGGACCGTTTTTCATTGATCCCGCGCGGGATACCTGCTATCTCCCTTGAAATCAAGGAGATGGTATGGATCTGTCCTGCTTTTTAAAACCCGCATCCGTGGCCGTCATCGGTGCGACCGAGCGTCCGGGTTCATGGGGTTCCTTCATCATGAGCGGTCTCTTGTCATGGGGCTATAAAGGCAGAATCCATCCCGTCAATCCCAAGGGCGGATCGGTTTACGGCTTCCAGGCCTACCGCAATGTGCGTGATATCCCCGACCCGGTTGAGCTTGCCATCCTCACCATACCGGCGGAGCATGTGGAGGCATCCATCCACGACTGCGGCGAAAAGCGCGTCAAGGGCGTCACCATCATCACGGCCGGGTATGCCGAGGCGGAAACGGACGGCCACCGACGGGAAGAGACACTCAAACGTCTGGCGCGGCGCTACGACATGCGCCTGCTGGGGCCGAACGTGAGCGGCACCATGAACCTGCACGCCGGATTCAATGCCGCGGCCTCGCCGGCGAGGCACCTCCACCCTACGCCATTGGCCGCGGTCTGTCAGGGCGGATATGCCTTCTACGACATCCTGGCCCTGGGCTTTCCGCGCGGCATGGGCGTCGGGCAATTCATCCATACCGGGAACGAATGCGACCTGAATGTCACTGATTTTCTGGAATATTTCGGAACCGACCCCGAGGTCAAGGCCATCCTCATGTATTTGGAGACCATCAGGGAGGGGCGACGTTTCCTCGAGGTGGCCTCGCGGGTAAGCCGGACCAAACCCGTGGTCGTCTACAAGGCCGGCAGGACCGAGGGGGGTGCGCGCGCAGCCGCCAGCCATACAGGCGCATTGGCCGGCCGCAAGGCCCTTTTCGAAGGCGTGCTGGCTCAGGCGGGACTGATCGTGGCGCCCTGCATGGAGATACTGCTGCCCTTAGGGCATGCCCTGATCGAACATCCTCCCATGACGGGTAAGCGCGTGGGCATAGCCACCATGGGAGGTTCATGGGGCGTGGTCCTGAGCGACGCCGTCGAAGAGGCCGGGCTCTGTGTCCCGGAATTGAGCGCACCCCTCCAGTCATCCTTGCGCGCCTTGGGCATGCCTTCGCGGGCCTCGACGCGCAATCCGGTGGATATCGGCGCCTCCGGCCTTTACCTGGATGTCAAGGCCATGGTGGCGATCGGCGAGATCATGCTGGCGTCCGGCGAGGTTGACGCCCTGGTCCTGCACGGGCTAGGCCGCCCGGGCATGCTGGGGCCGGACACCGGCGATGGCGCCCGCATCTTCATGGAGATCGAAAAGCAGGTTATCGACGGATACCACCAGCTGGAGCGGCGTTATGGACGCCCGGTCATGATCGGCAACCCCTTCTCGATTTGGGAAAGCCAGGTGGTGGCCGATCTCAACCGCAATGGCATCCGCACCGTCGGCCGGATCGACGATATCGCCCAGGTGCTGCGGGTCTTATCTCAAGCCGGGACAAGGGAGAGGGTATGAGCTGGATTATTCTTCTTGCCGCAATCGTATGCGAGGTTATCGGCACCACCTGCATGAAACTCTCCGAGGGGTTCACCAAGGTGGGGCCGATCATCGGCATGTGCCTGTTCTATGCCGCCAGT
>JAKQBR010000247.1 GCA_029574005.1 Deltaproteobacteria bacterium | reverse complement strand
GTCGGCGATCCAGCCGCCCCGGGGCTCAACCTTGAACCAGCTGAGTTCGCGCATGGCCTCGGCCTCGTTGTCGGTGTTCAAGATCTTCAGCGCTGCGGCCAGCTTGACAGCGAACGTGCCTTCCCGTACCCACGCCCGTTCGTACTGCGGCGTTTGCGGGGCGGTCTGATCAGGCTGTGACATGCCGGGTAAGGGCGTCAGGAACAGCCACGCCGCGCTGATCAACACCCCTACGGCATGCAAGGATGGTGGTTTCATGGCGCACTCCTTAGCTCCTGTCATATGTTTGCTATATAGAGTAGGATCGGATGGACAAGAAAGCCAGGCCTGACCGCCAGGGTCGCGCCAGCCCGCTTTCCCAGGTCTTGGGACCGGCAGCCCCGGACGGCCGGGGTCAGGGCGGAATCCGTCCGGGTTGACGCACGGCAACCCGGTGAATGATCTTTTCGGAAGTTGACAATCCGCTCCAAGTTAGTTACCAATAACTAAGTAGGCTTCTTTGTGGCTCGTCCTTTTCCCTTGGCTGTGCATGCAGGGGGGCACGGCCGGGCCATGTTGAAAGGTTTCATAAAAACCGCGAGATATACAACCGGTTCTCCGGCCATGCGAAGAAGGAGGATGCAATGTACGAGAAGAAGCATACCTATTGCCGGATCTGCGAACCCAATTGCGGGCTGGTGGCCACGCTGGAGGAGGGCCGGATCACGAAGCTTTCCGGCGACAGGGAGCACCCCATTTCGAAGGGCTATGCCTGCGAGCGCGGCATGGCCACGCTCGACATCCACCATGATCCCGACCGCATTCGCTATCCGCTCCGCCGCACTGGTGACGGGTTCGAGCGCGTGAGCTGGGATGAAGCCCTGCGCGATATCGGCAGGCGTCTGGCAGAGATCCGCAAGCGCCACGGCAAGCACAGCGTGGGGATGTACTTCGGCAACCCGGTGGCCTTCGACTCCGCCTTGTCGATGTACCTCCAGATGGCGATGAAGTCGCTCGGCTCGCGCAATATCTTTTCCGCCGGGTCGCAGGACTGCAACAACAAGTTCGTGGCCTCGGAGATGGTCCTGGGTTCGCCGGTGCTGCAGCCGGTGCCGGACATCGACCGTATGGACTTTCTGCTCCTGATCGGGTCTAACCCGGCGGTGAGCAAGATGAGCTTCATATCGCTCACCCGTTCCGAGCAGCGCCTGAAGGCGATCGTCAAGCGCGGCGGCCGCGTGATCATCATCGACCCCCGCCGCAGCGAGACCGCGGAACTCGTGGGGGAGCATCATTTCATCCGCCCGGATACGGACGTTTTCCTGTTGGCAAGTATGCTGCGCGTGATCATCAGCGAGCGACTGTATGATGACGCAACCGTGCGGCGCCATACCCGTGGGTTCGCAGAGCTGTGTGACTTCGTAGACGGCTTCACCCCTGAACGCGTCGCAAAGGTCACCGGCATGCCGGCGGGCCTCATCACCCAACTGGCCCGTGATTTCGCCCGGGCCGGAAATGCCTGCGTGCACTCCAGCGTGGGCGTGAACATGGGCTCGTTCGGGACCGTGGGCTACTGGCTGGTGCATTGCCTCAACATCATCACCGGCCGCTTCGACCGCCGTGGTTCGCTGATCTTTCCCGAGGGACTCATCGATGCGGCCCGGGCCATGCGGCTCGCGAACCGCAACGCGCCGAGATACACCTCGCGCATCGGCGGATATCCGGATGTCATGGGGACCATGCCGGCCGGCATCATGGCCGACGAGATCCTGACCCCCGGCGAAGGGCAGCTCAAGGCGCTCATCGTGGTGAGCGGCAACCCGTTGATGACCGTGCCCGACACCGCGAAGATGCGGCGGGCCCTGGGCGAGCTCGACCTGCTCGTGTGCATGGATCTCTACGTGAACGAGACCGGCGGCAAGGCGCACTATGTCCTGCCCAGCACGGACATGTACGAGCACTGGGACATGGCCGTGAGCGGCATGATGTTCAACCCGCAGAAGCGCTATCTCAATTATACCGACGCCATGGTGAAGCCTGAAGGCGAACGCAAGGACCTGTGGGTGATGCTGCACGAGGTGCTCCTGGCGGCCGGCTACCACCCCCTGGGCATCCCCGCGCTGTCGCTGGTGGTCAAGCCGCTGGACCTTCTGGGGAAGAGGCTCGGCCGCTCACAGCCCTTGAGCTTCAACCCGCTCATGCTGCTGCGCGCTATGCTGCTCATGGGCGGTGTGTCCTGGCGCAAGCTCAAGGAAAGCCCGCAGGGGCTTGTGCTCGGCGAGCACCGTATCGGGCGGTTTTTTAAAAAACGCATCCTGACCCCGGACAAAAAGGCCTTCCTGGCGCCGCCTGAATGCATAGCGCAGCTCCCCCGGATGGAGGAGTTCTTCCGCGCCGAGGCGGACTATACCGGGTTCAAGCTCATCGGCCAGCGTCAGCGCCGCACGCACAATTCCTGGCTCCACAACGTGCCGAGCTTCATGGAGCGCGAGCGCACCAACGCCGCCACCATCCATCCCGAGGATGCATCCCGTCTCGGCGGTATCGCCGACGGCGATGCCATCGAGGTCGCCAGCGAAACGGGGTCCATACGACTGCCGGCCCGCGTCAGCGATGAGATCATGCCGGGGGTGATCGCCATACCGCACGGCTGGGGCCATAATGAACCCAGCGGCCTCACCGTGGCGCGGGCCTTCCCGGGCGTGAACGTGAATGCGCTGACCCCATCGGGCCCCGGGACGCTCGAACCCTTGAGCGGTATGGCGCGCTTGAGCGGTATCCGCGTCACGGTAGCCAAGGTCTGATGTCAATTCATGGCGGCACCCGTCGGGGATCGGCTTTCCGATCATCCCCCTGGGCAATCCGGCCTTCGAACCGGGGGGTTGATGAAGGGGCCGACGGTGGCGGCATCCGAGGAGACGCGGGCGTTGCGGCGGCAGAATCGGGCCCGGATAACGCGACAATGCGGTGTCCAGGGCTTGCCTTGCGCACGGCAGGGTGTGTTTCTATCTGTAATGCCATTAAGTTATCGGGGCGTTTTTTCGAATGTAGAGTAAATAAGCATCGAAGAAGGGTTGATGGTGGAATAATGAGTATGATGGTGAGGGCTGCGCTGGACCCTGCGGCCGGATGTTCTATCCTGATGTGTTCGCGATGTTCATTGCTCACGTCCCCAGTCCGCTAAAAAGCATGCGCATGCACGCGGCCGCTCGCTGCCCTTCGAAGAGAGGAAATGACAATGCCAGGGCGCAATGATGGATAATACGCTCAGAGGTGTGAACGATCGCCCCGTCCCGGGTGAATTGGAAGCAGCCCGGAGGATTCTGACAGGCCTGCACCATGCGCGCAAGACCTATGCCCTCTATCCCGAGGGACATTCCATGTGTGCGAACGCGCTGGCCCAGGCGCATGCGCAGCTCATGGCCTTCATCGCCAGATTCGGAAACCTGAAGTTCGAGATAGAGAAGGATTACCTGTCCTTCAAGGGTGAGGTGATGGCCCTGGGACAAACCGAAGCCGGAACCATGCCGCTCTTCCTGTTCCGTGACGGCATCAGGTGGCTGGAGTTCATGGAAGGCATTTCCCCTGAGGAGCTGGACGATTTCATAAAGATCATTAACAAGTACAGCATACTGTCAGAGGAGCCGGATGGGGATATCGTAACCGCCATCTGGGAACTGCAGCCTCCCCATATCAAATACAAGGTGGCCGACCTCTTCTGGGATGTGGAACAGGAGACGGACGCCAGGCCGCGCTTTGATCCCGGACCCTGCGAGGATTCCGATGCGGTGCTGTCCGGCACCTCGGCTCATACGGAATATCCGGCCCTGCCGGCCATCGCTCAATCCGAGATCATCATAACGCCTGAAGAGGAGAGCATGATCCTGAAGATGGTTCGCATGGAGGAGCGACAGGACCCTACGGCCTATCTGGATGCCCTGTTCGACAGCCTGCTGGCGTATCACGACAAGGAAAATTTCGAGATCATCCTTGAAGTTTTGCAGCAGGAGTTCAAGGATTCCCTCGCGCGCAAGGACTTCGACATCGCGCTCAAGATCCTGCAGAGCCTGGAGTATGTCTTCGATATCTGCCAGGAAGAAATCGGCTGGGCGGTTCCGATCATCGAGGATTGTTACTTCACCATCTCCAGCGCCCAGAGCCTCGCCCCACTGCAGGCCGTGTGGCCTCAAATCGATGCGGGCGAGATCGTCAAGATCAAACAGATCTTCACGTACCTCAAGCCGGAAGCCATCTCCACTCTGGCGATTATCCTGCTGCAGCAGCAGTCGCCGCAGCTGCGCAAGCTGCTTATGAATGCGCTGATTACATTGGCCGCCAAGGACATTCAGCCCTTGGAGGCCCTGATCAAGTCACCGGATGAAAAGCTCGTTCAGATGCTGGTGCAGGTCCTGGCAAACCTCAAGGGCGAGCAACCCGTGAAGGTCCTGATGGGCCTGGTGCGCCACAAATCGGAACGGGTGCGCATGGACGCCATCAAGGTCATGCTGCAGCGGGGACCCGAATATATCCAGCATATCTTCACGTTGATCGACGATTCCGACCGGCACTTAAGCCGTTTGATCCTCAAGAGCATGGGGCATTCCCGCAACAAGGGCGCGGAAGAACTCCTGCTTGGGTATCTGAAAGGCCGCAGGTTCAAGAAGACCGAGGCCGAGCACGTGATCGCCTGCTTCACCGCGCTGGGGCAATGCGGCTCGTCCGATTCCGTGGCCTTTTTGCGGCAGACCCTGATCGGAAGTCGGTGGGGATTGCACCTGCGGCAGACGGCCCAGATGCGAGGTGCCGCCATGGCCTTGCGCCTGCTGGGAATCCCGGAGGCGCAGCAGGTGCTGGAAGAGGCATCGCGCTCTTACCGTCCGCATGTACGCCGCACCGTGAAGCAGGCACTCGCGTGAGGTGATGCCATGTCAGACCGAGCCATTAAACCGAAACTCTCCGGCACCCAGTTGATCAGGGCCTTATACCATCTCGTCAATGCGGTAAGACTGCATCAGGACAACAACCAATTGATCAAGGATTGCCTCAACCAGTTCAACGGCGTCATCGGCGAGATCTCGGCCGACGAGGATATCACCATTAGGATCTGGCGCGGACGTTTCCATATCCAGGACGAACGGATACTGTTCCGTCGGGACAACTATACCGTCATTAACGAGATGCTCGACTATTTTTCCCGCCGCGGGCTGGTCGGGTTCTGTCTCTTCGCCACGTTCAGGAACACGCGGCCGGAAAATCTCCTCACCCTGGTGCGCCTGCTCAATGAGTCGATCAAACACGATGAGCCCTTGGACTGGCTGAACTCCCAGCTGGATGAGGCCGGGTTTTCATGGGTTGAGCTCTACAGGGTTCAGGATGAGAAGGCGACGAACCTGGACCCCCAGCACAAGGAAATGGCCTGGAATACCTATCTGGCCGCCATGAACGTGGTCAAGGAAGTCGCCGAGAAGGTCTCCGGAGGCGTCGCCGGGGTGCGCAAGGCCAGGCGTCTGGCCCAGACCATCGTGGACCTGGTACACGAAGATTATTCCCTCATGCTGGGGCTGGCCACCATACGGGATTATGACGACTATACCTACACCCATTCGGTGAATGTGGCCTTCTTCGCCACCTGTCTGGGGCGCTATGTGGGTTTGTCGCAGGTGTTCCTGGAGCACCTGGCCGTCTGCGGGCTCTTTCATGACCTCGGCAAGGTGGGTGTTTCCAAGGAGATCCTGCTCAAACCTGGCGTGCTGAACGCCGAGGAATGGGACACCATGCGGCGCCACCCCCTGATCGGCACCAGGAAGATTCTGAGGCTGCAGGCCCCGCACTCGCTCAAATCCCGCATCATTCTGGGACCCTTCGAGCACCACCTGAATCCGGATCTTACCGGCTACCCACAGACCCATTTCATGAAGCACCTGAGCCTCTTCGGCAAGATCCTGCGGATCGTGGATGTCTACGAGGCCCTGACCGCACAGAGGAGTTATCGCCCCCGTTCCTACAGCCCTGACGAGGCCTTATGCCAGATGTGGAGCGAGCGCGGCCGGAGCTTCGATCCGCTTCTGCTCAAGAGCTTCATCAACATGATGGGCGTGTACCCCATCGGCTCCATATTGGAGCTGAACACCGGCGAGATCGGTCTGGTCATTGACTATCCGGACGAGTCCCAGAAGACCCTGCCATTGATCATGCTCCTGGATGCCGACAGCAAGGGCGGCTATATCAGCGGCGAGCTGGTCAATCTCGCCGATCAGAGAGATGCGGCCGACGGCGTTTTCCGGTCGATCGTCAGGGGCGTGCATGCCTCGAAGCTCGGCATTCAGCCTTCGCAGTATTTCCTGCAGGAACCCAGGCTGACCGGCCTGGAGGACTGAAGGTCGCCCACATATTTGCCCTATTTACAACCTCCCGGCAAAGGGTATAGAGACCTCCAGAACACACGCCGCACTGGCTCGCCCGTGACGGTGAAAAGTTTTCATTCAGGAGGTAGATAACATATATGCGCTGCTTTGTTGATGCTTCAGCCCAAACCATGAGGTTGAGATCCCTTGCCCCGTTTCTGGTTTGTATCGCGGCCCTGGCCCTGGCGGGCTGCCCCGCCAAGCAGCTCCCGCCTCCGGCCCCCAAGCCGGCCAAGATCGCGGTGGTGCTGGGCGCCGGCGCATCCAAGGGCTTTGCCCACATCGGGGTGCTTAAAGTTCTGGAGGCCAACAGGGTCCCCATCCATATGGTGGTGGGTACCAGCGCCGGCAGCCTGGTCGGCAGCCTCTATGCCTCGGGCAAGAACGCCTTCGAGCTGCAGGCCATCGCCATGAAGATGGAGAAGGACAAGGTCATCGACTATGACTGGAGGTTCTGGAAAGGCGGTGTCATCAAGGGCGAGAAGCTCGCGAACTTCATCAATCAGAATGTGCAGAACACGCCCATCGAAAAGCTCAAGATCCCCTATTACGCCGTGGCGACCAACGCCAACACCGGGGAAGAAACAGTCTTCGGCAAGGGCAATACCGGCATGGCCGTGCAGGCCAGCTGCAGCGTGCCCGGGGTGTTCCAGCCGGTCAAGATCGGGGACAGCACCTATGTGGACGGCGGCGTGGTCAGCCCGGTGGCCGTGGATGTGGCGCGCCGCTACGGGGCCGACGTGGTCATCGCCGTGGATATCTCCGGGGGATTGAACAAGCAGACGCCCAGCGGGATGATGAACACCATGCAGAAGTCGGTCGACATCATGTACATGAAGAACATCGAGGCCCAGCTGAAAAACGCCGACGTCGTCATTCGGCCGAACATGAAGGACATCGGATCGACCGACATCGAGAAGTTCAACGAGGCGATCTTCGAAGGCGAAAAGGCCGCCACGGCCGAGATACACAAGGTGCTGGCGATCGTGAACAAGCTGAGACAGGAAGGCCGATTATAGGTCCTGCGTGTCAGAACTTTGCATACCCACGTCGCTTCCTCGTCGTCTTGCTGCGGCGTACGTCTATGTACGCCTCGCAAAACGACGTCGTAGCTCCTCGGTTTGCTTTGTTCTGACGCGCTGGAAATATGAATGTTAACTTCATGCACTATTAAAAAATGATTTTTGCTTAAAACTTAACCACTTAAAACTTAAAACTGTTTTTATATCTTCCATCCGTCGGAGAGCATGCGCCGCAGGAGCGCGGCCGTATTCAGGGCATCGGCCAGGGCGGTGTGCGCATAGCCGGTCTGCTCGATGCCCTTCTCCGCCAGCGCCACGGCCAGGGGCGAGCGGTGCGTATGGCCGCACAGGTCCCGGTAGGCGGCGGCCAAATCGATGGAGCGTTCGGAAGGGAAGGGGTTGGCAAGCCCGTATTTCCGGCACTGGTTGGCCAGTACCGTATAATCGCTGTCGCCCCAGGCTGCAAACCAGGTCTTGTCCGGGTCGGAAAGCTGCGCCAGAGAAGCGAGCATCTCTTTGGCATCCACCCCCGCGTCGACATCCGCCTGCTCGATAATGGCGAGGCCGCGGCAGAACTCGGAGAGCCTGGGGAAGAAGCGCGGTTTGACAAAGGACTCGTAAGTGCGGCCGTCTGCATAATCCGGCGGCCGCAGTTGCACGGCGCCCTCCTCGATGATCTCCGGGAAAAAACCCTTGGGCCTGCCGAAGGTGTCGGCATAGGCCGTGAACTCAAAATCCACCACCAGGAACCATTGATCATCCGTCGCCACGGCAAACGCCTCCACTCGTAATCCTCACGGCCACAGCCTTAGCACGCCGATGAGGCGATGAAAAGCCCGCTTTGCAGGTTATTCTTCCGTAGCCGGAGGATCTCAGCGCACAGCGCCACGGCGTGGCAAGGTCCTATTGCACGCCGGGGAGCCCCCGCACCGACTGGCGGTCCTGGCTGAGCAGCACCCCCATGAACACCAGCGCGCAGGCGGCGTACTGGATGAGGGTGAACCGTTCCCCCAGGACGATCCAGCCCAGGATCACGGTGAAGACCGGGATGAGATTGACATAGGCGCCAGCCTGGCTGACGGGCAGACGGCTCACGCCGAAATTGTACAGGCCGTAGGCCCCCAGGGTCACGAAGATCCCCAGGTAGACGATGCTGAAAGCGGCCGCCGGATCGAAAACGCGCGGCAGATTTTCAGGATCTGCCAGTACCGGCGGAAGGAAGAAAAGTCCGCCGACAAAGGCCTGGAAGGCCGTGATGAAGAGCGGAGAGTAGCGGGGGCTCAAATGCTTCATGCTGATGGAATAGCCCGTGGCGCACACCATGGCCAGGAACTCCAGGAAGTTGCCCAGCACGGGATTGGGCGATGAATCCGTTGCCTGGGCCCCGGCGCTCAAGAGCACGACTCCGCCGATGGCAAGCAGAAACCCGGCATAGGTCTTGAGCTTCACCCGTTCCTTGAGCAGCGCATGCGCGGACAGGCCGACCATGAGCGGCAGCATGGCCGTGACCATACCGGCCTGTGAGGCCGTAGTCAGCTCCAGGGCTTTGGACTCGAAGATGAAATAGAGGCACGGCTCACATCCGGCCAGGAAGAGCAGATACCTGAGATCGGAGAGCTGAAAGGCGCTCGCCTTGAGCTTCTTGATGAGGAACAGAAAGCACACGCTGGCCAGCGCCATGCGGCCGAAAATCACGAACAGGGGGGCATAGGAACGGAAAGCCAGTTTCAAGGCGATAAACGAACTGGCCCACAACAGCATGGCTGAAAGCAGGGCCAGCATGGGGATCAAACGCGACCTGGGCATCCGGCATGCTTAACACACCGGTTCATCGAAGGCCATTGTAGACTTTTATCGGCTCCGGTGCGTCTCTCCAGATGAACCGTGGGGTATGACGCGGGAAAGAGCGAGACAGAAGGCGCGGAAGATGATACGAGAGAGACATCATGTCGTCGGAACCGGAGGCACAGGGCAAAGCGGCAACGCATCCAGATATCGCGGCCTGCGTGGAGCGGGCCCGGTCCGGCAACCGGCATGCCATGGGAGAGCTGATCGGCCTGTTCCGGGAGGATATCTACCGCATGGTCTATTATCGTACCGGAAACCGTATGGATGCCGAAGACCTCACGCAGGAGATCTTCTTGAAGGTTTTCGACAATCTGAGATCCCTCAAGGACCCCGGCATGTTCCGGCCCTGGGTCTATCGGATAGCAGTCAACCGCGTCAACGATTATCATCGCCGCAAGAAGTTCTTGTCCTTCTTCGTGCCCGCGAGCGAACGGGAGGATGGACCGGAGATGGAAGACATGCAGAACAGCAATGAGAACGTCCTGGACCAGGTGATCAAGAAGGAGTTCTGGCGGGAGGTTGGGACCTTCATGCACAAGCTCTCCAAGCTGGAGCGCGAGGTGTTCCAGCTGCGTTTCATGGACCATCTCGGCATCGCCGAGATCAGCGCGGTGCTGAATCGGGGAGAGAGCACGGTGAAAACCCATCTCTACCGCGCCGTCAAGAAGTTCCAGGCCGAGAAACATCTCATAGGACTGATCCGAGGGGTCGAACCATGAAAAAAGACGAGCATATCACCGCGGACGAACTGGTTATGGCCCTGATCGACAAGGGCAGCCTGACGCCGGAGAAGCAGTCGCATCTGGCCGAATGCCCGGTGTGCCGCGCGCAGTCCGCACGCCTCGCCGGCGACCTGAGTGGATTGGGTGATATGGCCAAGGCTATGGTGCCGCCCATGCAGACCACGATCATGCTCCCGGAGGCCAAGGCCTTGAAGCCGGCGCGGCCATGGGGGCTGCGCCTGGCTTATGGGTCGGCGCTGGCGGCCGCCCTGGTGGTCCTGGTCCTGGCCGTGCCGGTCCTCAACATCACGCCCGGCAACAAGCTGGAGGTAGTGTACCGGAACATGCTCTCGGACGCCAAGCTCATGATCGAGATCGACCGGATGGTGGAGAACCCGATGCCAGACACCTGGGCGGCCTTTGACGATGACTTCGAGGCTGAAGGGTCTGATGATTTCATGGAAGACATCGCCCCCGGCGGGGAAGACTTCTCTTAAAAAACCGTGGAGGATAATGGATATGTGGAGCAGGAAGGTGTTCGTTGTCGCCGGGCTCATTCTTATGCTGGGCGTCGGTCCGGCCCTGGCCCAGGAGAGGCTCGCCGGGCAGTGGTGGCGCATGCCCGATGTGGCGGCCAAAATGAGGATCTCAAAGCAGGAGCAGGAAAAGCTGGATGAGCTTTACCTCGCCAACCGGCGCAACCTGATCGATCAGCGGGCGCTGATAGAGAAGGAAAGGCTGGCCCTGGAGGAAGCCATGACGGCCGAACACCTGGACGAAGCCAAGGTCAGGGAGCAATTCAAGCGGATCGAGAAGGTGCGCGCCGACCTTGCCGAGGAGCGCTTCCAGTACTACCTGAACCTGCGCAAGATCCTAGGCCCCGAGAGGTATCGGCAGTTCATGCAGTCCCGCAAGAACTACCGGCAGGACGACCGCCGCTCGTCCAGATCAAAGTGGTGGGAGTATTTCCGTAGGTGATGCGTTCAGCCCCTGATCTTTTTGAGCACGGAAGACACATCCTGGGACCGCTCACGGGGGCAGACGAGGATGGCTTCTTCGCCTTCGGCCACCACCAGGTTATCGATGCCGATGCAGACAATAGGCTTAACGCCCGCCCAGACCACATTGTCCCGGCATTCATGGAAATAGGCAGTGCCCTCAACGGTATTTCCGTCCCGATCCTTGGGCTTGAGCTTGCCCACGGCGTCCCATGAGCCGACATCGTTCCAGCCGAAATCGGCCGGGATGACCGCCACCTTGGCTGCCTTCTCCATCACGGCGTAGTCGATCGAAACGGCCCGGGCGTTTTCGTAGAAGCTCAGGATATCGCTGTTCTGCCAGGCCGATGCGCTTAGGCGCATGAGGTTGTCGGACAGATCCGGCACATGGCGCTTGATATCGCGCAGGATGGTGTCCACGCGCCACATGAACATGCCGGCATTCCACAGGAAACCCTCGGCGATATAGTTTTGGGCCCGTTCCCGGTCAGGCTTCTCATGAAAGGCCGCGACCCTGCGCAGCACCATGGTGCCGCCGGAATGCATGACCTCGGACGGCGCTATGTATCCATACCCGGTTTCGGGATGGGTCGGCTCGATGCCGATGGTGATCAGATGCTCGGGGAAGTCATGAAGACACTGGGCGCCATAGGCCACGGTCTTCTGGAAGACGTCCGTGTCCGCGATGGCATGGTCGGAGGGGAAAACCGCCATCATGCCCTGGGGGTCGCGCGCGGCGATAAAGGCCGCGGCGTAAGCGATGCAGGGCGCCGTATTGCGGCCGAAGGGTTCGGCCAGGATATTGGATGCCGGGATGTCGGGCAATTCGGCGGCCACCTGTGGCGCTATATCGGCGCCGGTGACAATGCAGACCCGTTCGGGCCCGGCCAGCGGCAGCAAGCGGTCCACCGTGGCGCGGATCAGGCTTTTGTCCGAGCCGAAGCTGATGAGCTGCTTCGGTCTGTCGGCGCGGGAAACCGGCCATAAACGCTCACCCTTGCCTCCGGCCATAACCACCACATGCAACGCCATGTATCCCCCTTATCCGGATGATAGCGAACAGTGTAATACGGATCCGTTCATACGGTCAACCTGAAGACGGGCGCAAATTACGTCCGGGCGAGCTCGTTCGCCAGCTGGTGGTATTTTTCGTGCGCCTCGGGACCGATGATGGAGGACTCCACCTCGGCAAAGGCCTTTTCAAGCTCGGCCTGGTCTTGCGGGGTAAGAATGCTGTCCGCCAGGGGAAACAGGATAGTGTTCTCCTTGGCGATGTGGGCCTTGAGCAGATCCACATAGGCCCCGAGGTTGCCTCCGACCTCGTCGATGGAGGCCTGGTCGCCCTTATCCACCAGCGTCAGGGCCTTGGCGGCGGTCTTGAGATAGATGCGTCCCATGATATGCTCTTCGGTCATAATCGCCAGGGGGCCGGTTTCACGGGGCTGGCCGCGCCTTCCCATCATGGGAAAGAGGTGCAGCTCCTCCTTGGTGTGGTGGCAACGGTCCACGAAGCCTTTGAAGAAATCGAGCATCGCGGCCGTCTTGCCGGGGTTGATCTTATAGGTCTGACTGATGCGTAGCACCTCGAAGGAAGCGGCATCGAGCACTCGCAGGATAATGTCGTGTTCATGTTTCAGCTCTTCGGTCGGTTGCATGGGGTCTTCCTCCTCTGCCCATCATTAATAGAAAAAACGCCCGCAAAGATCAACCCTCACGCGCGTCGTTCCGGCAGGACGTTGCCAGCGGGCTGCCCCTTCACCCGAGTGCCATCGGAAAGAGGATGTTGACAAATACGTTGCACTATATTACTAAATAGTAAAATAGTAAATCGAGGTGCGCGATGAATACAGGCCGCCATGACGGGAAGAACAAGATCGTGCGGGATGATGCCGCGCAATACAAAGCCTCAATTTTCAAGGCCCTGGCCCACCCGGACCGCATCAGGATCTTTGAAGCGCTGGCCGAAGGAGAAAAAACGGTCGGTGAGATCGTGGACATGCTCGGCGCCAAGCCGGCCATGACCTCCCGTCACCTGGCCGTGCTGAGGAATGCCGGGCTGGTGAGCGCGCGCAAGGATGGCTTGAATGTTTACTATGCCAACAAGATGCCGTGCATGCTGAACATGCTGGCCTGCGTGGATCAGGCTGTGTGCGAACTTGCGGATGAACACATGCGGGTCGCGGCCTGTTGCGGCACGGTGCGCCGGTAGCCGTGCCGCACCCAGGAGGCGTAGGTGGGGAGTGCAAGACGTTGGCAGAGTTCACGGTCAATTCAGGGGCGAAGAGATCGTGGCTGTCTGTAAATGTATCCTGTGAGGTGTCTCTATGAACGGTGCTGAGTGTCAGACTGGAATTTTAAAACGCTTATCATTTCTTGATCGGTATCTGACATTATGGATCTTCCTGGCCATGGCCTTCGGCGTCGTGCTCGGCTATGACTATCCGGGCGTGGCGGCCTTCTGGGACCGCTTCAGCGTGGGCACGACCAATATCCCCATCGCCATCGGGTTGATCCTGATGATGTATCCGCCCCTGGCAAAGGTCAAGTACGAGGAGTTCCACAAGGTCTTCCGCAACTATCGTATCCTGGGCCTGAGTCTGGTCCAGAACTGGATCGTGGGGCCGATCGTGATGTTCTTCCTGGCCATCGCCTTCCTGCGTGACTATCCCGGATACATGGTGGGCGTGATCCTGGTGGGGCTGGCGCGCTGCATCGCCATGGTGCTGGTCTGGAACGACCTGTCCGAGGGCGATCCCGAGTACGCCGCCGGACTGGTGGCCTTGAACGCCATCTTCCAGGTGCTCTTCTACTCCGTCTATGCCTGGATCTTCATCACCAAGCTGCCGCCCCTCTTCGGGCTCTCCGGCCAGATTGTGGAGGTCTCCATCGGGGAGATCGCCAAGAGTGTCTTCATCTACCTGGGGATACCGTTCCTGGCCGGGTTGATCACCCGCGCCACCCTCATCCGGGTCAAGGACAAGGAGTGGTACCATACGCGCTTCATCCCCAAGATCAGCCCCATCACGCTGGTGGCCCTGTTGTTCACCATCGTGGTCATGTTCTCGCTCAAGGGCAAGTACATCGTGGAGATCCCGCTCGACGTGGTGCGCATCGCCGTGCCGCTCCTGTTCTACTTCGTGATCATGTATCTCGTGACCTTCTTCCTGGCCAAGCGGCTGGGAGGGGGCTATCCGCAGTGCGCCACGCTCGGCCTGACCGGGTCGTCGAACGACTTCGAACTCGCCATCGCCGTGGCCGTGGGGGTCTTCGGCATCCAGTCGCAGGCGGCGTTTGCCACCGTGATCGGTCCCCTGGTCGAGGTGCCGGTCATGATCGGTTTGGTGGATCTGGGGCTGTGGTTCAAAAGGAGATTCTTTAAATGAGTGATCGGAAGAAATTCATCTACATCGTGCTGGCCTTCGTGGCGGCCTACTTCATCCCGCTGGAACACACCCGCATCCAGGGCGCCGTCTTCGAATCATTCGCCATGCTGCAGGAGTATGCCCGCCAGCACGTGCTCTTCTGCCTGGTGCCGGCCTTCTTCATCGCAGGCGGCATCGCGGTCTTTGTCAGCCAGGCCTCGGTCATCAAGTACTTCGGGGCCGCGGCCAACCGGGTGCTGGCCTACGGGGTGGCTTCGGTCTCGGGCTCGGTGCTGGCGGTGTGCTCCTGCACCATCCTGCCGCTCTTCACCGGCATCTACCAGCGCGGGGCCGGCATCGGCCCGGCCACGGCCTTCCTCTATTCCGGCCCGGCCATCAATGTCCTGGCCATCATCCTGACCGCGCGCGTGCTGGGGCTCAAGATGGGCATCGCGCGAGGCCTGGGCGCGGTGGTGCTCTCCATCGTCATCGGTATCCTCATGGCGGCCATCTTCCGCCGGCATGAAGAGGAGCGCCTGCCCGACATCCAGATGGCAATCCCCGAACCCAAGCGCGCCCTGTGGCAGGATATCATCTATTTCGGCCTCATGGTGGCCTTCCTGATCTTCGCCACCTGGGCGCCGGGGACCGTCGCCTTCTGGAACGTGGTCTATGCCGTGAAGTGGTCTCTGGCGATCGGCGCTTTGGTGCTGCTGGCGCTGGTGCTCTGGCGCTGGTTCGACAAAGACGAAATAAAAGACTGGGTGCGCGAGACCTATGGCTTTGCGCTCCTGATCATGCCGCTGCTCTTCGGCGGCGTTTTGGTGGCGGGGTTCCTGCTGGGCCGTCCCGGGCACGAGGCCCTCATACCCTCGCAGTATGTCGAGGCCGTGGTGGGGGCCAGCCCGCAGGCCTTCGTTCATCTGACCGGGATTGTGCCGGGCGCGGCACAGGACAGTATCGCGCTGCTCTGGCCTTTGTGGACCAACTTTTTCGCCGCCATCTCCGGGGCCTTCATGTACTTCGCCACGTTGACCGAGGTGCCCATCCTGCAGGGGCTCATGGGCGCCGGCATGGGTGAAGGGCCGGCACTGTCGCTGCTGCTGGCCGGTCCGGCGGTCTCGCTGCCCAGCATGCTGGTCATCAACAGCGTGCTGGGGCCGAAAAAGACCGCCACCTATGTGGTGCTGGTCATATGCTCCTCCACGCTGGCCGGCATGCTCTACGGATATATCTTCGCATAAAGGAGAACGGTATGAATATCAAGGTACTGGGAACGGGATGCGCCAAATGCAAAAAGGCCGAAGAGGTCGTGCGGCAGGCCGTGGCAGAGGCGGGCGTGGATGCGCAGGTGGAGAAGGTCACGGACCTGAAGGAAATCGTCAGTTATGGCGTCATGGGCACGCCCGCCGTGGTGGTGGACGGCGTGGTGCGCGCGGTGGGCAAGGTGCCGCGCAAGGAAGAGGTCCTGGCCTGGCTGAAGTAGGCTGGCGCGGATGGTCTTGGCGAATCTCATCAGGAACCAGCCGGCGGCAACCATGGGCGCCCGAATATGGCAGACCGTGGCGCAGGCGGCCCTGCTCCTGGTCCTGGCCGCTGGGCTCGCTCTGGGGTTCAATGATTTCCGGTCCAGTCCGCTGCCGCTGGTGGCCGACTGGTCACCCGCGGCGCGCCTGAAGGCCGCAACGGGCAAGGATATGATCATAGCGGTCGAGCAGGCCGTCGAGTTCTATGACACGCGCGAGGCCGTCTTCGTCGACGCCCGCTCACCGGAAGAATATGCCGCCGGCCACATCGCCGGTGCCGTCAACCTGCCTTTCGAGGACGTGCACACCCACATCGGCGCCTTTTTCAGCCAAGTCCCCAAGCGGGATGCCATCGTGATCACCTATTGCGACGGGGAGACCTGTTCCCTGAGTGAAGACCTGGCCCTCTTGTTGCAAGACGCCGGCTATATGAACGTGCGGGTGATCATCAACGGCTGGAGCGTCTGGAAGGAACGCGGCTTCCCGATCGCCGGGGGTGAGGCCCCGGGAGGGCCGTCATGAGCCTGGATGCCGAGCTTGGGCAGATCGGCTTGTCGCGGACGATCACCTTCGTCCTGCGCCTGGGGCTGGGGGGCATGTTCGTCTACGCCAGCCTGCATAAGATCATCGACCCGGCCGCCTTTGCCAAGTCGATCTATAACTACCAGATCCTGCCCGACCAGGTGATCAATCTGGCCGCGCTGATCCTGCCCTGGCTCGAACTCCTGCTTGGGCTGGCCCTGATCAGCGGCGTGGGGGCGCTGGGCGCCGCGGCCTGGTGTCATGGTTTGTTGTGGGTGTTCTTCCTGGCCCTGGTCTATAACCAGGTGCGCGGGCTCAACATCCATTGCGGCTGCTTCAGCAACGCCACGCTCGCTTCCGAAGCCCCGCCCATGCTCTGGTACTTCGTGCGGGATACCTCGCTTTTGATCGCGAGCGGGGTGCTGCTGGGTTTGCTGCTGGTACGTCATGTCCCGGAAAAACCGGTCGGATAAGACAGACAAAAGGAGACTGACATTTATGCGAAAAACGGTATTGATTGGTACAGTATTGGTACTCATGGCCGGGGTGGGGTATGCCGCCGAGCTCACACCGCGCGTCCCCACCCCTGGCATGATTACCATGGTGGAGGTAGGGGCGAACAAGTGCATCCCCTGCAAGATGATGGCGCCCATCATCGCCGAGTTGAAGCAGGAATACGCCGGCACGGTCTCGATCCTCTTCCTGGATGTCTGGGAGAGCCAGGATGCGGTGGCGTTCGCCCGGCAGGCGGGCGTGCGCGGCATCCCCACCCAGATCTATTATGACAAGAGCGGCAAGGAGGTCACCCGCCACATGGGTTACATGGACAAAAACAACATCGTGGAGATCCTGGCCAAGCTTGGGGCCAAGCCGGCCGCCAAGCCCGCACAACCCAAGAAACAATAAGGAGCGGCCCATGCTGAATGAGCTCTTTGTCACCATCAATGCCTGGATGGCAGGCGGCATCGGCATCGCCGCCGTGGGCTGCCTGCTCTGGGGCATGGTGAGCGTGCTCCTGAGCCCCTGCCACATGGCATCCATCCCGCTCATCGTGGGCTATGTGGCCGGACAGGACGAGCGCGTGGGGACGGGTAAGGCCGCCAAGTACGCCGTGGCCTTCACCGTGGGACTGTTCATCACCATCGCGGCCGTGGGCGTGGTCTGCGCCATGCTGGGGCGCATGCTGGGCGAGGTGAGCCCCTACTGGACGATCCTGGTCGGTGTGATCCTGCTGTGGGTGGCGCTCGACATGCTGGGTGTGCCGGTATGCTCCATGTCGGGCGGCCGCATGAGCCGGCTCAAGGTCAAGGGCCTGGGCGGGGCATTCTTTCTTGGATTGGCCTATGGAATCCTCTCAGGGGCCTGCACCTTCGGCTTCATCGCGCCCATCCTGGCCATCATCACCATCCAGGAGAAGGTCCTCACCGGGGTGATCCTGATCGTGCTCTTCGGCATCGGGCACTGTATCCCCATCGCGGTGGCCGGTTCCAGCACGGCCCTGGTGCAGCGGATTATGGACCACGGCGCTTTTCAGAGCGGCAGCTTCTGGTTCCGCAAGCTGGCCGGGGTTGCCATAGCCATCCTGGGGTTCTATTTCATCGTGCGGCCGTTCGTCGATAGAGGCGCGACAATTTAAGGTCATGAAGATAGAGGTTTTGAATACTCTAAAAAGGAAGGTAACGTTATGAGGAAGATCTCTCTTTGGGTGGCGTTGTTGGGTTTCATGGTATCCGCCGCGCCCGTATTCGGCGCAGGGCCAGCCCCCATGGCCGTGGTAGACAATCCGGGGTATGACTTTGCTCAGGTCGTCGACGGCACGGTCGTCACGCATGATTTTGTCATCAAGAACCAGGGCGATGCGCCTCTGACCATCGGCAAGATCAGCTCGGATTGAGGCTGCACGGCCGCACAGAGCGCGCGGCTGATCCCTCCCGGTGGCGAGGGAAAGATAACGGTCAAGGTTCACACCGACGGTTACGGAGGCCGGAGGACCAGGCATGTGGTCAAGGTTGACACCAACGATCCGCAGCGGCCTAAGCTGGAGCTGTCCGTCTCGGGCGAGGTGCGGGAATTCGCGAGTGTCCTGCCCAGGTATGTCACCCTGAGGGGCAAGGCCGGGACCGAGGTGGGAGAAATCATAACCATCCTTCCGATCCATCCCTTCACGGTGCGCGGCGTGCGCGCGCAGGACGGCAAGCACATCCGGGTCAAGGTCAATGAGAAGATCACCGGGGGCAGGAAGTCTTATGTGGTTACGGTCGAGAACATCATGAACCAACCCGGACAGTACGCGGATACGGTTGTCGTCGAGACCGACAGCAAAGTGAAGCCTGAGATTATCATCGGGGTTTGGGGCGTCATATCCTAAGGAGCATGGCATGAAGATCGAGGTCATCGGACCGGGCTGTCCCTTCCGCAAGACCCTTTCAAAACGGGTGAACGAGGTGGTGAGCGAAAACGGCATCGTTGCCGAGATCGAGCACGTGACCGATCTCAAGATCTGCCTCAAGTACATCCCCCGCACGCCGGTCCTGGCCGTGGACGGACAGGTGCGGCACCGGGGCAAGTGGCTGCCGGACAAGAAAAGGCTCAAGGCATTGCTGATCGGCGTCTGAGACGGGAACCAGCTCATGCGACAGTCTCCAGGAGCGCCGAAACGGCTGGTGTTTCGGTAAAAGGATATAAACTATAAAATTCATGACGGGGGGTGATTTATGATTTATCTGGCATATCTGGTTACCGGTCTTTTGGCGGGCGTCGTGGGCGGGTCTTGGGTACAGGCGGGTGCGCCATCATCATGCCCGTGATCCGCTTCGGGTTCCACTTCGACCCGGCCTTTGCCGTGGGCACCACCCTCACGGCCGTTGTCTTCACGGCCGGTTCCGGGGCGATCCAGCACCT
>JAKQBR010000177.1 GCA_029574005.1 Deltaproteobacteria bacterium | reverse complement strand
ACCGGTGGAGGCCATCTCCTCGAAGACCGCCTTGGCGCTGGCGGCGGTGATGACGCCGTTGTGCACGGACATGATCAGGTCGGTGAGCATCTCCGGCGTAACCCTCAAGCGGGAGAGGTCTTCCTCCTTGAGTACCCGCAGGACCTCGGTCATGATCCAGTTGCAGATGTCCTTGGGCGCGTCATAGAGCCGCACGCACCCCTCGAAATAATCTGCCATGGCCCTGGTCTGCGTCAGGATGTCGGCGTCATAGCCGTTCAGCCCGTAGCGGTCCATGAAACGCGCCCGCCTGGCCAGGGGCAGCTCGGGCAGCGTGCCCCGCACCTGTTCGATCCAGGCCTCGTCGATGGCCAGCGGGAGCAGGTCGGGCTCGGGGAAGTAGCGGTAGTCGTGGCTCTCCTCCTTGGAACGCATGGGGCGCGTGACGCCCTCATGGGCGTCCCACAGGCGCGTCTCCTGCGCCACGGCGCCGCCTGTCTCCAGGATGTCGCGCTGGCGCGCGATCTCGAACTCCAAGGCGCGCTGCACGTACTTGAAGGAGTTGATGTTCTTGACCTCGGTGCGGGCGCCGAACACCGAACTGCCCCGGGGTTTCAGGGATACGTTGGCGTCGCACCTGAGCGACCCCGTCTCCATGTTGCCGTCGCAGATATCGAGGTAGGTAAGCAGCTGGCGCAGGGCCTTGAGGTAGGCCACGGCCTCTTCGGGGGAGGCGATGTCGGGCTCGGATACGATCTCCAGGAGCGGAACGCCCGCGCGGTTGAAATCCACATAGCTGACCGGGTCGTGCTCGTCATGGATGAGCTTGCCGGCGTCCTCCTCCATGTGAATGCGTGTGATGCCGACGGTTCTGGGCGCTCCGCCGAAGAGAAATTCCAGGGAGCCATGGCTGCACAAGGGCGCTTCGTACTGCGTGATCTGATATCCCTTGGGCAGGTCGGGGTAGAAGTAGTTCTTGCGGGCGAACACGTTCAGGGTCTCGATGGTGGAACCGGTGGCCAGGCCCAGCTTGATGCCGCAGTCCACGACGCGGCGGTTCAGCACCGGCAGGACACCGGGCAGGCCCATGCAGACCGGGCAGGTGTTGGTGTTGGGGGCATCGCCGAAGGTCGTGGAGCAGCCGCAGAAGATCTTGGTGCGGGTGAGAAGCTGGGCATGCACCTCCAGCCCGATGACGATATCGTACGGCATCACGGCCTCACCTGGTGGAAATTGGTGACATCCTGGAATGCGATGCTCGCGCCTAAGAGCAGGTCCTCGCGCAGGGCCGGGGCCATGAGCTGCAGCCCGCAGGGCAGCCCCGTATCGCCGAAGCCGCATGGGATGCTGATCGCCGGCAGACCGGCTAGGTTGGCGGGGATGGTATAGATGTCCAGGAGGTAGAGGCTCAAAGGGTCGTCCAGCATCTCGCCCAGGCCGAAGGCCGTGCAGGGCGTCGTCGGCCCCAGGAGCATGTCGCAGTGTTCGAAGGCCCCGGCGAAGTCCTTGACGATCAGCGAGCGCACCTGCGAGGCCTTGCGGTAGTACTGGTCGTAGTAGCCGGCCGAAAGCACATAGGTGCCCAGCATGATGCGGCGTTTGACCTCGGCGTTGAAGCCCTGCGTGCGCGTGTTCAGGTAGGTGTCGATGAGCGTGGCGGCGCCCGCGCGATATCCATAGCGGACCCCGTCGTAGCGGGCCAGGTTGGAGCTGGCCTCGGCCGTGCAGATGATGTAGTACACCGCCACGCCATAGGCCAGGTGCGGCAGCTCAACCTCCACGATCGTGGCACCCAGCTCTTCGAACACGCCCTGGGCGTAGCGCACGGACCTTTCCACGTCATGGGCCAGGCCCTCGCCGAAAAAGGCCCTGGGTACGCCGATGCGCACCCCGGTCAGATCATGCCCGTTCAGGGACAAGGGCGCATAACCCTCCACGAGGCTTGTGGAGTCCTGCGGGTCATGGCCGCGGATGGCATCGAAGAGCACGGCGGCATCGCGCGCGGTGCGTGTCATGGGCCCGATCTGGTCCAGGGACGAGGCAAAGGCCACCAGCCCGTAGCGCGACACCGTGCCGTAGGTGGGCTTGAGCCCCGTGATGCCGCAGAAACTGGCCGGCATACGCACCGAGCCGCCGGTATCCGACCCCAAGGCGCCGGCGCACAGCCCCGCGGCCACGGCCGCGGCCGAGCCGCCGCTCGATCCGCCGGGGGTGCGGGTGATGTCCCAGGGGTTCTTGGTCGGCCCTTTGCAGCTGGTGGTCGTGGTGGAGCCCATGGCGAACTCATCCAGGTTGGTCTTGCCGATAATGACGGCCCCGCGCACCTTGAGCCGTTCGATCACGTAGGCGTCATAGGTCGGCGCAAAGTCCGCCAGGATGTTGGAGGCGCACGTGGTGGGCAGGTCTTTGGTGCAGATATTGTCTTTCACGGCGATCGGCAGCCCTAAGAGCGGTTCCTCGCTGCCCTTCTCGATGGCTCGCTCGGCCTTTTCCGCGACCAGGAGGGCGCCTTCCTCGTCATAGGAGATGAAGGCGTTGTACGGTTCGACCTCGATGGCGCTCAGGAGATCGCGCACGGTCTTGACGGGACTTATGCCATCACGCCGATAGCGCCGCGCCGTTTCGAGCATGGCTACTCCAGCACCTTCGGTACCACGATGGAGCCGTTCTTGTGGTGGGGCGCATTGGCCAGGACGTCCTGGAGAGGCTGCGATTCCTTGAGCTCGTCGGCCCGCAGATGCGCCGTAACGGCCTGTGTGTGCACCGTAACGCCAACCCCCCGGGTATCGACCTCGTTCAGCTTCTCCATATAGGTCAGGATCGCATCGAGGTCGTTGCGGAACCCGTCGAGCTCGCTCGCGTTCAGGTCGAGCCGTGCCAGACGGGCCACACGACTTACCTCGTCAGCGCTTATCTTCACTTCGAACCCCTTCCCTGCACGCTTTCGAGCCTATCATATAATATAAATCACGGGAACCTACAAGCCTTGAGATCGGCCGGTTCCCATGCCCCGAATAGTTCATACCACAGGAAATATATTCCTTTTTCTCTCATGGTGAGATTGCACATTACCGTAGAGCGATTATATTAGTACTGTGTATCGAGCATACAATAAGACGAGAAGAGGAGGATTGCATGGCGAAATACCCTGAAAATTCCATGGCGGCCATCTTTCAGAACCGCGTGGAGGAACACACCACCAAGGCCTGCGTGGCCTACAAGAACGCCCAGGGGCAGTATGTCGATATCTCATGGAACGAGATGAACGATATGGTATGGAACCTGGGTTGCTTCCTGCTTTCGAAGGGGATTGCCCCGTTGGACAAGGTGGCCCTGTTTTCTCCCAACCGGTACGAATGGTGGGTAAGCGACCTGGCCATCCTGTCCACCGGCGGCGTGAACGTGCCCATCTATGCCACCAACTCCGCGGAAGAAACGCGCTACGTGATCGAAAACTCCGACTCCAAGCTCTGTTTCGTGGGCACCAAGAGCCATCTCGACCGCGTGCTGGCGGTGAAGCCCAAGCTTCCAGGCCTGGGCGACATCATCATCTACGACGATCTGCCTGATCCGCCCCCCGGGGTGATCACCTTCAAGGAAGCCCTCAAGCAGGGGGCGGCCTACGGCAAACGCGAGGAGCTTGACAAGCGCATCCGCGAGATCAAGCTCGACAATCTGGCTACCCTGATCTACACCTCCGGCACGACCGGCAATCCCAAGGGCGTCATGCTCTCGCACAAGAACTTCGTCTCCAATGTCAACCAGATCTACGACTCCGCCCCGGATGTCTTCAAGGACGACCATGTCCTGCTCTCCTTCCTGCCGCTGTCGCACTCCTTTGAGCGCACGTGCGGCTACTACCTTCCCCTGTTCACGGGCAAGAAGGTGGTCTTTGCCGAGGACTTCTCCAAGATCCTGCAGAACTTCCAGGAGGTCAGGCCCACCTTCGTGGTAAGCGTGCCGAGGCTCTATGAAAAGATCCATGCCGGCATCCTGGCCAAGCTCCCCGAGGCCCCACCCATGAAGCAGAAGATCTTCCATTGGGCTTTAGGCATCGCCAAGAAGAACCTGCCGTATGCATGCAACAACAAACCCCGCACCGGGCTCTTTGCCCTGCAGTACAAGCTGGCCGACAAGCTGGTGTTCTCCAAGCTCAAGGCCGCCCTGGGCATGGACAGGCTCAAGCTGGCCAGCTCGGGCGGCGGCCCCTTATCGGTTTCCGACGCCGAGTTCTTCCTGGGCATGGGCATCCTGATCGTGGAAGGCTTCGGGCTTTCCGAAACCACCCCGGTGACGAACGTCAACCGCATCGGGATGATCAAGCCCGGCACGGTCGGGCCGCCGGTCAGGGACACGATCGTCAAGATCGGCGAAGGAGGCGAGGTGCTCATCAAAGGCCCGCAGGTCATGATGGGCTACTACAAGAACGAGGCCGCCACCAAGGAGGTCTTCACCGACGACGGCTTCTTCAGGACCGGCGATATCGGCGAGATCGACGAGCAGGGCCGGCTCAAGATCACCGGCCGCATCAAGGACCTGATCATCACCTCGGGCGGCAAGAACATCTCGCCCCAGAACCTGGAGAACAGCATCAAAGGCTCCAGCTTCGTCGAGCAGGTGGCCGTCATCGGCGACAACCGCAAGTACCTCTCGGCCCTGATCGTACCGGCCTGGGCCGAGCTGGAGGGCTGGGCCAAGGCCAACAACATCGCCTTTTCCAGCCGCGCCGATCTCATCGCGAATACCGAGGTGAACAGGCTCTTTGAACAGGAGATCGAGCGCTGCACCCAGGACTACGCGCGCGTGGAGCAGATCCGCAAGTTCAGGCTCCTGGAGAAGGAATGGTCGCAGGAGACCGACGAACTGACGCCTACGCTCAAGCTCAAGCGCCGCGTTATCAGCCAGAAGTACGCCAAGGAGATCGAGACCATGTATCCGCCCGACGACGGCCTCTAGCGCCGAGCCTGCCATGCGAGGGGGTGGAGGATGATGCATCGCCCTCCACCCCCTTGTTCTGCTCACACCGAACCGGGACCACGGCCCTGACCCGGGGGGCCGAGCAACCCATGTCCTCCGATACTGCATTGATACTCCATCGATATTTGTTGGCACATCCGGTTAACTAGTTTATAATAACGCGTGCTCAAAATATCATGGTAATAGCAAAGAAGGAGGAGGGTATCGAATGGCTACGTATCAGGAAACATCAATGCCGGCAATTTTCTTCAACCAGGCCGATAATCTCAAGGACGCTGCCTGCGTGGCGTACAAGAACGCGCAAGGGCAGTATACAGACATCTCCTGGAACAGCATGGCGGAAATGGTGCGCAATATCGGTTATTTCCTGCTGTCCAAGGGCATCAAGGTCCAGGACAAGGTAGCGTTGTTCTCCGACAACCGCTACGAGTGGTGGGTCGCCGACCTCGGCATCTTATCGGCCGGTGCGGTGAATGTCCCTATCTATGCCACCAATTCCGCGGAAGAATCACGCTATATCATTGATAATTCCGATTCGGTGATCTGCTTTGTGGGGAGCATGAGCCACCTGAAGCGGATTCTCGAGGTCAAGGCGAAACTGCCGAACTTACGGGATATCATCATATTCGACGAGCCCGACAAGCCGGTCGAAGGGGTCGTCACCTTCAAGGAGGCCCTCAAGCTGGGGGCGGCCTATGCCAAAAAGGACGAGCTGGCCGAGCGTATCCGGAACATCAAGATCCAGGATATGGCCACTATTATTTATACCTCGGGCACGACCGGGAACCCCAAAGGCGTGATGCTCAGCCACTCGAACTTCGTCTCCAACGTCAGACAGTGTTACGCGGTGGCCCCGGAATATTTCACCCAGGATGTCACCGCCCTTTCCTTCCTGCCGCTCTCGCACTCCCTGGAGCGCACCGTCGGCTACTACCTGCCGCTGGCCTATGGCAAGAAGGTGGCCTTTGCCGAGGACTTTTCCAAGATCCTCGGGAACTTCCAGGAGGTCAGGCCCAAATTCATCGTCAGCGTCCCCAGGCTCTATGAAAAGATCCATGCCGGCATCCTGGCCAAGCTGCCCGAGGCCTCTCCGTTCAAGCAGAAGCTCTTTGCCTGGAGCCAGACCGTGGCCAAGAAGAGCTTGCCGGATTTGTGCAACAACCGGATGCCGCGCGGCCTCCTCGGCCTGCAGTACAAGCTGGCCGACAAGCTGATATTCTCTAAGCTCAGGGCCGGTTTGGGCATGGACAAGCTGCTCTTCGCCATCTCGGGCGGCGGCCCCCTGTCCCAGAACGATGCCGAGTTCTTCATCGGCATGGGCATCAAGATCATGGAGGGCTTCGGCATGACCGAGACCACCCCGGTGACCAACGTCAACCCGCCGCACAAGATCAAGCCCGGCACCGTGGGTCCGGCGCTCAAGGACACGATCGTCAAGATCGGCGAAGACGGCGAGATCCTGATCAAGGGCCCGCAGGTCATGATGGGCTACTACAAGAACGAGGCCGCCACCAAGGAGATGTTCACCCCCGACGGCTTCCTAAAGACCGGGGATATCGGCGAGATCGATGCCGACGGCTACCTCAAGATCACCGGCCGCATCAAGGACCTGATCATCACCTCGGGCGGCAAGAACATCTCGCCGCAGAACCTCGAGAACAGCATCAAGGCCTCCAGCTTCATCGAGCAGGTGGCCGTCATCGGCGACAACCGCAAGTACCTCTCGGCCCTGATCGTACCGGCCTTCAAGGAGCTGGAGAGCTGGGCCAAGGCCAACAACATCACCTACGCCAACCGCTCCGAGCTCATCGCCAACGAGCAGGTCAACAAGCTCTACGAGGCCGAACTGGCGCAGTGCACCAAGGACTATGCCCGCGTGGAGCAGATCCGCAAGTTCAGGCTGCTTGAGCATGAGTGGTCGCAGGAGACCGACGAGCTCACACCGACGCTGAAGATCAAGCGCCGGGTCATCAACCAGAAATACGCCCGGGAGATCGAGACCATGTATCCGCCGGACGATGCCGGTTAAACTTTCACAGGTTGAGACACGACCAGGGGCGGCACGCCTGCCGCCCCTGGGTTTAAGCCGCTCCGGCAATCGCCAAGCAAGCTCGATCAGGCATCCGGCCATGTTTAATTTCTTGAAAAGCACCATGGCCGGGCGTATATTTTTTCCACGGTAAAACATACCGTGATCTTGAAAGGAGGATACACGTATGAAGAGGTCTATACTGGTCGCAGCGTTTGTATTGCTATTCCCTTTCAGTCTTATGGCCGCGGATATTGCAGCCCAGGTCTATGACCTGTGCGAGGAAAAAGGCGGAACCGCCAACTGCAAGGTGGCGGTGGACATCGCCACCAAGGCACTGGCGGCCAACCCCAACGGCTATACCGAAAACTGGGTCATGGCGCAGGCCCTGCGCACCTACACGGACTACTACAAGCGCGAGAATAAACCGGGTTGGAAAGAGCTGTGCAAGACCAACGGCAAGAAGGCCATGGGCTATGCGGAAAAGGCCATCTCCCTCAAGCCCGACGGGGTCGAAGGCCACTTCTGGTACGGCACCAGCGTGGGCACCTATTCCGACGGCGTCAGCATCGTGACCGCCTTGAAGGAAGGCCTCAAGAACAAGACCCAGGCCGGGTTCGAAAAGGCCTATGCCGCCAACAAGATGTACAACAAAGGCGGGCCGATGAAGGCCCTGGGGCGTTTCTGGAGCGTGCTGCCCTTCCCGCTCAAGAACAAGAAGAAGGCCCTGGAATACCTTGCGGAATACAGCAAGTATTTCCCGGACAACGCGGAGGGACAGGTGTTCTACGGCCAGGCGCTCATCGACAGCGGCAAGAAGAAAGAGGCCAAGGACGTGCTGGAAAAGGCCGCGGCATCCAGCGATAAATACTATGCCGCCGAGGCCAAGAAGCTTCTGGCCGACCTTTGATCCGATCGATTCTCGGATCACTTGCACGGACACGATGGCGCCCCCGCTGGGGGCGCCTTTTCATTGATCCCCCTCGACACCTGTAATTTATTGTAAATTCTATTGAAATCATCCAACCGAACCGTCTTGACTTGGCCATGAGACTCTGTTAAACACCGCACATACTGCAACACATCCCATTCTCGGGAATGGACATGAACGAACTGAGCTTCACCAAGATGGAAGGCACCGGCAACGATTTCTTCCTGATCAACAACCACCGGGGCGAACTCAAGCTGGACTGGCAAGCGCTGGCCAGGCGTTATTGCCATCGACGCTTCGGCATCGGCGCGGACGGACTGATCGTGCTGGAGCCGTCGCAAGAGGCGAATTTCACCATGCGCATCTTCAATGCCGACGGCAGTGAGGCCGAGATGTGCGGCAACGGCGCTCGCTGCGCGGCGGCCTTTGCCGTGGACCAGGGCATCGCTCCCTCCGAGATGCGCTTCGCTACGCTGGCCGGCGTCATCGCGGCCAAGGTGGGCCCCGATACCGTCGCCATCCGGGTAACCGAGCCGCAGAGCCTGGACACGGATATCGCCATCGAGATCGATTCCCGAACTTACCGCGTGGGTTTCGCCAATACCGGCGTACCGCACGCCATCCTCTTCGTGGAGGACCTCGGCTCCTTGCCGGTGGAGAGCCTGGGACGCGCCATCCGCCGCCACGGCGCCTTTGCGCCGGCCGGCACGAACGCGGACTTCGTCCAGGTCATGGACGAGGGCCGTATCACGGTACGCACCTACGAACGCGGGGTCGAGGCCGAGACCCTGGCCTGCGGCACGGGCGCAACGGCGGCGGCCATCATCAGCCACGCCTTGAAGCGCGTGAGCCGCACCCCCGTGCGCGTAACCATGCCCGGCGGCGAGCTCATGATCGACTTCTCGTTTCAAGAAGGCCGCTACCGTGATGTCTGGCTCATCGGCGCCGTCGCGAGCGTGTTCAGCGGGACCATTACCCTCAACCATGCTGCCTGACCAGGAAGACGACCACCTGAAGGAATGCTGCGGCGTTGTCGGGGTTTACGGCGATGCCGAGGCGGCCGAGAAGATCTACCTGGGCCTGTATGCCTTGCAGCACCGCGGCCAGGAAAGCGCCGGCATCGCCGCGACGGACGGACGGGACATCCGTATGCACAAAGGCCTCGGCCTGGTTTGGTCGGTCTTCTCCGACCACACTATCATGCCCCGGCTCACCGGCCATGCCGCCATCGGCCACAACCGCTACTCCACCCGCGGGGGCAGCACTCTGGTCAATGCCCAACCGCTCCTGATCCGGTGCAAGTCCGGCCAGATCGCGGCGGCCCACAACGGCAACATGGTCAATGCACCGGATCTGCGCCGCTCCATGGAGCAATCGGGTTCCATCTTCCAGACCACATCGGACAGCGAGATCGTGCTGCACCTGATCGCGCGCTCGGATAAGGCGGACATCGTCAGCCAGGTCATGGACGCCCTTTCCCAGATGGTGGGGGCCTACTGTTTCGTCTTCCTTACCCCGGACAAGCTCATCGCGGCCCGCGATCCGCACGGCTTCCGGCCCTTGTGCCTGGGGCGTCTCGGCGATGCCTATATCGTGGCCTCGGAATCCTGCGCCTTTGATATCGTGGGCGCGCAGTACCTGCGTTCCATCGCCCCGGGCGAGGTCGTCGAGATCGATGCGCAAGGGATCAGGAGCCATCAACTGCCGAGCGCGCATGTCAAGTCCGCGTGCATCTTCGAGTTCATCTACTTCTCGCGGCCGGACAGCCGCATCTTCGACGAAAAGGTGGACAAGATCCGCCGCCGTCTCGGCAAGCAACTGGCCACCGAATCGCCGGCCGAGGCCGACATCGTGATCGCCATCCCCGACTCGGCCAACACCGCCGCCCTCGGCTATGCCCAGGCCTCGGGCAAACGCTTCGAGATCGGGCTGATCCGCAACCACTACGTGGGCCGCACCTTTATCGCCCCGCACCAGAAGACCCGCAAGCAGGACGTCAAGGTCAAGTTCAACCCTGTTTCCGGCGTGCTGGAAGACCGCCGCGTGGTGGTGGTGGACGATTCCATCGTGCGCGGCAACACCCTCAAGGCGCTCGTGCGCCTCATCCGCGCCGGAGGCGCCAAGGAGGTGCACGTGCGCATCAGCTCGCCGCCGGTGAAGTTCCCGTGCTTTTACGGCATCGACATCTCCAGCCGGGGCGAACTGATCGGCGCGGCCAAGACCACCAGCGAAATACGCGACTTTATCGAGGCGGACAGCCTGGCCTACCTTTCCGTGGACGGCATGCTGAACACGGTCAAGGAAGGCTGCCGGTACTGCACGGCCTGCTTCACGGGCAAGTACCCCACCGTCGTACCCGGGGATTACAACAAATACCACTTCGCCTGCTGCGGGGCGTTGGATGACGTTTGACAGACAAGAGGGAGAACAGCCATGCGTGAAATCGTAGCCGTCCTTGATTTCGGAAGCCAATACGCCCAGCTCATCGCCCGCAGGATCAGGGAACTGGGTGTGTACTGTGAGATCGTCATGCACGACATCAGCGCCGAAGAGCTGGGCGCCATGCACACCAAGGCCCTGGTGCTCTCGGGCGGGCCCGCGTCGGTGCTGGAGGAAAATCACCCCGACATGGACCCTCGCATCTTCGAGATGGGTCTGCCCATGCTGGGCATCTGCTACGGCATGCAGCTCATCGGCGCCATGCTGGGCGGCACGGTGGAAAGCGCGCACGGACGTGAGTACGGTCCGGCCGCCATCGACATCGACAGCCCAAGCGGCCTCTTCGAAGGCCTGCCCAAGCGCCTGGATGTCTGGATGAGCCACGGCGACCATGTCACGAAAGCGCCCAAGGGCTTCACCACCCTGGCGCACACGCCCCAGGTCATCGCCGCCATGGGCGATGCCGACCGCAGGATCTACGGCGTGCAGTTCCACCCCGAGGTGGTGCACACGCCCAAGGGGGCCGAGATCCTCAAGAACTTCCTCTTCTCCATCGCCGGCTGCGCCGGCGGTTGGACCATGGCGAACTTCATCGAAGAGTCCGTGGCGCGCATCCGCTCCACCGTCGGCACGGATCATGTCATCTGCGGCCTCTCCGGCGGGGTTGACTCCTCGGTCACGGCCGCGCTCCTGCACAAGGCCATCGGCAGCCAGATGACGGCCATCTTCGTGGACAACGGCCTGCTGCGCGCGGGCGAGGTCGACGAGATCCGCCACATGTTCACCCAGGAATATCCCCTCAACCTCGATATCGTGAACGCCCGCGAACAGTTCCTGTTCAACCTCAAGGGCATCATCGAGCCGGAGGCCAAGCGCAAATCCATCGGCAAGACCTACATCGACGTCTTCTACGGCGAGGCCGAACGCATCGGCGGCGCCAAGTTCCTGGCCCAGGGCACACTCTATCCGGACATCATCGAGAGCCGTTCGGCCAAGGGCGGGCCGTCGGCCACCATCAAGAGCCACCACAACGTGGGCGGCCTGCCCAAGGACCTCAAGTTCGAGCTCATAGAACCGTTGAAGGAGCTCTTCAAGGACGAGGTGCGCGTGCTGGGCCGCGAGCTGGGTCTGCCGGAAAGCCTCCTGAACCGCCAGCCCTTCCCCGGCCCCGGCATGGGCGTGCGCATCCTGGGCGAGGTCACCAAGGAGAACCTGGCCATCCTGCAGGAAGCGGACAAACGCGTGCAGGAGGAGATACGCACCTATGACGGCTACAAGGACATCTGGCAGTCTTTTGCCGTGCTCCTGCCGGTCAAGAGCGTGGGCGTCATGGGTGACGAGCGCACCTATGCCAACGTGGTGGCCATCCGCGCCGTGCACAGCGTGGACGGCATGACCGCCGACTGGGTCAAGTTACCCTACGACGTGCTGGCCCGCATCTCCTCACGCATCATCAACGAGGTCAAGGGCGTCAACCGCGTGGTGTACGACATCAGCTCCAAACCGCCCAGCACCATCGAGTGGGAATAGCATTCCTCCGCCCGGGTGTCATGTCAGGACGCGCCGCCGCCTTCTTCGATTTCGACAAGACCCTGCTGGACACCGAGACCACCGCGCTCATGGTTCCATACATGCGCCGGAGGCCTCAGGTCTTCTTCGAACACCAGCCGATCGGGATCGGCTACGTCATCCGGCTGCTGCTGGCACACGAGCTGTACAAGCGCCATCTCTATCCCGATCAAAAGATGGCCGAGCTGCTGCTCGAGTTCTTCAAAGGCCGATCGCCTGAACCCTTCGAATCCACGGCCGAGGACCTCTACCAGACCTGTCTCAAACCACGCCTGGCGCCCAACGTCATGGCCCGCCTGGCCGAGCATAAAGGTCGCGGCGATGTGTGCGTGCTCATCTCGGCCGGGGTGCGCTACTCCCTAGAGCCGGTCGTGCGGGACCTGGGGTTCGACCACCTGCTCTGCACCGAGCTTGAGATCGGTCCTGACGGCCGCTATACCGGAAGGGCCCGGGGCCTCATCTGCATCGATGAACACAAGCGCACCGCGGCGCTGGCCCTGGCCGGGTCTCGGGGGATCGACCTGTCGGCTTCATACGCCTATGGCAATCACCAGAGCGATCTCCCGCTCTTGGAAAGCGTGGGCTTTCCCGTGGCGGTCGAACCGACCGAACCCTTGCGCCGCGTGGCTGCAAAACGCGGCTGGCCCATCCTGACCTACCGCTGAAGGGGGCGTATGAGCTACGACTTCGATACCCCCATCGACCGCAGGAACACCGACAGCCTCAAATGGGACATCTATCGCGGCCGCGACGTACTGCCGATGTGGGTGGCTGACATGGACTTCGCCTCGCCGCCCGAGGTGATCGCGGCCCTGAAGAAGCGCGTGGACCACGGCGTCTTCGGCTACACCCTGACTCCCGTGGGACTGAAGAACACGATCATCGAGCGGCTCAAAACCCGGCACGGCTGGGAGGCGCGGCCGGAATGGATCGTGTGGCTGCCGGGCCTGGTCACGGGCCTCAATGTCGCCTGCCGGGCCGTGGCCTCACCCAAAGACGCCGTCCTGACCACCACCCCGGCCTACCCGCCCTTTCTTTCAGCCCCGGCCCTGGCCGGGTGCGAGCTCATCACCGTGGACCTCCCGGTCCGCAACGGCATGTATCAAATCGATTTTGAAGACCTTGAATCAGCCGTTACCCCCCGCACCAGGCTCTTTATCCTGTGCAATCCGCATAATCCGACAGGACGCGTCTTCACCCGGTCCGAGCTCACCCGTTTGGCCGAGATCTGCCTGAGCCGCGACATCATCATCTGCTCGGACGAGATCCACTGCGATCTGATCCTGGATATCGGCAATCGCCATATCTCGATGGCCGCCCTCGATCAGGGGATCGCCCAGCGCACCATCACCTTGCTGTCGCCCAGCAAGACCTTCAACCTGCCCGGCCTGGGCTGCTCTCTGGCCGTGATCCCGGATGAAGGTTTGCGCAAGCGCTTTACCGACGTCATGCAGGGCATTGTCCCGCATGTGAACACCTTAGGCTTGACAGCGGCCCTGGCCGCCTACCGCGACGGCGAAGACTGGCGCCTGGCCCTGATCGATTATCTGCGCCATAACCGCAACCTGGTCGAGGCCTTTGTCGAACGCACCCCTGGCCTGGCCATGAGCCATGTCGAAGCCACCTACCTGGCCTGGATCGACGCCCGGGATTTGGGCGTGAAAGACGCATGCGCCTTCTTCGACCAGGCCGGCGTCGGCCTCTCCGACGGCAAGGACTTCGGCGGCCCCGGCTTCGTGCGCCTCAACTTCGGCTGCCCGCGCGCCACCCTGGCGATGGCGCTTGATCGCATGGCTAAATCCATCGCGGAAATCAAGCACAGCTAAGAATTCTCATATGCACCAGAAGCATAATGAATGGCCCAAGAGGGAAACATGGGCAGAATCTCCAACCGGCATGAAAACAGACTCTGTCGCCGACCCGCGGAGAAAAGCAAGATCTCATCTAAAAAGTGCGGACGCCTTGCATAGGATCGACAGTCATTCTCCCTCTTTGGGAGATCTCCCGTAGCATTCTCTTTCCTCGACATTTCCCAGCGGTTCTATGTGGACCACGACATCATATATCCGCTCGATCGAGTCTTTGATCGTGGATTCAATCCGATGGGCGATCTTATGCGCTTCATTGACGGTCAGGCTGCCGTCCACCTCCACATCCAGGTCGACAACATACCAGGCCCCGATTTTCCGCACGCGGGTACGATGTGGATTGGCCGCTCCCGAGGTGGCCCTGACCGCCTCGAACACCCTGGTATATAAAGTTTCATCTTCGACCCCTTCCATGAACTCATGGACGATACCGATAAAGATACGCACTGCTGTATACATGATCCATAGGCCGATCAGCGCGGCAAGGATCTTGTCGACGATCGGGACTCGGAAAAGAAATACAAAGCCCAGACCGACCAAAACGCTCAACGATGTGAGCATGTCATTCTGCATGTTCTTGGCATTGGCAATTATCAGTTCGCTGCCCGCTTTCTTGCCGAGGGCGAATTGAGTGCGGGCGAGGATATACTTGCCGACGATGGAGATGATCGTAATATAGACCGCCAATGGATCCGGCATTTCGAAGGCCTTGTGCATCAAGATCTTTTCGATCATGGACACAAAGAGCTGGCCGCCCATAAAAAAGATGAAGAAGGCCAGAATCGACGTGGCGACCGTCTCGGCCCGCGAATGCCCATACGGGTGTTCACGGTCGGGGGGTTTGGCGATTATGATGGCCGTGAAAAGGGTCATCAATGAAATGATGATATCGGTCAGGCTGTCCAGGCCATCACCGACGACAGCCAGACTCCCGGCAATGAAACCGACCACAATCTTCAGCATGGCGAGCGCCAGATTACCCCCAATGCTGATGTATGAAGCCAGCTTGATTGTCCGAATATGGGAATACATATGCATTATCTATCGGGTTGAGACGATCAAAAGTGTAATCCGAACAAGCCAGGGACAGATCAGGAATGGCTGACGAAGTTAGGAAGATCATAAGTCCCCTTCCCTGTCGTGTACCATGCCGTCAACCATGCCGACAACCATGCCGTCAACCATTGACATTCCCTAAGCCGCTCTTACTTGTATTGCCTATGCCGGGGGGAAAAGAGATCTATCAACAGTGGATACAGGAAAACGTCGATGTGCTCGTCGAGGAGGTCCTGTCCCAGATCGCCGGGGATTCCAGCCTGAGGCATTACCGCATGCGCCTCAAGTGAGCCTAGGGTCAAGTCTTGCATTATTACATTTTAAGAGCAAAGCAAGTGAGGACAACAAGTAATTCAATTGCCCTTCATCACGGTCTCAATCAAATGCATGACAGAGTAGCTTGCATTGGTGCATGTAAGGCCCACGCGAGACCGTGAACGCGGGTCAATCTGCTGCCCAGCACGCGTTCGGCTATCTTGAGATCATAGGCTGCCTGGAGATTGAGCCGGTATTGTGTTGTACGGCCGAAGGCCGTTCCTGAAAGTAAGTCTCTTTCGGTGCTGATAGGCCGCTTGCCGCGCATGACATAGGCTATTCAACCATGTTCCGTATTATTAAAAATTGCATGTCTAAAGATATCCGACCCAGGGACGATATGTAACAGTGCACAGTTTCATTTAGCCACATACGCAACAACCTCTAACAGGCGGACCACGAAAGACTCGCCTCATAGAGAGGGGGCACGGAAGGGATTCTGTGTGTAACGAAAAAAAAGGAGGTATAGGCATGAGAAGTATGTTCAAAAGGCTGTTCCCAATGGTTTTCGTTTTAGCACTGTTTGCGGGCTGTTCAGACAGCTCGGATGACACGGCAGCACAGGACAACGACGATCCGGCCGGCGTCACGATCAGTTCCATCGCCGATGACATGCGCGCATGCGCCCCGGATCTGGCGTCTTCAGCCATCACCGACTGGGAGAACGGGGACAACGGCTGGAGCGGGCACGTGGAATACGGCGTGTTCAAGAAGCATTTCGATTCTTCCAGCGGCAGCGAGAGCATCTACGCGACCGTGCTCATGATCGACTCGATCATGTCTGACCTTGTCTCGAACCTTCCGACGGAGGTCTGGACAAGCGAAGGGGAAATGAGCGAAGGCGGCTATACGATCAATTACTCACTGGTTGACGGCAACGTCACCCTGCCCGAAATCTTCGGAAGCACCGTGGTAAGCGATTTCGAAAACTATATGACCATGGGGACGGACAGCTACCAATCCTATTTCCACTACAAGCAGGCCGGCGACGACGGCATCGAGAAGATCCTGTACCGATACGAAAACTCCGATGATAATGAATGCGGCGCTATCTATGCGGTCAGGGACAGCGCGACCCATGACATCACCGTGTGGATCGCAAGCCACAAGGCGGCCGGGGATATGCCTGCCGCCGGAGCCGCCCATGTAAACGGCGAGTTCCGCTGTCTGCTGTATTTCGAAGGCAATACCGCGGATCAGAACTTCAAGTTCAGGCTGAAAACCGACGCGGCCACCGGATGGGCCTTCTGGGGCGGCGGTTCCACCGCTTCCGACGACGACTCCATCGCCGTGCGCGGCACCGACGTCGCCGACAGCCAGACCTATGCCAATGATGGAACCGGCGTGACCGACGACAGCGCCGACACCACCTATGTCATCCTCACCTTCGGCGACATGAAGGACGATTCGTTTGACGGCAGCGGGTATCCCAAGAACGGGACGGCCGCTCTCTTGGGCGCCGAACTTGACCCCGCGGTCGGGTACATCATTCTGGGCGATGATGACTGCCTGTATGCGGATGTCGATGCGGTCAGGGCCTTCCAGTATCCGGAAGACAAGGGCGAATTGGGGTTTGCCGGCTAAAGGTTCATGACTCGCCGTAATTGGATTTATGCACTCTGCGCGGCAGCCGTTGCGGCTGCCGCGCTCATTATCGGAATATTCGCCTATCGTGAGCGCACCGACATACCCGACTGGACCTTCGCGTTTTACCTGGATGGTTCCGGCAGCCTGCTCCTGGAGCAGCAGCGCAATCTCAGAGAAATCATCCAAGGCAGCCGAGGGCTGCAACAGGCCAATGTGATCGTGTACCTCGATCGCGGCCCTGCCCCGAAAGCCCCCATGTTTTATGCCTGGAAAGGGCCGCGCATCTTTCAGGTGACAGGGGCCTATAAAGAGACCCTCACACACCCCGTACAACCCGGCCTGCCCCGCTCCGTTGAAAAGCGGCGTTTCGTCGATCTACTCTTGAAAGGTCTGTCTGCGGATGACGCGCGCCTGTTTGAACGTCATTATACGCTCCGAAAGGGGCGTTATGTCCTGACAAGCAAGACATCGGCGCCTGGCCAGGAGCAGGCCATGATGGCCGCCCTGCTCAGGAGCGGCTATCTCTCCGACCCGAACGCGCCGTCGGAAACGGTAAGCCCGGAAAGCATGTCGCGTTTCTTCTCCCTGGTGCGGGACAACTATCCTGCACGGCATTACGCCTTCTTCATCGCCGGACACGGGCTGGGGTGGTTTTCAGGCCGATCCATGCACGCTTCACCGCAAGGAACTGAAGCCAATCCTAGTCCGAACAAGAGTTTCAATGCGGAGGTGATCAGAAGAGGGCTCATTCATAATGAACCCGACATCCTGTGCCTCGACCTGTGCCTGATGGCCGACGTGGAGTCTGTGTACCAGTTGCGGCACAGCGCGGACTACCTGGTGATGGGACAAGGTCCGCTCCCTTCCGGCGGCCAGGATTATGAGTATCTTTTCCGAAGCATCCCAGCTGAAAACGCTGCACGGCCTGAAGCCATGGCCCGGGCCGTATTTGCATCCTCGGCGCGTGCGCTCGACAAGAGCAGGCTCAACAGCGCGGTCTCCCTGATAAAGACCGGGCCGGCAATCGACACATTCATAACGGACTTTTCTCACATGCTCTTCAGCGCCGGTGCACAAAGGATCACCGAACTGCATGAGGGGTCGTATACCAGGCTTCCTTCCTGGGGAGGACTTGCCCAGGAGATGATCGACCTTAAAAGCTTCATCGCTGCCGCGCGGCAAGAAACCGGCACAAAAGGGCCTCACCCCTCCGCGTTTCTTATCAGCACCCATTCGACAAGCAAAAAAGTCTCGGGCCTGTCCATCTACTATCCCCGGGACACGAAAATCTACCGGATGACCCGTGATGAATACGCCGGGCTCGATTTTCTTCAAGCTACCGGCGGAGTCTGGCAGAATATCCTCGATAGGAAGCATGGTCGCAGTCATGATTGAGCATCCGGCACCATGGAGCTATGCCGCCCTGCCACATTGACTTTCCCTCGGCCGGCTTTATTTGTAATGCCTATGCCGGGAGGAAAAGAGATCTATCAACAGTGGATACAGGAAAACGTCGATGTGCTCGTCGAGGAGGTCCTGTCCCAGATCGCCGGGGATTCCAGCCTGAGGCATTACCACAGCCGCATCAAACCTGATGAGCTCAGGCAGCGCATCCGTGCGGTCTTCCAGGACGGCTTCGAGCGGCTTCAGGCATGGCTTAACAGCGACAAAGAAGACGAGGATATCCTGCGGCCCTACATCGAACTCGGCCGCGCACGCAGGGGCGAGGGCGCACCGCTCGAAGAGGTCATCCGCATCTTCCTGATGGTCAACCGCACGATCAATACGCAGATCGAGGCCAACAAGCTCTTCAACACCCGCTACCGTCTCAATGAGCTGGCGGACCTCAACCGCGACACCGCCACCTTCTTCAGCAAGATCGTGCATGCCATCATCAGGGGCTACGAGGATGGGGTGTAAGGTGCAAGCTCAGAAGCTGAACCTCTACTGTCCCCGGGTCTTGGCCAGGTAGCCCGCCATCTGCGAGATGACCATGCGCATGACCTCCCGCGGCAGGAAGTAGCCTTTGGCCTCGCGCATGACGATCTCCTCGATCTCACTTGCCGTGGCCTCTACGGTGCCCGTGCGCGTGAGGCTCTCTTCGATGAGGCTGCGCATGGCCTTCGCCGCCTCCCGGGAACGCGGGAGGAATCGCCGGGCATCCGCTCCGGTAAAGGCGCCGTAATGCTCGCACAGATGGGCCTTGACCGGGTAGCCGGACATCTTCTCCAGGCTGGCCTGGTACTGGTCGAAGTTGGCGTTGGCGGCCGCGAAGACGGTCTCGCCAAACGGGATGCCGCCGGCGTCGGATGCCGCCAGGGCCTGCTCCTCGCGCACATACACGGCCATGGAGCATGAGGAGTGCCCGGGCGTGGCGATGATCTCCAGGGTGCACTCGCCGCAGGTCAATACCTCGCCATCCCGAACCGCATCGTCGATCGGAAACGCATCGAGCCCATCGAGGCCGAACTCTCGGGCACGCTCCGCCATGCCGGCCTGAGCGAGCAGCAAAACGCTGAAATCGCAAACGGCCTTGAGCACGGCCGGCCGGGCAAGGTTCTCCGCGGCACGTACCGAGGCCGTCACCGTGATCCACGGCCAGCGCCTTTTACAGAAGGGCACGATCCCGACATGGTCGAAGTGGGCATGCGTGACGACGATGCGCCCGATCTTCTTCACATCGATGCCCAGACCCGCGATCTGTTCGAGCACAGCGGGGATGGCCGTGACCATGCCGCCTCCCAGCAGCGCCATCTCGCTGCCCCCGTCAAGGAGATAGACGCACGACTCGCGCAGGCCCAGCAGCGTGATGCGTTCGGTGACCTTTCCCGGTTCCTGGACAACCATGCCCGACCTCCTGAAAAAGGGTGTTATCGGGAAGGTACCATAGGCACCGAGCACGTGTCAAAGCGCCGGATGCTTCACGGAATGAGACCCACGGTCGGGAAGCCGGGCGAGATCGCCTGGTGCGGGCTCATCCCTTCGGGCAGGCGGCAACGGGCCCCCAGGTCAACCAGTATGCCCGTGCGCTCAGTGCCTATCAGGCCTGGCGTTCGGCGGCTCGTCCGGGGCATCGAGCACGCGCATGGTGCTGACCCTTTCCAGGTAGGTCCCCGAGGGGCCGCCGCCGAGATCGAGCCGGGTCACGGCCACGCGGTTGACCACCACCGTGCCGCCGTTGTCCTGGCGGTAGCCCCAGAACCCATGGATCCCGAAGGGGGTTTCATCCACCCAGCCCAAGAACAGGATGATGTGGCCGCTCATCTTCAGCAGGGTCAGGCCGGGTATGGCCTGATCCTTAAGGACCATGAGCTTTTCCTGAACATTGCCCCTGGTCGGGTTCCGGTAGATCTGTCTTCCGACACGGCCCTGCTGGGTTGTGTTGCGCGGCAGGACCAGGCCCACGGTGGCGAAGACCTGCTGCAGATAGCGCGAGCAGTCCTGCTCGCCGAACTGTCCCCCCCAGCCATACGGCGCATGCAGGAGCTTGAAGGCCTGATCGATGACGGCGCGCGGGGTATACGGCAGATACCCCGGGTGCGCGTCCCTTTCCTGGACATAGGCGTATGCCATGGCGCAGCCGCCGTCGGGTTTGCGCAAAGGCACGCGTACGCGATACCGGCCTGTTCCGCCGTGATCCTCAAGCGGCAGCCTGGATCCCATGCGTAGGCGCCCCAGATAAACGCGCAGGCCCTCATCCGCATAGAGGTCGGCCTTGGCGGCGGTGATGACGACGATCTTTTCCGCCCAGAGGTACGATCTGAGGATATCCTGCGTGCATAACGCCACGCATGCGGCCTTGAGCCAGCCGCGCGTCAACGGGCTTACCGCGTAGAGCCACTGTCCGTCCCGACTTCGATGCAGGATCGCCACCGGCGTGGCGATGTCGAGGGTGTCGTGCTGCAGGCGGTCGAAGCTCAGATTGATGTCGCTCTGATACAGGCCTTCCAGCAGCGGCAGGGCGCGGTGGTCGCAGTATGCGGTGATCAGCCCGAAGCGCACCGAGATATTTGCTTTAATCGCGCCTAAGTCCAGATTGTCTTCCTGTCTTTTCCACCAGGCGGCATCGGGTCGCGTGCCGTTGCCCAGGTAGTAGCCTCCCCATCTGGTCCAACGCAGGCCGCGCTGGAGTTCGGCCTTGAGGTTGGCGCCGCTCACGCTCGCGGGGAAGTCCACGATGTCCAGGATGCTGTCCTCATGCCTTTTCGTCCGGGCGTTCATGGCCGCTATGCGGTCATAGGTCATGACCAGGCGGTCGGGGTCCGGGTGGCGGCCGATCCAGAAGCCCGGCGTATTCATGAAGGCCTGGGTGCCCGGGACCAGCGCCGGGGAGGGTACCTGTCGCATGGGGGGCGCCGGTGGTTGCGGTTCCGGGGCGGTCGTGGCGCAGCCTACCGACACGACCACGAGCATCAGCGAGAGCAGGGCAGCGATGCCGCACGGGGCTGGCAGACGGAATTCATGCCCATCAGCTGCCGCCCGGCCGGGCGTGGCCCCAACCGATATCGCGCATTGAGGTAACCGTGTCCGCATGATATGCACCCCTTCCCCGCAGCCCTGTCCCTGGCATCCTTGTTTTGGGCCCCGGTTACCACGCGAGCGGAGTTTTCGTCTGACGGAAGGGTTACGGCCTCAGGCCTTGAGCGGCAAGCATCTCCTCATGCCCTATGACCTCATCGCGTGTTTTGCCCAGAATGAGGGCCGTCAGACAGGGAACTGCACCGGGGGTTCCTCCGGCCTGGGGATCGTAGCTGTTGAGAGGCCACAAGATGCCCTTGTCCATGGCCGCATAGACCGCGGCCAGCATCTCCCGGTATGTCCCTTGAGCCGATAAACGCTTCAGCCGGACCAGGGGGCTGCCGAGATTTTCATAGATGCTTCTTGCCAGCATCAGGGTGGCGCTGGACCCGTTGACGCGAAAATTGAGGTCAAACACCAGGACCCGGCCGTCGTCCATGACGGCCATGTCGATGCCGACAATACCCCGGTAGCCGCGCTTAAACCCTTCCTGAACGATGCCCGCGCCCAGCGCTATGGCCTCTCCCGGCGCCTCGATATCGGCGCCGATCCAGTTGCCCTTATATTTTCCATGGCTGTCGACAACCTGTTCCGAACACCCGAGGTAGGTAATTTCCCCGTGCCCATTGACGGCATAGCCGAGGCAGAGATTTTGTACCATGGGAAGAAATTCTTCAGCGACCACCAATGGCAGGGCCCGGAAAAAATGCGCTGCCTGCTCTAGATCCGAGGCCGTGCGGCAGATTGCCACATCAAATCCGCCCCCGGTTGATTCATCCGTGGCCGCCTTCAGGACAACGGGCAAATGAGCCTTTGACAACTCGGCTTCGATCGATGACGACTGCAGGGTCCACTGTCGGGGAAGGTACGAGGCATCAACCAGTTCCTTATAATGTGCTTTATTGTTGAGGGATGAAAGCACGCCGGAGGGGACCAGGCAGTTCTCGGGTTCAATCTCCGCGGCGGGGTGCGCATGGTACAGGACGATTTTTTTGTCCCCCCGGCTGAGCTGCCTCAGTTGGCGCAGATAGTCGGCGCCATCGTGGAAGCGATAGATCTCGGCGGCCACCGGGAACCCTGCATGGCGCAGAAGCTCCAGGCCCTCCGGGGTCGATACGCAGGCGGAACACAATACCGGCGTGCTCCCGATGATGCACAAGGGCGCGCCGGTAAGGAAATCCAGTGCGGCATCGCCCGTCGGGAGCCAGGCGCATGCGTTGGGTGAGGCGCGGGGAGAAAGGATCACATCATCGCCGTAGATCTGACTCATGGTAAGACTCGGTTGTAACAGGACCTTCATGGACCTCTCCCGCGCATCTACGATAGCGCTTTTCGCTTCTTACCCGCGCCCGGCGGAGGCCGGCACAACGGTCTCCAATCCCTTGGCAAGCTCCGTAGCGACCAGCGTCCCCGTCTCGCTGGAACTGACTGACGGGGTCCGGTTGGTATCGTACAGGACACACTGGCCATCAACGAGGCCGTAATCGAACTTGCCGTAATCGAACCCCAGCTTTTTCCGCAAGACCCGCAGGGCATCGGGGATATCCAGGCCGGACTCTCGGTGGACGGTATTCCCCGCCTTGACAATGGAGTTGCGCGACAGCAACCGGAAACTGGCCTCCTTTTCACCGAAAAAGACCCACAGGCGAAGCGCATAGTATTCACCCTCCCGTTCCGGGAGGTACTTTTCGACCACCAGGTGCGGATTGAACCATACCAGGCGGGGGACATCGCGTGGACTCGCCAATATCGGATAAGCATCCACTGTGAGGTGGTCGGCCATGCTCCAGGGAAGGAGTCCTTGCATCTTGTTCATTATTCGCCGGGGTATGGTAGGCGGCAGGAAAAGCCTCTCCGGCTGGCCTCCGTAGTTCCGGTTGGTCTTCACGATAACAGGACCCGTATAGGAATCCCGGCGGTTGATAAGATTGGCGCTGATGCTGCGCTTGGAGATATCGCGCACGAGCCCATTGATCACAACGGGATAGCGGGCGGCAAAGGCACGGTATTCGCCGGGAATGACCGTAAGGTTGACATGGACGATGAGGACATCGGCAGGCTCGAAGTGTCCTGTTCCCTTGAGCACGACGACCTCGCTACCGGACGCCCTCCAGATATCGGCGATGCGGTTCAGCAGATAATAGTCCGCGAAATTGTCATGGGCATGGGTTAATATGGCTATTTTACGGGTAGCATGCATGCCGTTCCTTCTCTCTCCCCTTCCTTCGACATATGCCTTTCATCGAGACCTGGATAATCATGAAAAGATTGCCGTACGCATCTTTTAAGGACGACGGCATAACGATATGCGGCCTCTCTAAGATCGCTGTGCATTCCGCCGCCGTTATCCAGCACATGTGTAATAACCACCAAGCCACGGGTTGTCAATCATTCAAGAAGAGGTGTTCCTCCATCGGGAAATGTATGCTAGGGATATTCCCAGCAGAGGCCAGAGCGTTCGACGGCTTGGATGAATCTGCGCAAATTCAGTCATTCAGGGTACGGAGAGAGCTGACGATGGCTACGCCAACGATTCCACGGCTAGCGGCACTATATTACGACAAGGATGCATGATGGTGCCCGACCCCCATCGCCCCTCACTGAACATCTCCGTCATAGTGGCAACCTACAGACGACCCGACATACTGTTTCTGACCCTTGAAAGCTTATGCCACCTTCAGACGCATGGCCTGAAATGGGAAATCATCGTTGTCGATAATGCGGATGATCAAAAGACTCGGAACGTAGTATCTCATTTTCAGGACAGACTGCCGGTACACTACCTTGTCGAAGTCCGCAGAGGAAAGAACAACGCCCTCAATAAAGCCGTTGAAACAGCCCGCGGCGATCTTTTCGTGTTCACGGATGATGATATCACAGCTGATCCCCGTTGGTTGATGGAGGTTTGGGAAGGCTCGCAGCGGTGGCCTGACATTGCCATCTTCGGCGGAAAGATAGTGGCCCTGTTTCCTCCCGGTAAGATTCCCATCTCACGCGGGCATCCCTTCTTCAGTGGAGCATATGCGGTTCTGGATCGAGGGATCGATGAAGGTCGCTCTAACCCCAAAGAGTTCTGGGGACCAAACCTGGCAATACGCTCCCACGTCTTTCACGAGGGGTGGCGATATAATCCGGACATCGGCCCCAATGGGGACAATTACATCATGGGCAGTGAAACCGAGCTGTTGAAAAGACTCCACCAGGCAGGCATGAGTGCCGTATTTTTACCCAACAGTCTCGTGTACCACAGGATCCGCCCCGAGCAGCTTGAGGTGGCGTGGTTATACCGCAGGGCCTTCAAGTTCGGCCGCTTCCAGGCAGTATCCTGGGGAAAGCCCGATGTGCCTTACCTGTTCGGCGCACCGCGGTTTCTGTATCGAAGACTTGTCATGCTTTATCTTCAAAGAATACGTCATTGCCTTGATACAGAAAAACGGATTGATCTCGGCATAACGCATTGGATGCTGCGAGGCAATCTGTATCAATATAGAAAAGAATCAAGACAAGAGACATAGGGGTGCGGTTTCTCAATTCCCGTCCGCATCCGCTCGGCTCACCCCTATTCAGAAATATGCGGCTATTCCCTGGGTCAGCGGCGTACGTTTGCCCTCTCCCGGCATGGACCTGGCTTCATCCCTCGACTTCGGCTACGGCCTGGTCCTGATAGGCGTGGAACAGGGTATGGCAGAAACGGTCCCACTGTTCGCAGGTCTTCACTGCCTCCGGATCAGGACTTAAGAGCTCGGCGCGGATCAGGGCCTCCATCTCCTGGCCGAGCTCGGCGATCGTGTCCGGATCGGCGCCAGCCAGGATATCGGCCACGAACTCGCCCGGCGCATACCAGGCGGAGGCACGCTGGAAGTCGCGGTGGATCTGGGTCAAGAGGACGTTGCGCGGCCCTTCCCAGAGCTCGTTGACGGCCGCGTCGCGGTACAGGCGCGGCAGGGACGAGAAGTCCTCCATGACGCCGTGGCCGCCGAAGACCGACATGGCCAGGCGCAGCATATCGGTGGCGTCCCAGGCGGCCGTGATCTTCTGGAGCATGATCAGTTCGCGGATCGCGAAACGCCTCCTCCGGATATCGGGCGCCTCGTCCGTGGACAAGCCGCCCTTGAGTCCGCCCGGCAGGCCCAAAAAATCGTGGTAGAGCTTGAAGGCCCCGGCCGTGGTACGCTTGGCGGCACCTTCCATGGTTGCCAGCTGGTGCTTCAGCAGCGGGAAGTCCGCGATCTTCAGTCCGAAGGCCGTGCGCACGCGCGCATAACCGGCGGCCTCGCGGCTGGCGCGGGTGATGCCGGCGGCACCGGAGAGGCCCACGGTCAGGCGCGAATAGGTCAGCACAACGCCCACCACATTGGCCAGCCCGCGCTCCAGGGGTCCCACGGGGTAGGCCACGGCGCCGCCAAAGGTCAGCTCGGCCGTGGTGAGCTCGCTGGTGCCCATCTTCCATTTGATGCGGTCGATGGTGTAGCCGTTGCGCTTCTCTTTCTCCTTGTCGCCCGGCAGCCAGGAGGGGATGACGAACAGGGCCACCTTTTCCGACCCGGAGGGTTTGGCCGTGACCACGGCGTAGTCGGCGTGCGTGGCCGAGCAGAAGAACTTGGTGCCGTAGAGGCGCCAGGTCGTGCCCTCTTGCACCGCCTCGAGCACATTGGCCCCCACGTCCGAGCCGCCCTGGATCTCGGAGAGGTATTGGGCGCCGATGGCGAAACGGCCGTCCAGCCCTTCCTTACAGTGCGCCAGGATATGTTTGAGCTCCGGGGTATCGGCGTAGCGGTCCAGAAGCGCTATCAGCCCTTCGGTGCAGACCAGCGGGCAGGCCACGCAGGCCTCGCCGTTCTGGTAGATCAGGAAGAGCTTGGTGAGCCTGACCCAGGGATCGGTAGCCGCGGAAAAGAGACCTTCGCCGAAGATCTCTTCTTCCATGGCCAGCGTCTCGGCCGGCCGCACGATGCGGTCGATGCGGTGGTGATGGCCGTCGTAGTGTATCAGAAAGGGGCGCTTCTCTGGCATGGCGATCGTATCGGCCATATCGCGCCAGCGCACCGACACCTTGGGTGAAAAGGACTGCATGGCGTGCTCGACCGCTTCCCAGGAAGAACCGGCATAGCGCCTCAGCACCTTGTGAAGGAAGGCATCGTCGCGGTAATAGTCGATATTTCGGCGCCAGGCCAGGAAATCATCGAAGCTGTACGGGTTGTCCCTCTGCGGCAATGCCATAGAAACCTCCGTTGTGTGCGCTTGCGCGCACAGCGCTCATTCCCAGGCGGGAATCATAGCACAAGGGCTGAATCCGGTAAACCGTTTTGCGCTTCAGGCAGCCGACTCAGCGGCCCGGATGATGCGTTCAACGGCTGCGCCGGTAGGCGTCTATGACGGTACGGATGGAGTCGAAGGCGATCTTTTCGAGGTCCACCTCCGGCAGCGGCACAAAGAGGGCGCCCGCCACGTCATCGCCCGGTTTGAGCCCGCTCAGATCTCCGGCGCGGCAGACAAAGGCCAGGTCGAGGGTGAAGTAGGTCAGCCCGGAGAACACGTAGCGGTTGGGGTAGGAGCCGAAATAGGTGAGGGAGTCGATCTCAAGGTCCAGCTCCTCGCGCAGCTCGCGCGCAAGGGCTTCCTCGGCCGTCTCCAGGGGGTCGACGAAACCGCCCGGCAGGTCAAGCATCCCCTGAGCGGGGTCGTGGGCCCTGACGGTCAGGAGCAGCCGGTCCCGGCTGTCGATGATCAGGGCGCATACGGCCGCGTTGGCGTTGATGAAGTAATGCAGACCGCACCCCGCGCACAGAAAGGAGTGCGTGTCCTGAAGGTTGAAGTTGCCGCCGCAGCGCGGGCAGAAGCGGAAGACATCCCTGGGCGAGGTGGTGGTCTTTTCCATCTAGGGCTCCTTGTTGCAGCAGCCGTTATCGCCCACGAGACAGAAATCACCCGCTTCCACCTGGATGGTGGTGTGCGTGATGCCGAATTGCTCGGCGAGCATGGCGTTGACGTCTCGGATGATCCGGTCGGCGTCGACCTCAGCTGAGTCCCTGTTCATGCAGATATGGCAGGACAGGAAGACCTCGGAAGAGCTTACCGACCAGATATGCAGGCCGTGCACATTGTCGGCCCCGGAGGTATCGACGATACGCTCGAACACGCTTTGGGTATCGATATGCTTGGGCGCGACCTGCAGGATGATGCGCATGGCATCCAGGAGGATGTCGAAGGAGCTCACCCCGATCAGGACCACAATGAAGATGCTGACGAGTGCATCGAGCCAGTAGGCATGCGTGTACAACATCACGATACCGGAGATGATCACGGCCACGGAGGACACGGCATCATACAGGAGGTGCATGAAGGCGGCCCGCACATTCAGCCGCTTATCCCCCCGGCCCAGGACCAGGATGGACAGGACATTGCCGGCCAGCCCCACCAGGGCGATGGGCAGCATCAATCCCAGGTTCACCTCCACGGGGTTGCGCCAGCGCAGGAACGCCTCGTACACGATGAAGATCCCCACCCCGCAGAGCGCCAGGGCGTTCACCACGGCCGTGATCACCTCGAAGCGTTTGAGGCCGAAGGAGTACTCCAGGTCGGGCTTGCGCTCCGATACCCTTTCACCTAGATAGCCGAAGATCAGCGCCAGGACGTCGGAAAGGTTGTGGGCCGCGTCGGAAAGGAGCGCCAGGCTGCCCGAGAGGATGCCGCCGATGAACTCGACGCCGGTGATGATCAGGTTGAAGAAGATGGTCAATCCGAAACGGCGCGTATACGATACCGCATGATGCTCATGGCGGTGGGCATGGCCGTGATCGTGGTGATGGTGTCCCATAGAT
>JAKQBR010000135.1 GCA_029574005.1 Deltaproteobacteria bacterium | reverse complement strand
CCTCGAGTCTGGTAAAGGGAATGGCGCCCAGTGGCAGCGACGGGATGTTCAGGGGGATCTGTCCATCGGCCCAGACGAGATCGAGGGCGGCCTCGGTATCCTGAGAGTGTTCCCGGGAGATGTTCAGTCTGCAGGTCCCATCCAGGATGCCGCCGATTTCGTCCGCCCCCTTGAAAAGTTTCTTAAGCGAGGCGATATCGAAGGCCTTCATCTTGAGGGTGAGATCAATGGGATCGCCGGGGTGGCGCAACGAGGTCTTGAACCTGCCGCGCAGGTGTCCCTTGTCCTGGTCGATGGCGAAGGCGATGCCCGCCTTACCCGTAATGAGACTCAAGAGGAGTGGCCGCAGGGTCAGGCGGGGGGCGATAACCTCGCCGGCAACCCGCACATCCGTGAGTCTCACCCCCAGAGGCAGGCGCGCAGAAACGCCCCCCACGGTGACCTCCTTATGGACCGCCGCACCGAGCGCCGTCTCGAGCTTGGGTTTGAGGAGATGGTAGGGAAAGCGCAGGTAGACGAAAAGCAGCAGGCACAGGACGATATAGCAAACAATCAAGGCCTTGCCCCGCGGCGAGTAGGACGGCTTATCCATGCACCACCTGGAAGGTGACATCGAGGTTGTTGTCCTTGTCGACCCGCCGCAGATTGAGCCGTCTGATCTTCAAAGGCGTGGGGCAGGTATCGATGCCGTACAGAAGCCCGATCAGCTCCTCCTCATAGACACCCTTGATGCGGACCTCGACGGACTCCTGCTCATTGGGTCCGCCGGTGACCGGTTTCATGTACTCGATACGCTCGCTCACGTTCTGTTTTTTGGCCAGGTCTTCGAGGAAGCCGAAGAGGGTGAACCCGCGTTGGGACCCGGCCCCGGCGCGATGAACGCGCTCCAGGGCGCTGACCTTGGCGCTGAGCTCGTAGACCTGCGCAAGCTGCCGTTCCTTGGCCGCGATCGCCTTGGTGAGCGCGGCGCGCTGATTGATGAGGGGCATCACGATGAAGACGACGAGGAGGAAGAGCACCAGGAAAACCCCGCCCCCGATCAGGACGAGCTGCTCGCGCTTTTCGAGCTGCCGATACCGGTCAAGCCATTGATTGATATCCATCACGCACCACCCGTCTTGCAGGTCAGTTTGAACATGACCCGCTGATCGCTCTTGTTCACGTTGGCCGAGACGATCTTGACGTCGCTGATATTCGGCAGTCCCGCCAGCACGGAGCGGATACGCTCCACGGTATCATACGAGGCTGTCGTGCCGGAGATGGTGATGCCGTTCTCGTCCAGGGTGAAGCCCTCGATCACGGCCTCGGTCTCGGCCGGCAACCTTTCGCTAATGCTCCGCAGGATATTTAGGGGTGAATCCCCTCCGGCGCCACCCACGCCTTTCTGCAGGGTGGCCAGACGCTGCTGCAGCTGTTCGACCGGTGCGACCATGGCGGTCGAGGGTGCATAGACGGAGTAGAACTCCTGCTTGATCTTGGCATCGAGGTTCTTCTTGATGCGGGCCTTCAGGAAGATATCGGTGCCGAAGCCCACGACCCACAGCACGATCAGGGCGAGGAGCAGCTTGCCCCAGAACCCCATGAAGCCCTTGATGCGCTCCATGTGCTTGGAAAAGGTCTGGTCACCCTGGCGGAAGTTGACCATATCGGCCGTATCCACGCCGCGGAAGGCCAGCGCGGTCGCCATGAAGGACAGGAGGATGTCGCGGGTGGGCCCCGGGTAGTCCACCCCCTTCAAACCGGGCAGGTTTTCGCCGAAGTCGACGGCGGCGAAGCGCGAGCGCATGTCCCGGATATGCTCGGCATAGCTGGCGGGGATGAGGCCATAGCTGGGCATGGCCTCGGGGATACGGTGCAGGGCGATCGTCACCTCGCGGATGATACGGTCGAGATGGACCCCGGCCTCGATGCCGCCCGTAAGGGCCTGATCGATGACGGCCGACACCTTGACGCCCCGTCCACGGGCGATGTCGGTGGCGATGGCCTCGAAGCCGAA
>JAKQBR010000121.1 GCA_029574005.1 Deltaproteobacteria bacterium | reverse complement strand
TCATGTCTTGTCCCCCTCAATGGTTTTGTTTGCTCTTAACCATAGGTAGACTCTTCATGAGCCTTCCGCTACTCTATTTTCATCCTTCGTTGTGACCGAACCGGACATGATGGTTAGAAATAGTTCAGGCCTTGGAGATCCTTACCGCGCATACCTTGTATTCCGGGATATTGGCGATGGGGTCGATGGCCGTGATGGTAAGCCTGTTGACCGCGGCCTCGCTGTAATGGAACGGTATGAATATCACACCCTTGTCACAACGCTCGGATACATCGGCATTGACCGTGATCGTACCCCGGCGCGAGCTGACCGTGAGCTTATCGCCCTGGCCGATGCCCAATTCACGGGCATCGGCTGGATTGATCTCGGCAAAGACCTCGGGGGTCCTGGATACCAGACCCGTGGAACGCCGGCTCATGGTCGCGGTGTGGTACTGGTAGAGGATGCGCCCCGTGGTCAGGATGTAGGGATACTCGCTGTCGGTCTGCTCCGCGGGTGGTATATATTCGGTCACGCTGAAGAGCCCCTTGCCGCGGGTGAAGGCCGCGCCATGCAGGATGGGCGTGCCGGGGTGCTCGGGCGTCGGGCACGGCCAGTGCAGGCCGACCTCCTCGATGCGCTCATAGGTGATGCCCTTGTAGGAGGCGGTGTTGGCATTGATCTCCTGCATGATGTCCTTGGCGCAGGCATACTGCCAGTTCGCGCCCATCCTGTTGGCCAGCTGCGTGAGGATCTGCCAGTCGTCCTTGGCCTGTCCCGGGGCGAGGGCCGCCTTGCGGATACGCTGCACGCGGCGTTCGGTATTGGTGTATGTCCCATCCTTTTCGGCCCAGGCCGCTGACGGCAGAACGACGTCGGCCATCTGCGCCGTTTCGTTGAGGAAGATATCCTGGACCACCAGCAGATCAAGCTTTTCAAGCGCGTGTTCGACATGCGCCAGATCCGGATCGGACATCATGGGGTTCTCGCCCATGACCATGAGGGCCTTGATCGTGCCTTTATCGGCGCCTTCGATGATCTTCGGTATGGTCAGCCCCGGTTTCGGATTCAAGCTCACGCCCCAGGCGTCCTCAAACTTCTTGCGGTGCTCGTCGTTGGCCACCTGCAGGTAGGCCGTGAAATTGCCGGGCAGGCAGCCCATGTCGCAGGCGCCCTGGACATTGTTCTGGCCCCGCAGCGGATTGACGCCCGTGCCGGGACGCCCGATATGGCCCGTTACCATGGCCAGATTGGCCAGCGACTTGACGGCATCCGTGCCGGTGATGTGCTGGGTGATGCCCATGGCATAGACGATCGCGGATGCGCCCGAGCGGGCATAGAGCCGTGCGGCCTGGATAAGATCATCCTTGGGTATCGTGGTGATCGATTCCACGTATTCAGGGGTATACTTCTTGACCGCCTCCTTGACGGCCTCGAAGTTCTCGGTGCGCTCGGCAATGAACTGCTCATTCAAAAGCCCTTCGCTGATGATGATATTGAGCATGCCGTTGATCCAGGCGATATCCGTACCCGGTTTCTGCCTGAGCCAGACCGTAGCGAACTTGGCCAGGTCGATATTGCGCGGATCGACCAGGATCAGCTTGGCGCCTTTCTGGGTAATGGCGCGCTTGATGACCGTGGATATGACCGGATGGTTCTCGGTGGTGTTGGACCCGGTAACGAGGAAGCAGCTGCTCTCGCCGAGGTCCGCGATGGAGTTGGTCATGGCGCCGGAACCGAATGCAGTGGCCAGACCGGCCACGGTGGAACTGTGTCAGAGCCTTGCGCAGTGATCGACGTTGTTGGTCCCGATCACGGCGCGCAGGAATTTCTGGAACAAATAGTTCTCTTCGTTCGTGCAGCGGGCGGAGGATAATCCGGCGATGGCATCCGGACCATGTTCGCCTTTGATGGCGCCGAGCTTCTTGGCCACATAATCGATGGCCTCGTCCCAGCTTGCCTCCTGGAGTTCGCCATTCTTCCTGATCAGGGGCGTCTTCAGCCGATCGGGATGTCCGACATAATCGTAGCCGAAGCGGCCCTTGATGCACAGACTGCCGAAGTTGGGGGCGATTGCCCCTGAGCGGGGTGTGGTTATCTTGACGATCTGGTTGTCTTTAACGCGCACATCCATCTGGCAGCCTACCCCGCAGTAGGAGCAGGTGTTGCGTACACGTTCCAGGTCCTTGTCTCGACCCTGGAAGCGACCCTGCTTTTCATAGAGGGCGCCTACCGGACAGACGCGAACGCACTCGCCGCAGAACACGCAGTTCGATTGCTCATAGAGCTGGCCGAACGGCGGACCGACCGTGGCGTGCGGGCCGCGACCGGCATAGTCGAGCACCTGGTTGACCTGGACCTCGTTGCAGGCCCGTACGCACAGTCCGCACAGCACGCATTTGTTCATGTCGCGCACGATCATTGCGTTGCCGTCTTCTCGCGGCTTAACCTTTTCCGCCTCGGGGAACCTTGGACTTTCGACACCCAGCGAATAGGCGAGGTCCTGGAGCACACAGTCGCCGCTCGATTCGCAGGTGATGCAGTTGTGGTGACCCTGGGTCATGAGCAGCTCGACCACCAACCTGCGCGCCTTCAAGACCCGTTCGGTATCGGTCAGGACGACCATGTTGTTTTCAGCCGGCATGGCGCACGACGCCACCAGATTACGGGCGCCGACGACCTCCACAACGCAGACCCGGCAGGCACCCACGGGTTTGATCTGCTCCTGGTGACAGAGCACCGGGATATAGATGCCGTTCTGCCTAGCTACCTGGTATACGGTCTGGCCGGGCTCGAATTCGAAATCATGTCCGTTTATCGTTATTTTCACTTCCTGTCCTCCGTTATGTCTTTTTTCGCACAATAATAGAAAGGGCGACCTTTGCTGGTCGCCCTTTCAGCCGCGTTTTTCTTGCCTGGCCTAACCCCGTCCGGAAAGGTGCAATGACAGTCCGTCAGGGAGGATGTCTTATAATTCGGCATCACACCTCATGCAACGACATGCCTCTTTATAGGCGGTCTTCTTGTTATACCCGAGTTCGACCTCCTTGAAGGTAACCTTGCGCTCGGAAAGTTTGAGCTCGGGCATCTTGGCCCTGGGCGTCTCGGTGACCTCTTCGTCGACCTCGAACGGGATCTCGATGACCTCCTCGGCCGGTGCCTTGTAAGCCGGTTCTCCGTTGGCCTTGCGGATGTTGTCATCGATATCGGCCGCCGCCTGATGCCCCATGGCAATGGCCTCGACCACGGTGGCAGGACCCTTGGCCGCATCGCCGGCCACGAAAACGCCGGGGGCCGTGGTGGCGGTCTTCTGCTTGGGGGCCAGGCCGATGGTGCCGCCCTTGGTCACGGTGATTCCGGAGTCCTTGGTGATCCAGTCGGTCTCGGACGACTGTGAAATGGCCGGGATGATCGTATCGATCGAGAGCACGAAGTTGCTGCCCTCGATGGCCTTGGGACGACGGCGTCCTGACTTGTCGAAGTCCGCCAGCTGCATGCGCTGACACTCGACGCCGGTGACCTTGCCGTCCTTGCCGATGACCTTGACGGGTGCCACCAGGTATTCGATCTTGACGCCCTCTTCCTCGGCCGCCACGATCTCGTTTTCCCAGGCCGGCATGTCCTTGCGCTCGCGTCGGTACAGGATGGTGACGTCCTTGGCGCCCAGGCGTACGGCCGTGCGGGCCGCGTCGATGGCGGAGTTGCCGCCACCCACCACCGCGACCTTGGAGCCGACCTTGATGTCCTTGCCGAGATTGACGGCGCGCAGGAACTCAACCGCGCCGTAGACCCCCTGCAGGTCTTCACCCGGTATGTCGAGCGTCCAGCTCTTGTGGGCGCCGATGGCTAGGAGCACGATGTCGTACTCCTTCTTGACCGCATCGAGGCTGATGTCCTTGCCGACCTTGACGCCGGTCCTTATCTCGACGCCCAGGGCGGCGATATCATCGACCTCGCTCTGGATGATGTCGCGGGGCATGCGGTATTCGGGGATGGCGTAGCGCATCATGCCGCCGGCATAGGGCAGCTCTTCGAAGACCGTGACCTTGTAGCCGCGCAGGGCCAGGTCCTGGGCCGCGGTCAAACCGGCCGGACCGGCGCCGATGACGGCGATCTTCTGCTTGCGGGTGACCTCCACGGCCTTGACCTCGGGTCTCTTGGCGTTATCGGCGATATAGCGTTTGAGCCAGGCGATGGCCATGGGCTCATCCAGCTGCCCCCGCCGGCACTTGGAGGCGCAGAACTGCGGGCAGACCCTCCCGCATACCCCGGGGAAGGGGTTGGTCTTCTTCATGACCTTGTAGGCGTCATTGACCCGGTTAGCGCGGATAAGCGCGATGTAGGCCGGGATGTCCATCTCGATCGGGCAGGCATGCTGGCAGGGCGACTTGAACAGTCTCGAGCACACCGCGGCCGGACAGCGCTTGTCATAGATATGGGCCTCGTACTCCTCGCGGAAGTACCGGATGGTGGACAACACCGGGTTCGGCGCCGTCTGCCCCAGTCCGCACAGGGCCGAGTCCTTGATGATGTAGGCCAATTCTTCCAGGAGCTCGATATCGCCGTCCTGGCCCTTGCCGTGGCAGATGCGCTCGAGGATCTCTAGCATGCGCTTGGTGCCTTCGCGGCAGGGGGTGCATTTGCCGCAGGATTCCTCCTGGCAGAATTCCATGAAGAAGCGCGCCGTATCGACCATGCAGGTGTCTTCGTCCATGACGATCAGACCGCCCGAGCCCATGATGGCGCCCAGCTTGACGATCTCTTCATAGTCGGTGGGCGTGTTCAGGGCCGATGCCGGTACGCAGCCCCCGGAAGGTCCGCCCAGCTGCGCGCTCTTGAAGTTCTTGCCCTTGGGGATGCCGCCGCCGATATCGAAGATGATATCTCCAATGGGCGTTCCCATGGGCACTTCCACCAGGCCGACGTTGTTGACCGCGCCGGTCAAGGCGAAGACCTTGGTGCCCTTGGAACCCTGGGTGCCGATGGAGGCATACCAGTCGCCGCCCTTTAAGATGATCTGCGGGACATTGGCGAAGGTCTCGACGTTGTTGAGCACCGAAGGCTTGTTCCAGAGGCCCTGCGAGGCCGGGAACGGCGGACGCGGGCGCGGCATGCCGCGGCGTCCCTCGATGGAGCCCATGAGGGCCGTTTCTTCGCCGCAGACAAACGCGCCGGCGCCCTGATAGACGTGGATGTCGAGGCTGTAGCCGCTGCCCAGGATGTTCTGTCCCAGGAGGCCGTATTCCTTGGCCTGGGCGATGGCCAGATTGAGGCGTTTGATGGCCAAAGGATATTCGGCTCGGCAGTAGATGTAGCCTTCGTTGGCGCCGATCGCATAGCCGGCGATGATCATGCCTTCCAGCACGGCGTGCGGATCGGCCTCCAGCACGGAGCGGTCCATGAACGCCCCGGGATCGCCCTCGTCGGCGTTGCACAGGATATACTTGACATCGCCCGGGCTCTTGCGCGCGAACATCCACTTCATGCCGGTGGGGAACCCTCCGCCCCCTCTTCCCCGCAGACCCGATTTCTTCATCTCGTCGATGATGGCGTCGGGGGTCATCTCGGTCAAGGCCTTGGCCGCGCCCATGTAGCCGTCGCGGGCGATGTATTCATCGATCTTCTCGGCGTCGATCAGACCGCGGTTCTTCAGCGCTATGAGCATCTGTTTGCCGAAGAACGGGATCTCCTGCATATGGGGGATCGGCTTTTCCGTCACCGGTTCACGATACATCAGGCGTTCGACCGGACGTCCCTTCACGATATGCTCGCCGACGATCTCAGGCACGTCGGCGGCCTTGACATACTGATAGAAGGTCCCCTCGGGATAGATGACCATGATCGGACCGGCGGCGCAGAAGCCGTTGCAGCCCGTCTCCACGATGCTTACCTCATTCGACAGCCCCCGTTTCGCGATCTCCTTGACCACTTCCTGATGGACGGCTTCACTCCCGGATGCCCGGCAGCCCGTGCCTCCGCAGACCAGAATATGTGCACGAAAAACCTTCATCATCTACCTCCCGTCCTGCTCTTTGCCGCGCGCCATGATGAAATCAGGCTGAATCTTGCCTTCCATGATATGCTGCTTGAAGATCTGGCGCATCTTGTTCTTGGTGAGATACTCATACACGATGGGCTCTTTACCCTGCTCTTCGATGGTGACCAAGGGTTCGCGACTGCAAATACCGATGCATCCCGATGTGGTCACGAGCACATCATTGACATTGTTCTGACTCATTTCCTCCATAACGGTATCGAGGATTTCCTTGGCGCCCGACGCGATGCCGCAGGTGCCCATGTGCACCGTGACCTTGACGCGCTTTGTTCCCGCGCGGAAAAGATCCTCCTTCTGGACCTTCTCCTTTATTCTCTTCAGATCATCAATCGTTAATTTTGCCATGCGCCCCCCCTTATTTGTATTGCGACAAAACGCCTTCGAGCTTGGCCGGTTTCATCTGGCCGTGTGTATCCTCATCGATTACCATCACCGGGGCAAGGCCGCAGGCGCCCAGGCACCGTACGGTCTCAAGGGAAAAAAGCCTGTCAGGGGTGCATCCGCCGGGTTCGATACCGAGGAGACCCTGCAGGGCCTCGAGGATCCTCTGCCCGCCGCGGACATAGCAGGCCGTGCCCAAACAGACGCGTATATTGTGTTTGCCGCGCGGCACCATGGTAAAGAAAGAATAGAACGTCACGACACCGTAGACATTGGCCACCGGGATATTAAGCCCCTTGGCAACCCGCTGCTGCACGGACATGGGTAGATACCCCAAGATCTCTTGCACCTGTTCGAGCACCGGGATCAGGGAGCCTGGTTTTCCCGCGTGGCTTTTGATGATCTCATCGACTTCGGCAAGCTGCTCACTGGTAAATTCGTCGAGACCAGTGACCGGTACTGCATTAGTTGCTGACATACCCTCCCCCTTGTCTCTATAGAACTGTTATTTTTTTAACAGGCTATAGCATGCATTGTACTGAGTATCAAGAGGATTTTGGATACCTTACGCATCACGAGACGTCATCCCCGTAACCGCCCATAGCCGCAAAATCTCGCCGGATAATCACCGCCATTCAGATAATCATGAGACGCTTGTACATGTGCATGGTCTTGTGCAGCAGGTTCTTGTTCTGCCATAAGCGGTCCCCCAAAGTGCGGTGTTCATCCAGGATCTGGGCCAGCATGTGCTTCTCGGTGTTGGGATTGACGGTTATGGCGCGCAAGACCACGGTCTTGCGGGGGGCATAGCGGGTGGACTCTATCCTGGTGCGTGATACGAAGGATGTGTCGCGCTCGCGGATCTTCTTGTGCAGCTCCACGTTGAGTTCGTTGATCACATTGTTTATCATGGTGATCTTCTCGACATGCTGCTTGGGTTGAAGCATGAGCCGATCCAGCTCGCCCCGAAGTTCATGGGGCACGAAACGGTAATTGATGATGAAAAGCTCGGGTTGATTCATCAGCTCAAACTCCGGGTCCTTTTGAACCAGGTCCAGAAAGGTGTTCTGGAGTTCCCGGGCATGATCGAAGATCAGTTCGAAACCCTGGCGACCGATGATCTTCAAGGCCGCCCACGGTTTCAGGCAGGCGAAGGGCCTTGAACCCTCGAGGGTGAAGCGGCCCTGATCCACCGAGCCTTTGCGGATGATGTAGTTCGAAGTGTGGTAGAGATAACGGGAATCTTCGATGTCCTTGAAGAGGCATACCCCCATGGAGTTCGGGGAGTACAGAAGCTTGTGGGCATCCAGGCTGACCGAGTCGCCCCGGCTGATGCCTTTGAGAAGCGAACGGCCGCCCTCCATGAGCAAGGCGCCTCCCCCCCAGGCGGCATCGATATGGTAGTGTGCTTTCAGTTCCTGGGCCACTTCCGCCAGGCCCGCAAGGTCATCGATATTTCCCGTCTCGGTCGTTCCGGCCACGCCGACGACCGCCATGAACTTGGTCGGCCTGTCCAGACGCTTGTCTTCCTTCCTGATCTTCTCGATCGTCTGCCAGAGCTTGTCGATGTCGATCTTATTGGTATACGGATGCACGGGCGAGAACACGACGCCCTTTGCGCCGATCCCGAGGAGGGTGCCGGCCTTGCAGATGGAATAGTGCCCGCGCCGGGAAACCAGCACCACCGCCTGGCGGTACCCATAGTGCTCCAACGCGCGGTGCAGGCCTTCATTCCTGACGCCTTCAAACCGTGCGCCGTCGGGAGGAAAGGCCTTGGCCATGGCGAGCGACAAGGCCGTCATATTGGCGATGGTCCCGTCCGATGTGATATTGCCCAGGGCGATGCGGTGATTCTGGATATTTTTCTTATAAAACTGCGAGGTGTTATGGTACACGAGGCGATGCATCCAGCAGACGAACTCACGTTCCACGAAAGAGGACGCCTTGGCGCTCTCGATCTTAACCTGGTTCTGATTCAAGCTCACGGCGATCATTTCCAGAAGGATCATGAAGTAGGGGATCGCGCTGGTCATATGCCCGATATAATAGGGGTTGGCTACCTTGACCGAATGCCTGATCACGCTGTTCTTTATCTCATCCAGGACATCACGGATGAGCTTCGGCTCCTTGGGCATGTCGATATTGCTGAAGATCCTGGCGAGTTCCTTGAGCGACACCTCGGAATGGATGCCGCCCTTGTCCTGGAAAAAATCGTGGATCATGTCCAGCAGATGCTCACCGAACTCGACGAAGCGGTCGGAGGAATTCGGCATGATGAAGAGCTTGCGCATGTACTCGGGGGTTGATTCTATCCTCTTCGTGTGCAGCAGCCCATCTCTTCGTAGCGAATCCATTTTTTTGCCTTTCCTTTCTCCTCAGCAAATGTCATATATACCATACTGCAGGCTCTATGATGAAGGGGAAAATTTCATTTATCCCATGAACACGGCAAAGCTTTTCATCGTACCGACCCCCATTGGCAATCTCAAGGACATCACCCTGCGGGCCTTGGAGACCTTGGCCCTGGTCGATGTGATCGTCTGCGAGGATACCCGTCATACCTTGAAGCTCCTCAACCATTATGGGATCAAAAAGACCTTGGTCGCCTCAGAGAAATTCAGCGAGGCCAAGCGCGCCAGACAGATCCTCAAACTCCTTGAGCAAGGCTCAAAGGTCGCCCTGGTAAGCGATGCCGGGACACCTCTGGTCAGCGACCCGGGCGCCTATCTCGTGGCACAGGCCAGAAAAGCCGGTTTTCCGATCGAGGCCCTGCCGGGGGCCTGCGCCTTCGTTACGGCCCTGTCGGCCTCGGGTTTTACCGGAGTCGTGCGTTTTATCGGGTTCTTCCCCCGTCAATCGAGACTAGCCGAGCAGGAACACATGCGCATGCTGGCAGGCACCGAAATAACCGTCTTTTATGAGTCCCCCTTACGGATTCAGAAGACCCTTGAGCGGATACTGCCGGGTCTCGAGGCACGCGAGGTCTGCGTCGCGCGGGAGATCAGCAAGCTCCACGAGGAATACCGGTGCGGCAGGCTCTCAGAAATCGTTGATCAGCTCTCTTCCGGTACCTTCCGGGGAGAGTATACGGTCGTGATCCAGGGCCGCGGGGCTGTCGTCGAACCCAGGCTAGACCCCGCAGGGGTGCTCGACAGGGCCAGGTCTCTGCGAGAGCAGGGTTTCTCACGTCGCGATATCCTGAACATGCTCGGCACTGAAACCGGCATGAAACGCAGCACCCTGTACCGCCTGCTGATCGATTGTGTCTAAAGTATCCGCGATTCCTGCCGATAGGTAGTGCAGAGTACTACGACGGAGGCTAGATGGGAATGAAGATCAATCCGGAAGCGGGAACCCTCATCAACGTGGTAAAAAGCGGCGAAAAGCCCGAGAGAAAGACCGTCGAAGCCAACGTGCAGAGGCAGAGGATCGCGGATTCGATCTCGCTGGAAAACCGGCAGGCCTCAAACAACAAGGTACAGAATGTCGAGGAAGCCAAGGAGATATTGACTCAGGTGGTGGACAGCATGCCCGACCAGGTGTCCGGTCTGCACAACCTCAATCTCCAGCGCGTGATGAACCTGATACAATAATCCGCTGACCCCAGCGGACCTTCCCGCCCGGTCATTCCCGGCTCGCGCTTAGTCACGCTTGCGTGCACGGGCGGTGGTATCACCTGGTAAACAGTCGCGGTCTTATTCCTTCTCGACGCCGATCTTCATGATGCGCTTCAATTCCGGCACGAGCTCCGGGGTGAGGATCCTCTCCATTTTGGGCGTTTTTCTGACCGAACTGTAATAATCATCACCGATATAGGTACCCTGAATCTCCTGAGTGAAGTTCTTCGCGGCGACATCGGCCAGAGAAAGAAACGTCAGTTCGTTGATAATATCGGGCGAGATCTTGCCTATCTCGCGGTAGGGCCAGAACATTGGCCAGTGGTGCTGCTCTATACACAAGCACATCCTTTCGGGTATGCGCCAGTTGCGCGCCAGCGCCGCGCCGAAGCTTGCATGGTCGATGCCGTAGTTCTCAACCTCCCACTGCAGGCGCGCCCGCGGATCAGAGGGCGGCTCCGCCCCATCGCGAAGCGGCATCTTTTGATACAGGACGTCCTTGGCGATATCGTGCAGCATGCCCAGCGTGATAAGCGTGCCCAAGGGCACCTTGACCCGTGAGGTATTGACCAGGTAGGCGGCGATATGCGCGGTAAGATTGGCATGCAGCCATTGTTCCTTGGACGGCTTTATCCCGGTCTTCTTTACGCGATCCTCCATAACAATGCGATGGATCTCGTTGTACCCCAAAATGACAATCGCCGTAAAAATGTTGTCGCATTTCTGGGCAAGGCCGTAAAAAGGCGAATTCACCGTACGCAGGATATGCGAGGTCAATCCCTGGTCGGTGGCGATGAGTTTGCCCATACTCTGCGGGGTAATCCCGTCCGGGTCGTTCATCTGCGAGGTCAGCTCGGTTACCAGCGGCGATATCTCCTCGGTCTCAGAGAGCACCTTCTGCAGCTCGGGGCCGTATTCCCGGGGTTGTTCCTTGGCGGGTTTCCACGGCAACTCGTAGACCTTCAGGTAATCCAGACTCTCTTCGGATACCGGGGGTACATAGATGCCCGTCTTAGGGGCATGTGCGCTCGAGACATCCATATTTGGCCTGCGCCTCATGTGAGGCTTGCCGGAGTGTTTGTATGCGAACAGCATGATCAAGGCCAGCGCGCTCAGACAAATCACCGTAAAAATGATAAAAACAACAACACTCGATCCCATAATGACAAACTATCGGTCACGATAATTTCAATCTTTAAGCAAATTTATTACGAGCGGTCCTGATTTTTACGCAATGAAGCATCGCGCACCCCACGTCTTGCGGTAGAAATCGGGTTAGACCTCACCCGCGTCCGGTACGGACCGCTGCATCCGTTTATAATGGGATTGACAAATGCGCCAGTATAACCGAGATTGATGTCACGGTTTGGAGCATTCGTTGCTTGCAATGGGTTCCCGGTCGCCGCCGGGAGGCGTTCATGAATAACCTGCAAGGAGGGCTCTCGTGAAGAATGACATCTCCGTCCGGTTGACCGACAAGATCTTCATGAATGGTTCACGGATCATCCCCGAGCTCTTCGGCATGATCGCGGATGACGATGAGGCCGAGCTCCTGCTGGCCATGCCCGGGACCCCGGACCAGCTGGCTGAACGCCTTGGCCGTGATCACGCCGCGGTGGAGAAGATGTGCAAGGCTCTCTACCATAAAGGCCTGGCCTTCAAATCGCTCAAGGGAGATGCCGTCAGCTACAAGATGTGCCGCGACCTGGTGCAGTTTCACGATGCCACCATCCTGTGGAGCGAGGCACCGAAGGCCTATCATGACCTCTGGCAGCGTTTCATGGAGGAAGAGTGGCCGCGCTTCGCACAGCTGTTCGCCTCGCTGCTGCCGCGTCCTTTCACACGCATCCTTCCGGTGGAGACGGCCGTGGATGCCCTCAAAGAGACGATCCTGGACATCGACAGCGCCAGCGCCATGGTGAGGAACGCCGCGGTCGTGGCCGTGACCTCATGCACGTGCCGCTTGATCGCCGGGAAATGCCATCATACCCTGGAGGCCTGTATCCAGATCGATAACGCCGCGCGCTACACCATCGACCGGGGGTCCGGCCGCGAAATCAGCAAGGACGAGGCCCTGGCGATTTTAAGGCAGAGTGAGCAGGAAGGCCTGGTACATGTGACCATCAACAAGGCCCACGCCGGCCATTTCATCTGTAACTGTTGTGCCTGCTGCTGCCAGTCTCTGCCGGTCATGATCTCGTTCGGGGCCAAGATCAACGACCCCAGCCGCTTCAGGGCCGTGATCGATCCCGGACGCTGCACGTCCTGCGGGGCCTGCCAGGAACGCTGCGCCTTCAAGGCCGTGGAGGAAAAGGACGGCCTCTACCGTGTTCTCGAAGAGCAATGCATGGGTTGCGGGGTCTGCCATGCGGCCTGTCCCGCCGAGGCCATCAGCCTGATACCGGTACGTCCACCCGAGTTCATACCCGCATGACTAACGCGGTGATGCCTGAGCGCGCGTGACCCATAGAGAGGCCGCAACCCCAAGGCCGAGCGCAAGGGCGATCACCCCCAGGGACGCCAGGGCCGATATATGGATATGGAAATAGGTGATCAGCATCTTCACGCCCACGAAGGCCAGGATGAACACGAGGCTGTACTTCAGGAGATGGAAACGGTTCAGCATGGCCTGCAAGGCAAAGTAGAGCGAACGCAGACCCATGATCGCAAAGATATTGGAGGTGAAGACGATAAAGGGGTCGGTGGTAATCGCGAAGATGGCCGGGATCGAGTCCACGGCGAACAAGATATCGGTATTCTCTATAAAGACAAGCGCCAGGAATAAGGGCGTTGCCGCCCTGCGTCCATTGGAAAGACGGGTGAAGAAATTGTGTCCGTCGAATACATGGGTCACCGGGAAAAATTTCTTCGTCGCCTTGATGACCCAGCTATGCTCCGGATCCACCTTCTCATCCGTGCTGAACAACATCTTGAGCGCGGTAAAGATGAGGAAGGCCCCGAAGACATAGATGATCCAGCTGAAACGGGCAACCAGGGCCGCGCCGGCGATGATCATCGCGCCGCGCATCAAGATGGCGCCCAGAATGCCCCAGAACAACACGCGATGCTGAAAACGCGGCGGCACATGGAAAAAGCTGAAGATCAGGGCGATGACAAAGATATTGTCCATGGAAAGGGTATATTCGATCAGGTAGCCGGTGAGATACTGCACGGCAGCCTCTCTGCCGGAATCGACCACGGTGCCTTTTCCGGACAGACCGATGCCGAACCAGTGATTGCCATAGGCGCCATAGATAAAACCGGCGAAAGTCAAGGCTACCAGCACCCAAACGAAGGTCCACCGTAATGCCTCTCTGGCGCTGGGTTCGGTATCCTGCTTGTGAAAAACGCCGAGGTCCAAGGCGAGCAGTGCCCCGATAATGGCCAAAAATCCAATCCAGAACAGTAAGGTCATGTTATTCCAGATCGCCCGGTTTGCGTCTTTTCAGGATACCCAAGGTGTTCACGCGCGGGAGTTCCCTGAACAATCCCGATCCCACCGCCTTCTGATAGATCAGATAAGGGGCCTGACCTCCATCCTTGGGGTCCGGAAAGATGTCGTGGATGGCAAGGAACCCGCCCGGCATGATATGCGATGACCACGCGCAGTAATCGATGAAGACCGACTCAATGGCATGCGATCCATCGATGAATACCAGGCCCAGGGGCGTGGCCCAGGAACGGGCCACCACGGCCGAGGTGGAAACGACCGGCACGACCGTTTCCTCAAGCCCGGCCTTGTCCAGCGTGGCTCGGAAGAGTCTGAAGGTATCGATGCGGCCGGTACGTGCGTCGAAGAGCTCGGGGTCGTAGTACTCCTGCCCCGGCTGCTGCTCCTCCGAGCCGCGGTGATGGTCGATCGAGAACAGCACCTGACCGCGTTCTTTGCATCCGAGGCCCAGGTAAAGGCTGGACTTGCCGCAGTAGGAACCGATCTCCAGGCAAGGGCCCAGGGCGCTCGCCTCACGGGCAAGATCGTACAGCCGCCTCCCCTCGTCTTCCGCCAGGAAGCCTTTCACCTCCAGGGCTGCAATATCCGACAGACTCCGCATGCTCTTCTCCTGGGCACATTGCTAATGAAAGACCACCGAACAGTCAAGCGAAAAGGCTTTGCCCTTTTGGCAAGAGATCATTGTCGTTAAGCATCGACTCGCATTTGCCGAACTATTGCATGTGTCCGACGATTATATCCTCAACGAGTACACGATCGAGTTGAGCGTGGATCCAGGGGCGATGTTTGCCAATATCCGCCTGGTGCCGTGCGCCGATACGACCGATCTGGACGCCGTCCGCCTTGCCGCGGATGAGATAGACGTCTTTCTCGAGGACTCCGGCATCATCTACGGCGTCGATGAGGCCGTCATCAGAGGAATCGTGAACGAGAGGGTCTTCAACGAATGGGTCACCGTGGCGCATGGCAAGGAACCCGTCCCCGGCGTTGACGGGACCATCACCCTGCTCTTCTCCACCGACGACTCCGAACGCCGCATCAAGGCAGATCAGCACGGCAGGGTCAATCTGCGCGAACTCAACCTGATCCAGAACGTCAGGAAAGACGACCGTCTCTGCGATATCCAGCCGGCACAGCGCGGCACTCCGGGGATCAATGTCTACGGCAAGGCTGTCCTTACCAAGGACGGCAAACCCGCTCGTGTCCCCAAGGGTGAGAACGTCGTTCTTTCCGAAGACGGCAGCAAACTCCTGGCAGCCATCGATGGCATGGTGACATGGGACGGCACCAACGTGAACGTGCAGCCGCTCTACGTCGTGGACGTCGTGGATGCCAGCGTCGGCAACATCCATTTCAACGGTTCGGTTCTCGTCAACGGTGAAGTGGGAGACGGCTATGAGATCCATGCCGGCCACGATATCATCATCGCGATGAGTGTCGGATCGGTAGTCCTCGAGGCCCAGGGCAACGTTAAAATAAACGGCGGCATCCTGGGCGGCAAGACCGGTACTATCAAGGCCGGTGGAGATGTGGAGCTGAAATTCATCCAGGATGCCCAGGTGAGCGCCGGCGGGACCATCCTCGTCGACGAATACATCAGAGGCGGCATGGTGAGCTCCACCGGTCCGCTGATCGTGAAGAACCCTCATGGCGGCATCTCCGCCTCGACCGTATCATCCGAGACCTGGATCTACGCCCACTCCATCGGTAACGAACACGCCCCCCTACCGGTAAGCCTGATCGTCGGTCATGACCCTGGATTGCCCAAGAAGAGAGACGGCTATGTCGAGGACATCTATACCTCGGTCAAGGATTTCTTGAAGCTCTATACCTCTCTGGTCAAGCTCAGACGTCTGAAACAGAAATACGAACTCTCGAAGGACCATGAGGCGCTGTATGCGAAGATTCTCTCGGCCATGAGCCGGCTGAAAACGCACCTGTCGGCCACGGATGAAGAGATCGTGAGGATAGAGGAGAAGATTCGGCGGGTATACGGCGGGTTTATCTATGTCGAGGGTACGGTTTATGACGGCACCACCATTCAGATCGGCAATGCCAGCCTGCATGTCGATATGCCCAGAACGGCCACCCAGTTCAGTCTTGTGGACGGTCAAATAATGGAAGCACCCTACTGCGCCAGACCCGAAATCAAGACACTCTTATCCAAGGACGGCTATGGCGCGTTATAATCAGCAGAGCCTTCAGGAGGCGCTCGATCAGGGTCTGCCGATAGACGGCGCGGACCTGCGCGGCCTCGATCTTTCCGGTCTGAACCTCTCGCTGACGAACTTGTGCGCCGCCGACTTAAGCCAGACCACCCTGAGCGAAACGGCCTTGAGGGGTTCAAATCTTTCGCGGGCCAAGTTCGATGGGGCCCTTTTCAGCAATACCGATCTGAGCGGTTCCAACATGTCATGGGTGACGATCAGGGACGCCGACCTGGCAACCTCCAAGCTAAATATCCTTACCGCGCTGTATTCCCAGTTTTACGGCGTCAGGATCATCGATCAGGATCTCAAGGGGTCCAACCTGTCCGAATCCTTGCTGATCTACTGCACCTTGAAAAACATCGATTTTTCCCATGCCACGCTCAAATCGATGAAGTTCTTCTTCTGCACCATGGAGGACTGCATCTTCGATCAAAGCGACATCACCGGCACGAGCTTCATGCTCTCGCGCCTCAGCCGCTGCACGTTCAACCAGTGCGATCTCTCCTATGCCTCATTCGTGGCGGCCTGCGGCAATGCCATCGATGTCAGGGATTCCAGGCTGATCGGCGTGGATATGACCCTGTCGCGTTTCCAGAGCCTGGATGTCAGCGGCAGCCGCTACCCGGGGCTGATCATCGAGGCCGCCAAGATCGTGGGCCTCAAGAAATAGATCCTGTTGGATGAAACCATCCAGGTACCACGGTAATTCCCTCCCCTCGGATTCCTAACCAGGCGGCTCTAAACCATTGTCTGAAAGATTCCGAATAGAAAGGTGTGGACGAGAAGCCCTACACGATTGAGACCGCCGTGTCCGAAGACGAATTGACGGCCCAGCTGCAGATTGTGCCACACACGGATGAGGATTTCCAGGTCGCGGTGGATGACCTGCGCGCCGCATTGAAGGAAGCGGGCATCACGCATGGCGTCAAGGAAGATATCCTCGTCGAGATCGCCCAGGCCGGGTGTGTGAATACCTGGACAGTCGTGGCTGAAGGCACGGCACCGATACCGGGGCAAGACGGCGAGGTGCGCTTCCATTTCTCCAAGGAGAAGCCCACGGTACACCTGAAGGAGGACGCCACCGGACGCGTCAACCTGTGGGACCTGAATCTGATCCAGAATGTGAACCAGGGCGACCTGCTGTGCGAGCTCGTTCCCGCCACGACCGGGACTTACGGCACATCGGTGAGGGGCGAGCCCATCCCCACCACCGACGGCAAGGCCGTGACGATGCCCAAAGGCACCAATATCGAGATCTCCGAAGACGGTATGCGTATGACCGCCGCCGTATGCGGCATGGTCACCTATGACGGCGAAAAGGTCGTTGTCGAGCATACCTACACGGTCGATCTGGTTGACGCCTCGACCGGCAATATCCGATTCATCGGTTCGGTGGTCGTCAACGGCGAGGTCAGCGACGGTTTTGAGGTGCACGCCGGCGAAGACCTCACCATTGCCATG
>JAKQBR010000118.1 GCA_029574005.1 Deltaproteobacteria bacterium | reverse complement strand
TCATGTCTTGTCCCCCTCAATGGTTTTGTTTGCTCTTAACCATAGGTAGACTCTTCATGAGCCTTCCGCTACTCTATTTTCATCCTTCGTTGTGACCGAACCGGACATGATGGTTAGAAGGCAATGCCCGCGTTCACCATGATGCCGCGGCGGGTATGGAAACCGATCCCGGTGGAAAAGCCCTGGATGACATAGCGCAGACCGATCATGCCGGTAAGGTGTTCTTCGGTCTCGGAGTCGATTTCTCCGGAGGATGCGATGGTCACGACCTTCTGGGTCGAATAGCCGAGGCCGACCGACCCGAAAAATCCCGGGATGAATTCGGCGCCGCAGATCACATAGCCTTCGTGCTCGTTGCCGTCATCGTATTTTTTCGGGTGCGGGCATGTAGAGGGCACATCGTCGTCGGTCTCGCCCACGCTGAAGCCCACACCGGCGCTCAGGGCGCCGCCGGTGGGGTGCAGATCGGAGAGAAATACCCCGCCGATTTCAGCCCCCCAGCTGATGTCATCCATGGGTCCGCCGAAACCGTAGGTCCCGATCACATAGCCCGCGCCGTAGGTCAACCCCGGCGACAGGCACAGTATGACCATCAAAAGGCCTATTCGTTTGAACATGGTCTACCCCCCATTGCATAGCTTCTGCCACGAAGCTCTCATCACGCTATAGCATATCGGGGTGGGTGTGTAAAATGGCAAGATGCCCGCATGGGCGGGCATGAAACGTCCTTGGATGATCAGGCCTGGCGAAGATAGTGGGTGATGCGGGCGACATACTCCCGGGTTTCGCGGGGCAGCCGCTCGGGATTGCGCTCCACATTGCCCATGCCCCAGTTGTAGGCGGCCAGCGCCCGCGGGACATCGCCATCGTAGCGGTCCAGCAGCGATCTCAGGTAGCGTGTCCCGGCCATGATGTTCTCCTGCGGGTCGTAGGCGTCCCTCACCCCCAGGTCCCGGGCGGTCTCGGGCATCAGCTGCATAAGGCCCATGGCACCCTTGGGCGAGGTGGCCCGCGGTTCGAATCCGCTCTCGGCCTGGATGACCGAACGGATCAGGTCCTTGTCGACCCCGTAGGCGCGGGAGGCCTCGTCGATAATGGAGCTGAAGTCCGAGCGCGCGGTTTTATTGTCGCTTTGAGGGCGAGTCCGTTCAATTTTTGACGCATCCATGTCCATGATCACGGCGTTCTCCCCGGGCGTGGGCATGGCGGGAATCGGGCCGAGCGGCTCGTACTGATCCGAGGGATTGAAGGCCTGCAGGAGGGCCCTGTGCATCTGGAGTTCGACCAGCTTGATCAGGCTCTCCAGGCGCAGATTGGCCAGGGATGACTGCTCGGCCGGGGCGCCGGGGATGTTCTGCAGGCTCAGATCCAGAAACGCGGCAAATGACAGGGCTTCCTCGGCGCCCTGATCCGTAGCGGGCGTGCCGGGGCGCGCCGGCCGGGGTTGGGTGATCGATGCCAGCAGGTCCTGATTGGTCGGTATCTTCATGCGTCCCCCTTCGGATCGTTGGTGTCGATGCACATCTATCAATTTCCATGCCATGCCGCCGGCGGGAGGGGAACAGGGGCGAAGGGCGAAAAAAGCAGGTCCTTGGGGCCTGCCCCATATGAGGAGGTTCATGGGAAATGGACCAGAAGAACCTGCCGTATTAGCGGCAAAAACCGTTCACAGACGTAACACCCTGACAGAGAAAAATTTTGAAAATATGTTTGGCGCTTCTTTTATGCTATAGGATTGCCATGGAAAAACATGCCCCTCCGCTGGCCTTTCGGGTGAGGCCCGCCAGTTTGCAGGACCTTATCGGTCAGGAAGCGGCCAAGGCCTATATCGAGGAATTCGGGAAGGGCAGCCGCTCATCGGCCATACTCTGGGGTCCCCCGGGCAGCGGCAAGACCACCGTGGCCCACATCATCGAGCGGCTTTTCCCGGATGACTACGTGCCGTTGAGCGCCGTCACCAGCGGCGTGCAGGACTTGAGGCGCGTGACCGGCCGAGCCGAGGCGACCGATACCACCCCCATCGTGTTCATCGATGAGATCCACCGCTTCAACAAGGCCCAGCAGGATGCGCTCCTGCCGCATGTGGAGAACGGGAGGATCGTTCTGATCGGCGCCACCACCGAGAATCCGTCCTTCGCGGTGATAGCCCCGCTGCTCTCGCGCATGCGCGTCATCGTGCTGCGCTCGCTCAAGAGTGAGGAGATCTTTCTCATCCTCAAGCGGGCCCTGGCGGACGAGATCGTCAGGGGCCTGGGCAAGCACGTGGCCGAAGATTGCATCGAGGCCCTGGCGCGCGCCGCAGACGGCGACGCCCGCGCGGCCTTGAACCTGCTCGAATTCATTCTGGCCAAGGTGGACAAGGCGCTTATCGAGAAGGACGATCTGGAGGGCCTGATCAAGCGGCCGCTCTATCATGACCGCATGGGCGACTACCACTACGATCTGATCAGCGCCTTCCACAAGTGCATACGGGCCGGGGATGTGGATGCCAGCGTCTACTGGCTTTCTCGGATGCTGGAGGCGGGCGAGGACCGGCTCTACATCATCAGGCGCATGCTCAGGATGGCGAGCGAGGACATCGGCATGGCCGAGCCCAATGCCCTGCGCCTGGTGATGTCGGTCAAGGATGCGTTTGCCGTGCTGGGCATACCCGAAGGAGATCTGGCCCTGTATCAGGCCGCGGTCTACCTGGCGTGCGCGCCCAAGAGCAATGCCCTGTACCGCTGCGAGATCAAGGCCAGGGAGGTGATCGAACGCACCGGCACCCCACCGGTGCCGCTGGCGCTGCGCAACGCGCCCACCAGGCTCATGGCCGAGCTCGGTTACGCCCAGGGCTACATCTACGCCCACGACGACCCAGATGGCGCGCTCGACCTCGCCTACCTGCCGGCCGGTCTGGAGAATACGACCCTGTATGATCCGCGTGAAGCCGGATTCGAGAAAAAGATCAAGGAGATCATGGATGCTCGCGCAAAGGCTAAGAACGATCGGGCAGGATCACATCGCGGCGCTGCTGGAAAGAAAGGCTGATTTCATCAACGCCGCCGCAATCGAGCAGGATCTGGCCGCCATGGATCATGGCCTCCTGCAAAGGCTCCTGGCCGGGGAGATGCTCTACCAGGCCCCGACGGGTGAGATCGAGCCGGCGCATGTGATGCCGGCCGACACGGCTCAAACGCCCGCGGGCGCGCAGGCCGTGGAGCTGGGCCGGGAGATCCTCTCGCAGGGCAAGCTCGCGGTGGTGGTGGTCGCCGGGGGCCAGGGCTCGCGCCTGGGGATATCGGGGCCCAAGGGCATTGTGCCCGTGAGCCCGGTCAAAGGCAAGAGTCTCTTTCAGATCCATGCCGAAAAGATCCTGGCCTTGCAGCGGCTTTACGGCGGCTCAATCCCTTTCTTCATCATGACCTCGCGTGACAACGACGCCGAGACCCGATCCTTTTTCGAGGGGCATGCCTATTTCGGTCTTGAGCGCGAGAATGTGTTCTTCTTCAAGCAGGGCATGCTCCCCTCCTTGAGCCCCGAGGGGCGTTTTCTGCTCGATCGGGCAGGCGGCCTCTTCATGAACCCGGACGGACACGGCGGCACCCTCAAGGCACTCAAGGAAAGCGGCTCGCTGGCCGTCATGCGCGGGCGGGGGATCGAGGAGATCTTCTATTTCCAGGTGGACAATCCGCTGGTCAGCGTCGCCGATCCGCTCTTCATAGGTCTTCATCACCAGGCGCGGGCCCAGATGTCATCCAAGGTCTGCCGCAAGCGCGATTTTACCGAGAAGGTCGGGGTGATCGCCCTGCAGGGCGGCCGCACCACCGTGATCGAATACAGCGACATGCCCGACGACATGCGCTATGCCGTCGACGGCCAGGGCACAATGGTCTATTGGGCGGGCTCCATCGCCATCCACCTGCTGCGCCTGGATTTCGTCGAGCGCCTGACCGACGGGGGGTTGAACCTGCCCTTTCACCGGGCCGTCAAGAAGATCCCGGCCATGGACGAGCAGGGCCGCCCCGTCGAGATCGAGGGCATCAAGTTCGAGACCTTCATCTTTGACGCCTTGAGATTTGCGGAATCCAGCGTGACGCTGGAGGTGCGGCGCGAGGACGAGTTCGCCCCGGTCAAGAACAGGACCGGCGAGGATTCGCTGGACAGCAGCCGCGCCATGCAGTCCTCCCTCCACCGCGCCTGGCTTGAAGGCGCCGGCATAACCGTCGCCGAAGGGGCGGCGGTGGAGATCAGCCCGCTCAAGGCGCTTGACCGTGAGGACGTGGCGCGCCGCGCCGCCGAATGGCCGCGGGAGATCCGCCATGACGCCTATTTCGAATAGGGACCGGATGTAGGCCTATGTGGGAGCGATTCGTCGAGGGCCGCTGGGGGATCGTGATCTGGGCGGGCTCGTTTATCGTCCTGGGTTTTGTGGTGCTCTTCGCCATGTACTCCTACCGCATCGTGGAGCGCGAAATGGCCTCCCAGTTCAACCGCGAGCAGGCCCTCCTGGCGGAGCAGACCGCCATGGGCATCCAGCAGTACATGAACGACATCACCAACATCTTGAGCCTCACCACCCATATCGAGACCGTTGCCGAAGGACACCCGGAGGAGATCAAGCTGGCGCTCAAGAACGCCTATGCCCCGCTGAAGAGCAAGGTTATCTTCCTGTTCTGGGAAAACGCGGACGGGATCATGCAGTACCACTACCCCGAAGAGGTCCTGCCCGGCATAAACGGCAAGGATTTCAGCTTCCGCACCTATTTCCAGGTGGCCCGGCAGATGCGCGTCCCGTATGTATCGGAGATCATCCTGGTGGGCGGCGAGTCGTATAAGGATATCCCCGGCCGTTTCGAGTCCTTCGTCATCTCCTTCCCGATTCTCGGGCCCGACGGAAGCTTCAAGGGGGTGCTCGGATGCGCCATCGACCTGGAGAACATCACCGCGCGCTACGTGGCGCCCATCCAGCCTTCCAAGAGCGGTTACGCCTGGCTGATCGACGAAAGCGGCATGGTGCTCTACCACCCCAACCCCAAGATGGTGGGCATGAGCATGTACGAGATCATCATGATGATGCGCAAGCAGGGGATCGATATCCAGGGCATCGAAGAGGTGCGCCGCGCCATGGTGCTCAAGAATGACGGTATGTACGAGATCGTCTTCCCGCATTATCCCACCGGCGAGATCATGCGCAAGCTCCTGGCCTTTTCCTCGGTCCATTTCCTGAACCGCCGCTGGGTCACGGTGACGACGTCGCCCTACAGCGAAGTGGTCTATCTCATGAGCGGGACCTTCCGCGTCACCTTCATCCTCGGCGCGGTCAGCATCGCGTTCGTCATCGTGGCCACGCTGATCATGCTCAGGATCAATAAGGCCCGCGCCAAGGCGGACGCGCGTTCCCGTTGGGCCGACGAGGTGCTGGTGGCGCACAAGCGCCTGGAAACGATCTTCGACGGCGTACCGCATTACCTGGTCATGATCGATACGGACTACATCATCCGGGATGTCAACCAGATGTACTGCGACCTGCACGGCATGCGCGCCCAGGACCTCATCGGCGAGGTCTATTACGACCTGTTCCCACCCAGGGCCTGCCTGTGCGAGAAGGACGTCGTCGACGAGTGCATGCGCACCGGCGCGGTCAAGACCATCCGCGAGCGCCACATCGAGATCGCGGGCAAACTGTTCTATTTCGATGTCAGCGTCATACCGCTCTTCGGCGCCGGAGGCGCGGTCGAGTTCGTGGTGCAGTACGGCGACGACATCACGGAGCAGAAGGCCCTGACCGAGAAGCTCATCCAGGCCGAGAAGCTCGGGGCCGTCGGTCAGATCTCGGCCCACATGGCGCACGAGATCCGCAACCCCCTGACCTCGGTGCTGCTGCATTCCGAGCTCCTTGAGGACGAGCTGAAGGACAAGCGCGGCGAGGACCGGGAGGCCCTGCGTCTGGTCAAGATCATCATGGAGGAGATCGACCGACTCTCCAACATCACCGAGGAGTACCTGGCCTATGCC
>JAKQBR010000117.1 GCA_029574005.1 Deltaproteobacteria bacterium | reverse complement strand
GCCTCCACGATTCCGATGAGCAGCGCCGCGACCAGCGCCCCCGGGATGCTGCCGAATCCGCCCATGGCGACGCAGACGAAGGCGATCAGGCTGAACATGGTTCCCACCTCGGGGTGCACGGCCAGGTAGGTGGGCATGATGCCTCCGGCGATGCCGACGGTGGCGCCGCCGATGCCGAAGACCAACAGATAGATGCGCTCCGTGTTGATGCCCATCAGCTCCGCGGCCTCCTTGTCCATGGCGGTGGCCTGGACGGCCCAGCCGAACCGGGTGCTGCGGATCATGACAAAGACCAGCCCGATCACGATGAGCGCAATCACAGCCGTGACGAGCTGCGGGACGGGCACGATCAGCGCCCCGAGCTGAAACGTTTTGTCGCCCAGCCATGTGTCCGAGAGGATGCGGTAGTTGGGGGTGAACTGGTTGAGACACAGGTTCTTCAGCAGCATCGCGAGCCCGAAGGTAGCCAGCAGGGCTGAAAGCGGCGGCTTGCCGATCGTGTACTTGATGATCAGGCGATAGGTCAGGGCCCCCAGAATGAAGATAAAGAGGCCGCCCGCGAACATCGAGACGAGCGGATCCACATGGGCCAGGAAACCCAGCCAGTACGTGAGGTACATCGCGATCATCACGTACTCGCCGTGGGCGAAGTTGATGACGTCCATGACGCCCCAGATCAGACAGAGTCCGACGGCCACGAGTGCGTAGAGCATGCCGTTGAGCATGCCGTCCAGAAGAACCTGAAGCAGAGTGTCCATGGAAAATCGGGCGTTAAAAAAAGTGCCGGGGCCCCGAAGACCCCGGCACCGGCTCAGTTCGCGAAGGATCCGGCGCGGTCGTCAGCGCTTGTCCCACGCCTTCATGGGGAAGATCGGCTTCGTGTCCGCCTTCTCCGTGGGGAACACCCTCTTGTACTTGCCGCCCTGCAGCTGGGTGACGATGCTCAGGGCGTGCTTGTTCTGGCCGCCCGGAACGAAGGCCACCTTCCCGCTCAGGGACAGCGGGGAGGGCCAGGTATTGGCGTACAGGGTCTTGGCCACCACTTCAGGGTCGAGACTCCTGGACTTCTCGATGGCCTGGGCCAGGACCAGCATGGCGATCGTTTCCTGGATGCTGTCGCTGTCGTAGGGCACGCCGCCGGTCTTCGTCTTGAAGATCTTCTCCACTTCGGCCACGGCGGGCATCAGGCTCGCAAACTCAGGTGAGTAGCCGGTGGAGCCCATAAAGAAGTCCGCGTCGGCGCCGAGCTGCTTGGCGATCACCGGGTCCTGGTATCCACTGCAGTAGTTGAGGGACGCCTTGGGGATCCAACTCATCTTTTTCATGGTCTTGACCATCAGGGCATAGTCCGCGCCCAGAACGGCCCCGAAGATCGCATCGGGATTCTTGGATTTCAGGGTCTGGACCTCGCTGTCGAGGTTCGTGGCGCCGGGATTGAAGGGCACGTCGGCCACGACTTTGAACCCGCCGGCGGCCGCCGCCTTCTTGGCCTCCTCGGCGGCGTGCTTGCCGAACACGGAATTCTCATAGATAATGCCGAGCGACTTGATGTTGGCGTTCTTCTGGGTCTTGTTGAGCCAC
>JAKQBR010000113.1 GCA_029574005.1 Deltaproteobacteria bacterium | reverse complement strand
GTAGACCTTGCCGTCGGGGCCGTACAGCGGGGCGGAGATGAGCGTCCCGCCCACCAGGGCCGAGGCGTCGCCGATGGACGAGAGCGTGCAGTCGACCTGCTGGCCGCTGCGCGCAAAGGGCGGCAGATTGGCGGTGATCATGACGGCCGCCACGTTCTTGGGCTTCAACAGGTTCGGGTTGACCGCGATGCCCAGGTTGCGCAACATGTTGGCCAGCGAGGTGATCGTGAACATGGAACTCGCCTTGTCGCCGGTGCCGTTCAAGCCCACCACCAGTCCGTAGCCGGTCAGGGCATTCTCGCGCACACCCTGGATGGATACCAGGTCCTTGACCCGCACGGCGAACGCCGGCTGGCCGAGAAGCATACCCGCAATCAGAAGGAAGATGACCTTTCTCATATCCTACCCCTTAAAATGGCCACACCTTGTCCAGGACCTTGGAAATGAGACCGCGATCCATCTGGTCGCCCATGATGCCCCTGCCGTAATAATCCAGGCGCATGTCCGCAACGGCCGTCGACATGATGCTGTTGCTGGCATTGATATCCTCGGGACGGATGATCCCCGACAGGATCAGGTACTGTATCTCGCCGTTGACCCGGATCTGTTTCTTGCCGTTGATCATCAGATCGCCGTTGGGCAGCACCCTCATCACGCGCGCCGAGACGCTGCCGGTGATATCACCCTTGCGCGAGGTCTTGCCCGTGCCCTCGAAGGAGCTTGACGACGAGGCCGCAACCGAAGGGCTTATCGTGGTCCCGAGCACCGAGTGTTCGAGCGGGATCCCCATCAGATTGGTGATGGAGCTGTCGATCTTGTTGGTGCGGTCCGCCTCGGTCTCGGCCTCTTTCTCGGCCGAAGAGCTTTCCGAGATCACCACCATGACGATGTCGCCCACGCGTCTGGCACGCGCATCGGCAAAGAGGTCGGCGAACCTGGCATCCGGCTGCCACAGCGATCCCGGCGCCGAAACCACCTCATGGGGCTCCTCGACCGGGGTCGCGAAGGTATCGATATCCATCTCCGGCGGGGTATGGGCACAGGCAGAAAGTGCCAGCAGCGCCAGGATGGTGATCAGATGATGCCGTGTATTCATGCTCTCCTCCTTAAAAGTCCACTCGTACCCTGGAAGGAGCAATAACGATGCCAACGATCTGCCGGCCGGAGCTCAGGTTCTTGACCGAGATGGCCTCGTCGGCGCGGCCGTCCATGAGGGCCACCCCCTTGTCGGCCACGACCAGGCCGTCATTGCCGGCCTCGATCATGACCGGAGCGCCCCTGGAGACCAGCGGCGGCACGTCGATAGCGTTCAGCAGGATGGGAGAACCCTTGCGGAGAAAGGACTTGGCGCGCATCCCGGCGCAGGATTTGATGTCCATGGCGCAGGCCGGAAAGCGGCCGATGTCGATGCGCCGCATCTCCAGATCGGACTCCTGAAGCACCTCCCCGCGGCGGATCGTCTGCCTGGGCACGGGCACCAAAGCCTGGACGCTTATCCTGCCGGTCACCGTGACCTTGTCGCCGCCCCCGGGACCGAAGACGAAGGTGACGCTGGTCAAGCCCAGGAAGTCCTCCCGGGGGGCAAATTTTGCCTGTACCGCACCCATCCGTTCCGATGTGGTCTGGAAGCTGTCCGGGGCCTTGACGGACTCGATGACGATCTCGCCCCTGCCTTTCCAGGGGCTGTGCGCCAGTACAGCCTCGCGATACATCCCGGCGAGCCGTTCGGGAGCGATGGTCTGACGAGCCGCCGCGGGCGCGGCCGCGGCGACGATCGGCGTCAAAAAAATGAACAGCCAGGCGATATGGATCGTGCGCGTCATGACTTACCTGACGATGTTCGCGGCGGTCTGGAGCATGGAGTCCGCCGTACGGATGGTCTTGGAATTCATCTCATAGGCCCTCTGCCCCATGATCATGTTGATCATCTCCTCGATGGCGTCCACGTTCGACATCTCCAGATAGCCCTGGGACAGGGTACCGCAGTTGTCGGTCCCGGGCACGCCCTGGACCGGGTCGCCGGAGGACGGCGTCGGGGTATAGCAGTTGCCGCCGATGGACTTCAACCCGGCCGGATTGGCGAAGGTATAGATCGGGATCTCGGCCGAGGCCACGGTGTTTCCGCCGCTGTCCAGACAGGTGATCGTGCCGTTCTTCCCAATGATCACGTCCGTGGTCGTGGAGGGGACGGCAAAATCCGGCTGCAGCCGGTCGCCGCGGGCATTGACGATATAGCCGTCGGCGTCGATCTTGAAGCCGCCGTCACGGGTGTAGACCTCGACGTCATCCTGGATGATCTGGAAGAACCCGTCGCCCTCGATGGCGATATCCATATTGTTGTTGGTCTGGACGATATCGCCCTGGGTGAAGATCTTCTGCGTGGACACGGGCCGCGTGCCCATACCGACCTCGATGCCGACCGGTACGGTGCTGCCGGCCGTCGTGGGGGCGCCCTTTTCCTTATAGATCTGGTAGAACAGGTCCTCGAACTCGGTGCGGCTCTTCTTGAACCCCGTCGAACTGACGTTGGCCAGGTTGTTGGCCATGACATCGATGAGCATCTGCTGGGCGTTCATGCCCGATGCCGCCGACCACATTGCGCGTATCATCTCTTGCCTCCTTTATCATACCGTCCCGACGTTGCGGATCGACTGTCCGTAAGCGTCGTTCAGCGTTCGCATCATCTTCTGAAACATCTCGTAGGCCCGCTGGGTCTCGACCAGTCCCAGCATTTCCTGGATGGCATTGACGTTGGACATCTCCAGCGCCCCCTGCTGTATCTGGGGATGATCGAGCTCAACCGGGGCATATCCTTCCGGGACATCGAAGAGGTTGCGGCCGATCTTCAGTAGCTTATCCTCCGGGATATCGACCACCTTGAGCCTGTCCACGACCTGGCCGCCTACCGTCACGGTTCCGTCGGAGTCGATGATCACCTCGCCGTTGCCGAGCTGAATATCACCGCCCTCGCCTTGTATGGGGTTGCCCTGCTGATCGACCAGAAGCCCGTCCATCGAGCGCTGGAAAGACCCGGCGCGGGTGTAGCGCTCCTTGCCCTCGGCGCTCACCGCGAAATAACCGTCGCCGATCAGCGCGACATCGAGCGGGTTGCCGGTGAGCCGCGAAGAGCCCTGGGTGGTGTCGATGTAATATTCCTTGGTGATGACGTCCTCGGCGATCCGCTGATATTCGCCTTCGGCAAGGGGGAGCGTTTCCAGCTGCTTGACGTACTTCTCGAAATTGACATGGTCCTTCTTGAACCCCACCGTGTCGACATTGGCCAGATTATTGGCAATGACCGCCAGCCTGAGCTCCATGGCCATGGCCCCTGACGCAGCCGTGTAAACACCTTGATCCATACCTTGCCCTCCTTGCTGGGGGTAAGGGAGCAATTACGGTGCCACAGCCTCAGATCTTCTATTGAAGCCATCTTTCCAGGCACGGCCCCGGCAATTTTTTCCAATCCGAGGGTCACTTATGCCCGGGGCTTCTCAGGCGTTCTTGATCTTGAACGCCAGGGTAAAGAGCGAGGGCAGCAGGTTGACGTTCTCGATAATGACCTGGGGCGGGACCCTCAGGTTGATGGGGGCGAAGTTCCAGATACCCTTGATATTGGCCGCCACGAGGAGATCGGCGACGGACTGGGCCGATTCCGCCGGGGTGGCGATGACGCCGATGGTGATGCGCTCGCGCTTGATCACCTCGGCCATCCGCCCCACGGGAAAGACGCCGATGCCCTCGATCTGTGTGCCGATCAGCTCCTCGCGCTTATCGAACAGGGCCTTGATGCAGAAGTTCTTTTCTCGGAAGCCCTTGTAGTGGATCAAGGCCGATCCGATGCTGCCGATACCGACCAGGGCCAGGTTGGCGCCGCTGGAGATGCCCAGGGTCTTTTCCAGGACCAGACGGAAGCTTCCGGCATTGTACCCGAAAGAAGAGCTGTCGATACGGCCCAGATACTTGATATCCTGGCGGATGGTGGAGGGGGTCAGGTCGAGGTAGCCGGCAATCATGTTCGATGAAATCCAGCGGCAGCCCTGGGCCTCCATACGCGCAACATATTCGTGATACAGAGGTAGCCGCAACGCTACCGGAATCGGGATTTTTGCCACGTTATCACCATAAAAAGTTTATTCTTTGACAATTTATTCGCATATATTTCTTTTGCAAGGCTGTCAATACCGTTCATCCCTATGGATTCCGGTAATTGTCGTTATCTTGAGAAGGAAGCATTATGGCGGCAAATCGTTAATTTTTTCACATGCCGACGGGAAAACTGTTCGTGGTTAAAGCTTTCGATGAAATGTCCGATAGAAGATCTATCAGGAATGAACAAAGGAGCCAGGGATGGAAGTCAAGAGCATCTACGTTGCCAACATCATGAAGACGTACGAGAAACTGACAGCGCAGATCAAAAGTCCGAAGGAGCAGATTGCCGACAAGCTCTCGATATCGCCCCAAGCGAGCAAGCGTCTGTTCGATGAGGTCATGGCCAACACGATCAAAAAGTCATTGACCGATGAGGAGATCAATGAAGGTTAACCATCTCAACAGCGCCGAGGTCTATAAGGCCTACAATGCCAACGCCGCCGAACAAGCACTTTCCAAGAACGAGACCGTGCGCCGGCAGCAGGGCGCGGCAACCGGGCTCCTGGACAAGGTCAACATCTCGAACAAGGTGCAGCAGATGAGAGAGATCGATCAGGCGGTCGAGGCATCCCCGGATGTCCGGGCCGATAAGATTGCCGAGGTTGAGCAGAAACTGAAGACCGGCACCTACCAGGCCGACTACGGCATCATCGCCGATAAGCTCCTGAGCCCCGATCTCAGCGCCAGGTTCTGATCCTCAGGGCCTGACCGTCTCAAGGCATCTCAGCCTTGAGGCGTGGATCTCGCAGATATAGACATCCCGCACGATCGCCCCTGCCGTCGACATATCGATCCTTCCCGAAAGATACCCTGTATCCTTCGATGCAGGCATGGGCGTTTGGGCCTGATACCGCCCCTTGCCCGCGCGCCGCTGGGGCAGGGCATCGCACAGAAGGAAATAGGCATCGGCCGTCAGCGCGGCGATCGTCTCCGGCTCGCCGTGTTCCCGGCGGTAGATCTCCAGAAACCGTTTGGCGTTCTCTCCCAGGGCGAAAGCGGGATGGAAATCCATCACCACATACACGTCTTTCGAAGCCCCCACGGCCTTGACAAATCCCCATTCCCGCCTGACATCGGCCAGCAGGAAGGGGGTCTTAATGCCCTGGTCGCGGGCGTATACGATCACCTGCGGGGCGTTGAGCGCGTCGGGCAGGAAGATGACCTCCACCCTTTTCCTGGTCAAGGCCGCCAGGGCGGTCCGGCGGGACCATTCCGTCTTCCCGAGATAGGCGATCTCGGCCACCACGCCTCCCTGCGCGATCAGGGCGGAAGAGAACAAGCTGGCCAGCCTGACGCCTCCCGCATCCGCCGGATCGAGCAGGATGCCGACGCGTTTGGCCTTCAGCTTGCCGACGGCAAACCCCGCGGCGGCTCGCGCCTTCCCCGCCAGCGGTGTGCTGACGCGCCAGGGTTTGTGCGGGGCGTCGGTCAGCGGCTCGCCGGCGGTGGTGATCACCACCGGGACGGGATGCGCCTTGAGCCGCCGGTCTCTGCTGACGACATCGAGCATCGCCGCGGCCTCATCGGGGGTATCGCCGCCGATGAGCGCCGCGACATCATGTTCCGCCAGCATCGACTGCAGGGCCTTGCGGGTCCCCTCGGCGCTCGCCAGCGTATCCTTGACGATCAACTCCACCCGGCTATCCCCGGCCAGGGGCCTGATGCGCTGCGCGATCCGCAGGGCCCGGGACTGCACCTGGCCCGACCCATCCCGGTCGGAAAGCGGCAGACAGACGCCGATCACGATTGGGGGCCTTTCGGCCGGAGAGGTCCCCGGTGCGGCCCACAGCGCGCAGGCCAGGCCCATGACGATCAGCAAGATCAGGAGAACACGGGCGCCTCGGTCTCCAGCGGGTATGTTTTGCATGGATCCCCTTTCTAATGGATAATCGTTCATTTTCCAAGCTGTTTTTGCAGGCATGCCGCACATGCCGCGAAAACGGTCTTTTTTTGCAGCTCGCCACTGGAAGGCACGACGATTTTATGCTATGCAAGGGCTCCTTGACGACAGGAGGCTTATCTTTGGCGCATATAGAGATCTTCGGGAAACACTACGACCCCGGGGTGGTGATCTTTGACAAGGACGGTACCCTGCTCGATTTCAAGGCCACCTGGCTGGGCATCATCCGCGAGCTCATATCAGCCATCATGCGGCGCGTGCACCCGTCGGAAACGCTCTCCTACGGTCTCCAGAAAGCCCTGGGGGTATTCATCGACGAGCGCGCGATCGACGGCGGCGGACCTTTTGCCATGGGCACGGCCGAAGAGGTGAACACCGTCCTGGCCGGCTGCCTCTACCATGAAGGCCTGCGCTGGGACAAGGCCCAGGCCGTTGTCAAGAACGCCGAGCAGGAAGTCCTCAAAGGCCCGATCCGCTCGCGCAACCTCTGCCCTGCCAAAGGCGGCATCGAACTGCTCGAACGCCTCAAGGCGCGCGGCATCCGCACGGCGCTAGCCACCAACGACAATCAGGCCGATGCCCAGGGTGACATGCAGGCCATCGGGGCGCTGCCCCTGCTCGACCTGGTCGTGGGCGCCGACTCGGTGCGCAGGACCAAGCCGGCCCCGGATATGATCCTCCTCATCTGCGAGCGTTTCGGCCTGTCACCGCATCAGGCGGCCATGGTCGGCGACACCCTGATGGACGCCCAGATGGGGCGCAACGCCCGCGTCATGGTCAATATAGGCTTGAGCGGCACGCTATCGCGCTCTGAGCTGGCCGCCCACACGGACGTGGTCATCGAGTCGCTCGATCAGATCAGGTAGCGGCTGAGCGGCCGATCCGGCCGCTGCCTCAGGCGGACACCCCTTCCAGATCAGCCTCACCGAACACCTCGGCCTGGAAGGTTTCGAAGACCGCCCCGCTGGCCCAACCGTTCGGCGGCAGCCCGGCCTTCATGCTCAGGTACTTGAGCGTGGTCTGTGCGTCCCAGCCCTGCTCGGGCGCCACCTGCGGCAGAAAAACAGCCTGGTGGAACCCCTTCTTGAGGATGATCCCGTCGATACCCACACGGAACTCGGAGATGTCCTTGATCGTATCCGGCACGGTCAGCACCGAGATCTCGATGTCGATGCGCTCGAACTCGTCGGGTTTGAGCGGCGCAAAACGCGGGTCTCCGAAGGCAGCGTTGCGGGCGTTCTCCACCACCGCCCGCCACAGCGGCAGCATGGGCAGGATGTAGCCGATGCAGCCCCTCAGGTCATGGTCCTTGTGCAGGGTCACGAACACACCCCGCTGCTCCCGCAGAGCGGGCGTGAGCTTGCCCTCGTCCACGGTGACGTGTTCATGACTGCCGCCGTCAAGGACGGTGCGGATGGTGGTGCGCGCCAGATCGAGGAGCAGCTTTTTTTCAGCCCTGGAAAGTGTCATGGTCACCCCCTTATAGCCCTATATAATCACGGCGGGACCTCAAGGCAATGGGAAATCAGGCCTGCTCTCGCCAAGAGAGCGGGCGCCCGCTCGGCGAGAAAAACCGCCGCGGCTGCCATATCAGTCCCGCGGTGCAGGGGATCAAGCTTTTTCCATCAAACGACGATACTAAGGAAACACGGTTACGGCTTATGATGATACGTCGAGGGGATACGTGCATGCCCAGAAGCATATTCATCACCGGGGCCTCCTCCGGGATCGGAAGGGCGACCGCCATCCTGTTCGCCGAGAAAGGCTGGTATGTCGGCATCACGGATATCAATACCGCCGGGCTCGATGAACTCAAGGAGGCCATGCCGGGAAAGATCGGTTTCGCCGAGCGCCTGGATGTGAGGGATGCCGAGGAGGTCGCCGCGGTGCTGGCCGCCTTCGCGCGAGGCGCCGGTGGAAAGATCGACGTCCTCTTCAATTGCGCCGGGATCCTGCGCATCAATGCCTTTGAAGACATCCCCTTAAGCGACCACCAGGCAATCCTGGACATCAACGCCAAAGGGGTCCTCAACTGCACCTACCATGCCTTCCCCTATCTCAAGGCGGCCGGCAGAGCCTGCGTGATCTCCATGGCATCCGTGGCCTCGCTCTTTGCCGCCCCCAGCGAAGTCACCTATGCGGCATCAAAATTCTGGGTCAGGGGCTTCACCGAGGCCTTGAACATGGAGTGGGAACGCCACGGCATCCACGTATGCGACGTCATGCCGAACTTTGTGAAAACCGCGATGGTGGAGCAGAACCCGGGCAGGCTCATCGTCAACAGCGGGGTGGCCTTCACACCCGACGACGTGGCCAGGGTGGTCTGGAAGGCGCTCGGCCGCAGGCGCATCCACTGGCTGATCGATCGTCCGATCTACAAGCTCTCCTACGGTATCGCACGGCTCATGCTGCCCTACTCCCTGGTGCGGTCTCTGCTGAAGAAAAGTGCGGGGTTTTAGCGCGGAGGAGAAAGACATGAACTGGTTTAAGAACTTGAGCATTCGGATTAAGATCGGCGGTGTGTTCGGGGTGACGCTCGTGCTGGCCCTGCTCTTATCAGGTCTGGTCTTTGCGCTGGTCAACATGTCTCAGTTGGCGGCCGTGGCCATCGGCGAGAACGACACGCTCATGCTGGACGTGAAAGAAGTCAGGATCGCCGTGCTGCAGTATCAGCTCAGCAAGGACGCCGGCACCCTCAACCGGATCGAGGCGGCGTGGAAGGACTTTCACCGCAACTCCGACTCTCTCATGAAGAAGCTCAAGATGAAATCCAGCCGCAGCGACTTGAAAAAGGCCGACGAGCTCATGGACCTTTCAACCGACCTGGCCAGGCGCTTCATAGCCTCCGGCGGCGACGAGGCAGCCCAGCCCGAGCTTTACCGGGCCTATATCGCCAAGAGCGACGAGCTCCTCAAGTTCGGCGAGTACGTCCGCACCGAGCACCCCAGAGAGCTTTTCGGTATCTTCAACAAGATCAAGACCGTGGTGTTCTCCATCAACTTCCTGGTCCTCATGCTCGGCCTGATAATCGGGATTCTGGTGGCGCGGGCGGTTGCCCTCGACATGTACAAGTGCGTGGATTTCTCCTCGGCCGTGGCAACAGGTGACCTCACGGCGCGGATCGATATCAGAAAGCAGGATGAGATCGGGAAGATGTCCAGGTCGCTGATCCAGATGGTGGAGAACCTGAATCAGGTCGTGCGGCGGGTGCGCGCCAGCGCGGATGAGGTGGCCACCGGCGCCCGTGAGGTGCAGGGCGGAGCGGAGCAGGTGGCGCAGAGCGCGACGCAGCAGGCCGCCAGCATTGAGGAGATCGCGGCCACGATCGAGGAGATGTCGTCAACGATCAAGGCCTCGGCCCATACCGCGGACGAAGGCCGCCGCAAGGCAACGGCGGCCATTGCCCTGGTGAATGAAAACGTTGTCCTGTCCCGCCAGATGGCGCAGGCCATGGATGAGATCACCAAGGCCGCCGCGCTCATCCGCGAGATCACGGACACGGTAAACCAGGTGGCCTTCCAGACCAACCTGCTGGCCTTGAACGCGGCCGTGGAGGCGGCGCGCGCCGGAGAGCACGGCAAGGGCTTCGCGGTGGTGGCCCAGGAGGTGCGGGCACTGGCTCAGCGCAGCGCCGATGCATCGCGCGAGATCAGGGACCTGATCGAAACCACGGTGAGCAAGGTCGATGCCGGCAACGATCTGGTAAGCAAGGTGGCCTCGGCCATGGAGGCCATTCATGAGACAACCGCGGCCCTGGCCCAGTCAATGGAAGAGATCGCCGAGGCGGCCAGTGAGCAGTCGACGGGCATCGACGAGCTGAACCGGGCCGTAACCCAGGTCGATGCAACCACCCAGACCAATGCGGCCGTGGTCGAGGAGCTTTCCGGCAACGCGACCTCCTTGCACGCCTCGGCCGACGAGCTGCTCGATGCCGTCAGCATGTTCAAGACCTCGGGATGACAGGCGGATCTCAGCGCGCCACAGGATGACATCTTCAGTCGATCAGGATGAGGCCATAGTAATTCTGAGGGCAGGCGCGGTCTCTGACTACCTCGATGGGCAGGCCGTTGGCATGCGCCGTGGCATAGACATCAATGCCGCAGGCCTCCATGGAAGGCCGCGCCCGGTCGCGGTGCCGGCATCCCTCGGGCGGGCACTCGCTGCAGAGGCTGCAGGGTCCGGCGCCAAAACCGAATGCCTTGTAAAAGCCTGCCAGGAAGATCTCGCGCTCGAGCTGGGTCACGATGGGGGTGAGCTGTCCCGGCTGCGTGCAGTGGATCAGGATGCCCCGCCGGTAGCAATCGATCATCGCCTGAGTCTGGCTGTGCGTGGGCGTATGCGGCGGGCAGCAGTAGCCGGCGCCATAACCGTCGCAGCCGAACTGGCATTTCATCCTCACCCAGGCGGCGGTAACGATGCTGGCGGCATCGATCAGATGCGCATCGTCAGCTCCGAGCTTGCGGGCCCGGGCCATGAAGCGATCAAGGTCGGAAGTGGCCGCTCTTGACTTCATGCTGCATCCTCGCGATCCCAGGGAGACCGATCCGTCAGATCAGGCCGCGCTCCGCGGCAATCTTAAGCTGCATGGCAACCATGTCGCGCGGGGGGACATACGGGTCGTCTTTCTGCCTGAGCCTGACGGCCTCAAAGGCGCAGGCCCCCACGCATACGCCGCAGCCGATGCAGCGATCCCGGTTGACCTGAGCGCTCTCTCCTAAAGTGATGGCACCCATTGGGCATTTCTCCTCGCAGGTTCCACAGCCGGTGCAGGCGGCGCTATCGAGCACGGCATAGAAGCTTGAATGCGCCACCAGGGCGGGCTTGTCCATTTTCTTCAGCGCCCCCAAGAGCGCGCAGCAGCAGGGGCAGCACAGGCAGAGATTCCAGACCTTCTGGCCGTTTCCCGGCTGAATGACCAGGCCCTCGGCCATGGCGGCCTTCAAAACCGCCAGGGCCTCTTCCCGGGTGATCTCGCGGCCGCGGCCGGTCTGGAGGTAAAAGTGAGCCCCTGACCCAAAGGCCATGCAGGCCTCCTTCAAATGGCCGCAGCCCTTTCCCAGCTCGCGGCTCTCCTTGCGGCAGATGCAGGTCACCAACGCGATCTTGGACTGGGATCGGATGATCTCCTCGGCCCTGTCATAGGGCATGACCTCCATCCCGGGCTCTAGGCTTTCGCTGATGGGCACGATGCGGTGCTGGGTCGTGGGGGTGCCGTACCAGCCTTTCTGCATGAAGGTGTCCAGGTATTCGCGCAGGAGTTTGACATCCTCGGGCGTGCTGTTGTTGATGTGGAACTCCCACATGCCCTCGGCCAGGGGCACCAGGTTGTACAGGCGTTTATCGGGCAGGATCAGGCGGAAGATCAGCCCCTTGTCCACCATGACGTCGAGCTCCTTTTCCAGCAGCTCAGGCGCGGTATCCAATCGCCGCGCCAGCTCGATAGTACCGGTGGGCACCCCGCTCATGGCCAGGGCGATCTCGGCCTCGCGCGTGCTGAACCAACGCTCGAGGATCCTGACCTCCACCCCGGATTGGGTGGCCGGATACCCGACCGGCAGCGTGTCCAGGTGTCTGGCGAGCCGGGCAAAAACAGTGTCCTCCATTCCTCACCTCCCCGTGCAATGGTGGATTCCATGGAATTCATACACTACTCCGTTCTTGACTAAAAATCCACCCGTGCATCGGCGCCTTCATTCCGGCCCCCGGCTTCTGAATTTAAGTCTCCCGTTCTTTCTTCCTTTTCCTGCTTTCCCCTCTGCGCCCAAAACGCTATACTGTTCACGGGAGGGTATACCATGAGCGTGTACGGCTTTCGTCTGGAGCATCACGACAAGGTTGCGGTTGTCATCCTCGACCGTCCGGAACGTCGCAATGCCTTTGATGAGACCATGTGGAGCGATATGGAGCGTGTCACCGCCCAGCTGGCGCAAAGCCTGCCGCGCGCTATCGTGGTGACCGGTGCCGGCAAGGCCTTCTGCGCCGGGTTCGATGTCAACCCCGACAACCCGCAAGTCTCCGGCCTGATCGGCGCGGTCGAAAAAAGGCATCGCCCCCCGGTGGAGGCCCTGATCAACAGGCTGCAGGCGGCCGTGGACGGACTGGTAAGCCTGCCGGTGCCGGTTATTGCCGCCATCAACGGCGATGCCTTCGGCGGCGGGGCCGAGCTGGCCTCGCGCTGCGACCTGCGCGTGATGGACCCGGCCGCTCGCATCTGCTTTTCCGAGGCGCGCCTGGGCCTCATGCCCGACTGGGGCGGCGGGCCGGGCTTGACCAAGCTGATCGGCGCATCCGCGGCCGCCGACCTGATCCTGACCGGCCGCCGGGTCGGGGCCGACGAGGCCCTGCGCCTGGGGCTCGTCAACCGGGTGAGCGCGCCGGGACAGGCATTGGAAGAGGCCATCGACCTGGCGGCCGCGATTGCGAAGAACGGTCCGCGCGCCGTGCGGCACGCCCTGGCAGTAATCCGCCGCGTGCGCGAGCTGCCCATGCGTGAGGCCCTGGAGCTTGAGCGCAGCCAGGCCGTGGAGCTCATCTGCTCCGGCGAATGCCTGCACGGCATCACGGCCTTCCTCGCCAAGCAGGAGCCAGTGTTTCCGGACATCCCTTCGGACGACCGGCTGACGACCGGTCCCGAATAGCTGCATGACATTCGGGACATACATGCGCCGCGACTATCCGGTTTCTCCTCGCACGATCAAGAGAAGCCCAGGCAAGCCAGGCACAGTGTTACTATGCACGACATCATTGACGGTTTTGAATCCTCGATACAAATCCGGTAAATGGACCGAAGGGGGCACCGGTTTTCCGCTCGAGTTTTTCAGCGATAAGAAAAGGGCTCACGAATGGCTCGGCGTTCAGGATACCGGATAGCGGCTGCTTTTTCACCGCAATGGCGCTATTGCATCACCACAGGAGGGCTGTTTCGCATGAAAGAGAGGATCATCTGTTTTGCATTGTGGCTGTCTGAAGAGGACATAGCAAGAGGCACATCGTCGTTCGGGGCATTGAACCAGGGCATGCACACACTGGAGGTGATTGCCGTCACCCCAACCCTGCTGGGGGCGAATGTAGGCACCACGCTGGACAACGTGCTGGCCGGTGCTGGTCCGTTTTGCGTCCATGATCCGCAGGCCCACGGACATGCGCTCCCCCTGGAGGGCTTTGCATACCGGGTCGTCATCATGCACGCGCCTGGCCGAGAGCAGCTCCTGCAGGTGATGAGGGGCTTCAAGGCGGTGCTGCCCGACCCTCAGGACATGATCTTCGCCGTGATAACCGACATGGCCAGGACCTGGACGTTTGAGGAATATATCAGACATCTGGGGAGCGAACACGAATACATGAAAACCCATGACCCCAACGAAAACCCGGATATGAAACGGATGTAATTGTTTGGAATGATATGCCGGAGTCTGAGATCCATGTTTGTTGGGGAAAGCCTTTTTGGCCACGGCCCGTCAAGGCAAAGCTCTCTGGGCCCTTTTTGGGCGCGCGTCCGTGATGAGAAATGCGTGCATCAATGCGCACAGTCAGGGGTGGAGCTGATAGAGAACAGGCGCACGGTCTTCCTGCCGATGCTCAGGCCCTCCGAGGCGCGCTTCACCGTACCTGAAGGGCATGCGGTGGAAGGGTATAGGGGATAAAGCCTCCATCGGCGATGGCGAAGAGAGCCCGAGGAAATTCCGCTTAACCGTCCTCTTCTGTACAGACGCCTACCCGCTTCAGCAAAAAGTATGCTGTAGCCAGCGCAAGGAGGAGAGCGGCGATGCCGAAGGCAACGATCGGGTCGGTCTGCTTGAAGTCAAGGGTAATCGCCTTCCTGGAGACGGCGATCATCGCAGCAAGCAACACGATTTCGGCATGCACCACATGCTCCCGGATGTAGGCGGTGATGGTGTCGAGCAGTTCGAGCCCGACCAGAACCAGGAGGAACATGCCGAAGATATCGAGGAGATTCTCGAGAGTGACGATGAGAAAAGGCGGCGTCGCGATGGCCATGGCGATGGTCCAGATGAGGTCGATTGTGGCGAGGACCAGGACAACAGCCATGAGGGCCATGAGAATGTACAGCACCGCCTTCTCGACTTTCGCCATCACCCGTTCCATAACACCTTCACATCGAGCCGTCTTCAACCCATAAACGCACGCACGGGTCTGTAAACCCGCGCCTATACGGATTGCAGGTCATGAGCAAAGCTCCACCCTTCACGCATACTTCTCCACTGGTAACGTTTATCCATAATACATCATCATCCACCGATTTCAAGATGCCTCCACGAAGGGCATCAAAGAAAGACCTGGCGACACCCCCCTCCGCCATCCCTCGATCTTCGCCCGCAACCAAAGCAAAAGTGCCTGCATCCCCGGCTCCGGGCAGGGGGGGCAGGCCCTTGAATCAGGCGTCGCACGGCGAAGTGTTTTTCTAATCCCCGCGCATCACTCGAATCCGTAGAAGTAGGCCTGCACCTCGTCCCAAACCGCTCTACGGGACTCTTTCGGCGCTGCCTCAATCTCCGGCTCCTTACTCAGGATCATGGTCCTGCGATCGGTCGCGTCGTATTGCGGCCAGGCCACGTTCATGTCCGCGGTATCGATAGCGGGGACGCCCGTGCGCGCGAAGTTCAGCCAGGCATCCTGTACGGCGTCCCTGAGGCGCACCGCGGCCGGATAGGCGTTGTAGTCGAAGACCTCTCCGGCCAGCCCCGGGAATTTCAACTGGCCGAAGACATACGGCACCTCCGTGACATGGAAGGTCTGATCGCCAAAGAGCGGGAACACGAACTGGTACATGTACGTATCGCCGCCGGCGGCCTTGTGCATCTGGGCGTACTTGATGGCCTTGATCCTGAAGATATAGTCGGACAGGATATTCCCGAAGACCCGCAAGCCCGGATACGACAGATCGTCGTCGCGGATGTCCTGGAGGTAGGCATCATACATCACCTGGGCCTTCGGTGTGCCGTCGGGCTGCTCTCCGGGCACCATGGCCGCGATATAATCCATGATCTTGTAGTGCGGCAGGACGGCCTCCAGCATCCAGCCCAGCACATCCGCCTCCTCCTCGTTCGTCCCGATGATCAATTGAACATCCCTGGTCCATCCGGCCTGGATGGCCTGGGTGGGCGTCTTGGGGATCACCACCCCGTCGATGGCGGGCAGCACGTTCCAGTCCAGGAACCTCCTCAGCTCCGCGTTGCCGTAGAAGAGCGGCATGAGGATCGGCGACAGGATCTCGGCAAACATATCATCCGCCAACCTGATCTGGTTGAAGGTGCGGCTCCTCAGGCATTCGAAGTCGCTGTCGGCGCACCCGGCCCGCCATGCAAACCGGTTCGCGTCGATTACGGCCTCCTCCAGGGTGCGCAGCTCGATGGCCGGACTTTCGGCTATGGCCCGTTTGAACAGACGCGTGCCGTCGTCCGTGTTCCAGGTCTCGGGCGATATGAGCAGCACGCAGACGGCCCAGGCGCCGGCGGACTCGCCGAAGATGGTCACGTTGTCCGGATCGCCGCCGAAGGCCTCGATATTGGACCTGACCCATTTCAGGGCCGCGATCATATCCAAGAGCCCCCAATTGCCGACATGACCGTACTCATCCTTCAAGCCGGGATGGGTCAGGTTGCCGAAGACCCCCAGGCGATAATTGAACGAGACCACCACGACATCGCCCTTTTCGCACAGGAGGCTGCCCCGGTAAAAGGGCTGCGATCCGCTGCCGTAAAAGGCGGCGCCGCCGTGGATCCAGACCATGACCGGACGTTTCTTGTGCTCCAAAGACGGGGTCCAGACGTTCAGGAACAGGCAGTCCTCGCACTCGCCTTCAGTGTCGCCCAGGGCGATGTCACCGACCGCGCTGATGAGGGGCATCTGCGCGCAGCCCGCCCCGTATGTCTTGGCCGGGCGCACGCCCTGCCAGGCATCCGGTTCCTCGGGGGAGTGAAAACGGAGTTCCCCCACCGGCGGTTTGGCATACGGGATACCCTTGAAGACCACGACATTGTCTTCGCGCATGCCCTCCAAAAGGCCGTACCGGGTGGCTACGACCAGACTGTCGGCATCGTCTGCCCCGGATTTTCCTTCGGAGGAAGTGACGGCTGCGCTCGAACCGGAGCGAGCCTCGTCCTTGTCGCTCGAGTTGCACCCGAACACCGCAACCACCAGAAAACAGACGAGAATAACGACACACCGTCTCTTCATCCCCACTCCCCTTTCACGATGACATGAATTGTGAATTCATTATAACCTAAGTTCTTGAACCTGAGAAACAAATTATAACTATCTAACCGCTAGGGTTGCCCTTGAGCCAGTCAAGGACGGGCTGGTCCTCGAGCGGCACGCGCGTGGATTCCAGGAAGCGGCTGATCATGTTGAAGTAGCTCACGCACAGGATCAGCTCCGTGGCCTCCCGCACCCCGTAGCGTGCCAGGATCAGGCGCAGGCCCTCGTCGCTCAGCCGCACGTCCCGGCTGATCTCGTCGGCCACGCGGCACAGGAGGTTGCCGTCATCGTCCAGCGAGGCCACGGGCTCCTCAGAGCGGATGATCTCCATCTCCCGCGCGCTGACGCCCACGGCCGTGGCCAGGTTGACGTGCTGCGCCCATTCATAAGGGGACCGGGTTACATGGGCCACGCGCAGCACGGCGATCTCGCGCTGCCGGGCATCGAGCCGGCTCTGAAACAGGATGGTATTCGCGAAACCCACCAGGGCCTTGGTGCTGGCCGGCGCATTGGCCATCATGAGGATCACGTTCAAGGGGAAGCCCTTGACCACGCCCTGGAGATCAGGGGAAAGATCGCCGATTGCCGGCAGCGGTATGCCTGTTTCCATGTGCGCATCCTTTCCTGGCGTAATGTTCACCGATCTACGGTATAAGCTCACGCTATGCAAAGAAAAAAACCTTGTGAGGGCCCATCAAATCGGGTTAAGAACTCTGCAGACAATTACTGAAGACAAGGAGCACACCATGAGCGAATGTCCGTGCGGATCGACAAGACCGTATGCCGAGTGCTGCGAGCCGCTGCACAAGGGCGCCCAGACGCTCTGCGCCGAGCAGGTGATGCGGGCGCGCTATTCGGCCTATGCGAAGATGGAGCTTGATTACCTCTTGGAAACCACCCACCCCGATCATCGCGCGGATTATGACGCCGACACCACACGGGCCTGGGCCGAGCGCTCGGTCTGGGACCGCCTCGAGATCCTCGAAACCCGTGCCGGCGGCCAGGATGACGACACGGGCGAGGTCGAGTTCATTGCCCATTACGCCGATGCCAAGGGCCGCAGGTTCGCCCACCATGAACGCGCCCTCTTCGAGAAACACGAAGGCCGCTGGTATTTCAAGGACGGCACACGTGTGAAACCCCAAACCGTCAGACGCGACACCCCCAAGACAGGACGCAACGAGCCCTGCCCCTGCGGCAGCGGCAAGAAGTTCAAGAAGTGCTGCGGGGTGGATTAGCTCTGTCGATTTCTTGTGGGGCCAGGTTCAGCTTCTTGCACGATCACCGATAAAGGCAAAAAGTGATCCCTGGCCCCCTTAGCCCCGGCCGCCAAGATACCTACACCCCGGTCGCCCGTTTTCTCTTGCACTACCTCCTCGGTTCAGAGGCAGACACCGCAATCCATCACCTGTTCCCGCCATGACACGGACGAGACGGCATCTCTGCGCATAATCATTTGTTTTCTCGTATGATATACCCGGGGCTGTGAAAATTTTATGAAATCCATTGACCATCCATAATAAATGCGTTAGACCCATGCTAATAACTTAGATACTTCTTAGTTAAAGAGGGTATTCGCGGGCGACAGTGAGTTGCTACAGATCGGGGACATCACGTCATAGTGATACGTTTGCGTGGAGCTCCGCGCGCGATGCCTCTGGAGACGCGAAAACAAAGACATCGAGATAAAAGGAGAACTGGTATGAGAAGAAGTAGAACGATCGGTATGGTTTTGGCCCTGGTCTTTTTCGCCACATCGCTGTGCGCCGCTGAACCGGCCAAGGTCGGCCCCTGGGTCAAGTTCGACGAGGGCGACCGCATGGTCGGTTACGTGCGCGACAATTCGCGCGTCGTCTTGAAGGAAGGCCTGTGCGTAGGGATCATCGACTCCTCGGCCCAGAACATCGAGAACATGATGCGCACGTGGGACGCCTACCTGAAGGTCCTCTTCCTGTCGAAGAAGGCGCAACCGGCCAGCGGCAGTTTCTGCACGCCTTCCCCGGATGTCTACTGCGCCTACCTGCTGCAGGGCGCCCCCTGGCCGGTTGGAGACCGCGACGGCTACGGCACGCTGAGGTTCTTCATCGAAAAGAAGACCGGCGAAACGTTGGTCAAGGTCGAGGTGGACAAGAACGACATGCCCGAGACCCCCGGCATCGTGCGTCTTCCGTTCTGTGAAATGGAGTGGATGATCAAGCCCATCGACGAGAACCGCTGCCTGGTCTTCTACCAGATGATGATGCTCCCGGGCGGCGCCATCGGCAACAACATACCCAAGCCGGTCATCAACTGGGGCATGCGGAACTATGGCAGCATGACCTTCAAGAATATCCGCAAGCTGGCCAAAGAGGACAAGTACAAGCACTCCAAGGGCTATATCACCCAGACGCAGTGGCCCTCCGAGCTGCGCTACTACATGGAAGACGCCTTGAAACTGCCCGAGGTACAGAAACTGCTCGCTTCCGCGAAAGCCAAATAGGTTACGCCCCTGATCCGCCTATGATTCCCCCTGCGCGGGGAAACCTGACCTCGCCCCCCTTTGAATGGGGGAGGCGGGGTTTTCCTTTCATGCTTCTTCATTGCTCCGGTCTTATTCCGGCAAAACGGTTGAGGGGCTGTTCGATCCGTCAATTACGGTTTTTTCATTCCCGTCCCCATCCGGCCCCTTTCCTCTTTTGCGTTCGCTTCTGACTCTGACATCATGTTCATTATTGCCGATTCCATTTTTCTGCTCATCTTATAATCGCCTGCACAGCGCACGAGCCTTTAGCGGCCAACCTCGTTTTTAATCTTCCTCAACATATGTATTTATTAACTAAATATGTCTTTTTATCAATTTTCTATTGGTTCTTCAAGTATCCTCGGAGTATAATCATGACTCAATAAAAAGGATTGCCCATGACAGATGGCAACTTCATGAGGAGGTCTTTTATGACGATGCGTCGTATTTTTATTGGCATTAGCATTCTCTGCATACTTCCGCTCACCTTGCCGGCCGTGGAAAACCCCGCCCGCCCAGACGTCCAAATCTTGACCAAAGAACAGCAACAGGCGCTCTTTCAGACCTATTGCGCTATTGGCGACAGCCTCACCCAGGGTTGCCAGGCCTTGAACGTTGAGGAAAGCCGGCAGTACTGGAGCTTCCCGGCCCAGATCGCCCGGCAGATGGGGACCGGATTCAACCAGCCCCTCATGAAGTTCCCGGGATGCGGTTTTCCCAATATCGAGGACGCCATCAAGGATAAGCGCATCAATATGTTTTCTTATGTCCAGGGGCTCATGTTCCCGCGGCGGGTGGACAGCAGACAGGACAATATCAACAATTTCGGCATATCCGGGGCCACCATGAGCCAGATCTTGGACTGGAACCTGGCGGTGTATAGGTCGCCCGAGAGCCTGCTCATCAAATGCATGGAATTCTTCAGCCCCTATATGACCGCCACCCTGGGCGGCCATGTGAGAAAACGCTTCGAGCCCGAGGTCTATCAAGCCCTGAAGCGCAATCCCACCTTCCTGACCATATGGATCGGAAATAACGACGTCTTCATTTCGGCGGTTTCGGGCACCAGCAAGCTCGTGGTGCCGGTTGATTTCTGGTGCGCGACCTTCGACCGGATGGTGGAACAGATCAAGGCCACCCCTTCGGTCAAGGGGGTGGTCCTGATCAATATCCCTGATGTAACGGTCGCCCCTTTCTTCCAGCCCGTGGGCAATCCCTTTAACAGGGTGACCGGACCGGTCACGCCGGGCAGCCTGGTTCCGTTCTTTATCAAGGAGACCCGGAGCGACGAAGAGGCGCTCACGCCGGCCGAGATCGAAAAGATCAGATCCGTCATCGTCCAGCTCAATGAAAAAATCGCCCGCACCGCCAAGGAACAAGGCTGGGCCCTTATCGATATGCATGCCCTTTTCAGCGACATCCACAAGACCGGCCGACGCCTCCAGTATGCCGACGGGACCCTAAGCGATATCACGGTGCGCGCCGATTACGCCACCGGAGGGCTCTTCAGCCTGGACGGCATGCACCCCTCCAGCACCGGCTATGCCTGCCTTGCCAATGTCATCATCAGGGGCATCAATGATTTTTATGGTACGACCATCCCCATGGTGGACGAGGTGGCGGTCTGGAAACAGGACTCGATCTGCCAGGATCCGGTCGATCCCCGCACGGTACAGGACTGGACCCCCATGGCCATGGCTTGGACCTTCTATACACGCCATCTCCAGGACAAGTCGTTGCGTGTGGATGGTGATTCCCGATAAGGGACATTATAAGAAAGGAAAAAATCAAAGGGTAATATCTTGAATCAGGACTATTCGCATCAGATAGTGTTGAAGAGATTGAACGATGGTCCATGAAAGAGGGCCGCTCGGCGGAGTCCATCGCCATACGCAGCCGACTGGTGAGGACAGCGGCGGCAGAGTGCAAGGGGTGTTAAAACCTGTTTCACCACCATGAGCCTCCATGATAAGGAAAGTCAAGGGGGGAAGAAATAGGCTCTCTTCCCCACACAGATCCCTGGAGTGATGGGGGTGTTGACAGATCCGCGTCCTTGGACCATAATAATTTCGCATAGATAAAGTGCAGGCAGGAACATCGAAAACCACCGCCTGAAGACACGAAGCACCCACGGCAAGCTGTTGGCGTTCATCGCCTGAGATCTATGATGCTGAATAGACAGGCACGCGACCGAACAGGACAAGGGAGGCGCTCGTTGTAATGGCAAGCGGTAATAGGGGAGCTACCCATAGGCGGGAAACGATGGGGACTTACTCTTCATCTCACTATTTAAATTGTCCACTCATATGAAATGTAACTATATAAAGGGTGTCCCCTATGGCACCCGAAGCTCATTCGAATCCGTGAAGCACCTCGGTCATTATCTGTGCGTCCGAGACAACCTACCCGTGCCGGCGCGGGCACAGGATGACGGATTCCAAAAACGCCACCTTCCGCATGGTTTCCGGCCTGGCGGACAAAAAATGGACATCCTTCGAATCCGCGAGCAGTTCCGGCTTCTACATCCGCCAGCGCGACACGCATCTGTACCTCGAAAAGGGGGACGATCAGCAGTTTCGGAAGGATGCCACCTCCAGGCTGGCGGTGCCGCGGTAAAGGCGGGGTGTGAGCCGGCATTACCGCTTTGTCACTTGACAAAACGCGGGAGGCTGGGAAAACAATACGCATGATCAAGAAACTGCCGCGCCTGATTTTGCATCCGTATACGGTCCTGCTGGTCGTGCCTTTGATCCTGTATATCGTGCTGCTGCCGGTCATGCCGCTCATGGAGCCGGACGAGGGACGCTACAGCGCCATTCCCAGCGAAATGATCGCCAGCTCAGATTATATTTCCCCGCATCTGAAAGGCGTGGACTATTTCGAAAAACCGGTCCTGGATTACTGGGCCACGGCCTTGGCCTTCCGGATATTCGGCCAGAACGCCTTTGCCTCGCGGCTGTCCGCGGGCCTTTCGGCCTGGGGGCTGATTCTTCTGGCCTTTTGGATGGCTTCCCGGCTGCGTGACCGGGAAACCGGTCTGTATGCCGCGGCCATCCTCAGTACCTGTATCTTCCATTTTTCCATAGGCCATATCCATGTCCTGGATATGCCCCTAGCCTTTTTTGTATGCGTGGCTGTCTGGTCCGGATATGTGTATTTCACGGAAAGTCCTGTCCGGAAACGCTGGCTGTACCTACTCTATCTGGCAAGTGCCCTGGCCTTTCTCACCAAGGGACTGATCGGCATCGTATTTCCCTTCGGCATCCTGTTCCTGTGGCTCGCCTTTTCGAGGCGCTGGAGGGATATCGTGCGGCTCATATCGCCGGTGGGCATCGCTCTCATGCTGGCGGTCAGTCTTCCGTGGCTCATACTCGTGCAGCGGGCTAACCCCGATTTTTTCTGGTTTTTCTTCGTGCACGAACATTTCCTGCGCTATACCACCACCATCCATGGCCGCTATAAACCATTCCTCTACTTTATCCCCATTGTCATCGGCGGTATCGTGCCATGGCTGGGGTTCCTGCCCGAGGCTCGGCTTGGGAATAGAAAAAACGGAGCGGGAGGATCGATCGACAAAGGCAAAAACGAATTCCTGTTTCTTTCCATCTGGGTTGGATTCATCCTGCTCTTCTTTTCGTGCTCTTCATCCAAGTTGATCCCTTATATCGCCCCGCTGTTCCCGCCACTGGCCGTGATGCTGTCCTTTGTTTTCCGGGAATATGACGCGTACGAACAAGGTGCGTCGGGACAAAGGTGGTTCATGTACGTGTCCCCTATCCTGCAATCGCTGATCCTCATTATCGGGATTACATCACCATTGACGCTGATGAAAGACAAGGCTTTTCCCCAGTCATCCTGGCCACTGCTCGTTTGGCCCATGATCCCGCTCATTCTGCTCACGTTCTTACCCGGTCTGGTGAGGAGTTCCTTAAAACAAGGTTGGTTTGCCACGATCTATCTGCTCGCGGCTATCTTCCTCGCCAGCAGTGTCTTCCCCGCTGAGAAAATCATGACCCCGATACGTTCGGCTCTGCCCGTGGTGCGTGCCATCCGCCAGTATGTGCCCGGCAACGCCGAGATATATCAATTCAAGATGTGCTCATACGGGTTTGATTTCTATACGGGCAAACGCACCATCATCGTGGATGATTTTGGTGAACTGAACTATGGCATACGGAAGCTCAATCCGGCCTCAAGGATTCGGTATTTCCCGTATTCTCGGGAATTTATCCAACAGATTCGGGATGGCCGCATTGCGCCTTATTGCCTCGCGGATGACAAAGACAAAATCGATTTGCTGAGAAAGGCACGCCTGGATGTGCGGACCCTCTGGACGAATGATACGTATTATCTCCTCCAGTTGAGTGCCGACCAAGACCGGAAAGGGGAGGTCCGTGATTATTGAACCGGTCCGCCTGACCAGGGTACCCCCTTCTCCTCCCCTGGCACAAGATCTGTTACATCACCTAATCAGTTCTTGATAATTCGAGGTTAAGGAATATTATTATTTCTGAGGAGGGGGATGCATGTTGCGATATTCTGTGGTTCTTCCTATTTATAACGAAGCCGGGAACCTCAGACCGCTCTTCTCCGAGATCGAGGCTGTCATGGCCCGGATAGGCGCCCCATGGGAGCTGGTGTGCGTTGATGACGGCAGTACGGATAACAGCCTGGCCCTCATCAGGGATTACGCCGCGCGCTTCCCCCAGGTCCATTATCTCCATTTCAAACAGAACACCGGTCAATCGGCGGCCCTGGCGGCCGGGTTTCAGACGGCGCGCGGCGAGTACATCATCACACTCGACAGCGACCGGCAGAACGACCCCGCCGACATCCCCCAACTGCTGACCTATCTGGAGCAGTACGACATGGTGACGGGCTGGCGGGTGGAGCGCAACGACAACCTGATCAAGCGGTTTTCCTCCTGGTTCGCCAACGGCGTGCGCAACTATTTTTCTCAGGAGACCATCAAGGACACCGGCTGCGGGCTCAAGATCATGCGCGCCACGTATCTCAAGCGCATCAAGATGTTCAAGGGCATGCACCGCTTCCTGCCGACCCTCATGAAGTTGGAGGGCGCGCGGGTGATCGAGGTCCCGGTCTCGCACCGGCCGCGCATCGCCGGTGTGACCAAGTATGGCACCTGGGAGCGGGCCTTCGGCGGGCTGCGGGACCTGCTGGCGGTGCGCTGGATGAAGGACCGCTTTATCCGCTACGAGATCGGAGAAAGCAATGCCTCCGATAGATAATGCCTGGGAGCCGTTCTGGAAGATCAGCGGCCTGATCGGCCAGTCGCTTTTCGCCCTGCGGTTTCTGGTCCAGTGGTATCACAGCGAAAAGGCCCGCCGCTCGGTTATCCCGCTGTCCTTCTGGTATATCAGTGTTGCCGCCGGCTGGATTCTGCTCTTATATTCCATCTATCGTCTCGATCCGGTCTTCATCATCGGGTTTGTCATCAACTTCCTGATCTACCTGCGCAACCTCGACCTCGTATACCGCTCCCGTTCGCGCACCCAGCAGCGGCGGTTCTGGCTGATCGCCGCCACGCTCCTGGCCGGGGTGGGCGCCTATGCCGTGTTCGGACCGAAGGCCGCGATGGTCCGTACGCATGAGCGCCTGCTGCTGTGGTACCTCTGGGGTCTGGCGGGACAGGCCTGCTTCAACCTGCGCTTTCCCCTCCAGTGGCTCTATTCGGAGGCGCGCGGAGAGTCGGCGGTGCCACCGGTCTTCTGGTACCTGAGCATGGTCGGCAGCGTCATGCTCCTGAGCTATGCCATCTTCCGCATGGATGTGGTCTTCATCATCGGCCAGTCCTTCGGGTTCATCGTCTACATCCGCAACATCAAGCTCTTGAGGCAACCGGCGTAATGGATGGGACTTCGGCCCTCGGCCGGCCTCTCGTTCGGCTCCTCATCGTGGCCGGCATGGCGGGTGTCCTCTTGTACGGCCTGGGCAATCTGCCCTACCTCGAAACCAGCGAGGCGCGCTACGCCGAGATCGCCCGCGAGATGGCCGTGAGCGGCGATTGGGTCACGCCGCGTCTGACCTTCATCAAGCACTTCGACAAGCCGCCGCTGACCTACTGGGTAACGGCCGCGGCCTTCAAACTCCTGGGCCTCAATGACTTCAGCGGGCGGCTGCCCCTGGTGATCGCGGCCCTAGGCATCCTATGGTTCACCTGGCGGCTGGCCCGCCTGCTCTTCCCGGAGGAACGGCCCACGGCCGCCTTGAGCGTCACGGTCCTGTTCAGCTCCCTGCTGTTTCTGGCCCTGTCCCGCTCGCTGACCACCGACCTCTATCTGGCGCTCTCCACCGCCGGGGCCGTCTCCTATCTCTTCCGCTGGTTCTATCATGACCGGCAAACCCGGGATGCCCTGCTTTCGGCGCTCTTCCTGGGGCTGGGGCTGCTCACCAAGGGCCATGTCATCCTGGTCTTTTTCCTGCTCCCCTGGCTGCCGGCGGCGTTCAGTCACCGCCAGGCACGGCCCATAAAGGTCCTGGACATCTGCGTGTTCATGCTCGTTCCGCTCCTGCTTTTCCTGCCGTGGTTCTTGGCCGTGCTCCGTGAGAATCCGCAGCTCTTGCGATTCTTCGTCCATGACCAGACCTATGGCCGGATCGCCACCAACATGCATCACCGCAGCGAGCCGGTCTATTTCCACCTGCTGGTCTTGTGCGGGGGCATGCTGTTCTGGTTCACCTACTTCCTGGCGCGTCTGCCGCGAACGCTCGCGCGCCGGGAGAACCGCACTGAGAATCTGCTGCTGCTCTTCACGCTCATCCCCCTGATCTTCTTCTCCCTCAACCGCAGCAAGCTGGCGCCCTACCTCCTCCCCGCGCTGCCCTTCTACGCGGTCCTGATCGCCCACTGGCTCCACGTGTACGCATCCCAGCCGGCCATGCGGTGGGCGGACCGCATCAATCTCGTGCTGGCGGGCGTCCTGGTCGGCGGGGAGATCGCTCTGCCATGGCTCCCCCTGCATGCTATCCAGATACCGATGTGGCGCTGGGAAGCCTTCGCCGTCCTCAGCCTCATCCTGTGGCTTGGCATGCTGGCAGGGTGGCGCAAATGGCCCGCCGTGAAACGCCTGGGGTTCGCGGGGTTGAACATCCTGCTCTTTTTGGCCGCGGTCAGTGTCGCCCCGGCCCTGCAGGAGCATATCAACGGCTTTGAGGCCATGGCCGCCGCCATCGCGCGCGACCGGGGGGCCGCGCCGTGCCGGATCATCGCCTATGAGGAGCGCCTGCCCTCCATCACCTTCTATACCGGCATCCGCGTCATCCAGATCCCGCACGACCGCAACCTGCGCTTTGAAGACACGGCCGCGCGCCAGGTCCTGGACGAGTATGTCTCGAACGATATCTCTCGCATACCGCGCCTGCTGGCTCAACCGACATTGACCTACCTCATCATCAAACAGCGCGATTGGCGTGACCTACAAAACCAGCTGCCCGGCATCGAAAGGCTCGCGCGGGATTTCTATGCCGGTCCGAAATACATGGCCCTGGTGAACAGGAGGCAAGGAAACTAAGAAAACAAAGGGAACGCCCTTATATTACACGATATGCTTGGGATGACAAAAAAGAGTGCATGCCCCGGCAATCTCGAATAGATGCTCCCGATGCCTTGCACCATGTCATAGCGAGGGGGATTGAGCGCGGTAAGATTTTTCGCGACGATACGGATCGCGATGATTTTCTGCGTAGACTGAGGGGCCTGGTGCTGGAGACTGAAACCAAGTGCCATGCCTGGGCATTGATTCCCAATCATTTCCATCTGCTGCTCAAAACAGGCCGGGTTCCCATCGCTACGGTCATGAGGCGGTTGTTGACGGGCTATGCCTAAGCATATAACCGGCATCATGGACGGAGCGGGCACGTCTTCCAGAATCGATACAAGTCCCTTTTATGCCAGGAAGATCTATACCTGAAGGAGCTGGTCCGCTATATCCACCTGAATCCATTGCGGGCCGGTCAGATGCATTGGGTACCTACCCGTACTCCGGCCATAACGCTCTTATGGGCAAGAATAAGAATGACTGGCAATCCATTGAAGCGGTCCTTGCCTCTTTTGGCGATAGACCAATCCGGGCTCGACAGACATATTATCGGTATATGACGTCAGGCAGAGCTCTGGGTCGGCGTCCTGATTTGATCGGAGGGGGGCTGATACGAAGCGCAAACGGCTGGGAAAATGTATTGTCTCTTCGCAAAGATGGGATATTTCAGAAAAGTGATGAGCGGATATTGGGTGACAGTGGTTTTGTTGAAAGCGTATTGGCCGAGGCCGATGAAAAGGTTGAGCGGCAGTGTGCTCTGAAATCGCGTGGCATACACCTGGATCAAATATTCCGGGTCGAACCGAGTTAACTAATTGATATTAATGGCATATCCATCATTTAAAGGGTCTTTTCATGGCTTTGAACGCTGTTTTGATGGGCAAGAAAAATAGAATTCTAAGAGGCAATCGAAAACACCCAAGGCAAAGCTTGATTCTTGAATTTCGCAAACAGGGCTGAGCATTGCAATGCCCCCTCTCCCTGTCCCTCCCCCTCCGACCCGCTCGCGGGTACCCCGGGGAGGGGACGAGGGAACGTCCAGCACGAGGTTGCTATGCGTCATTCGCTACGGCATGCCAGAACAAATGAGACCGTGAGGCACAACACCGCGGAGCGAGACAATTTCGCAGGACAGCGGAATTGGACATAGTTCACCTGCGCCCTTAAGCCAGGACGGCCTAAATCACAATTCGCCAGGACAGACGAATTGGACTCACCCTGCGTGCGCCCCGGGGTACCCCGCAGTGGGTCGCTGAAAGCCACGGATGGCTTGAGCCAAAGGTATGTAACGTTCTGGCGCGCCGGAGCAGCCGCAGCATAGCACCGTTACCCCCTTTATGTTGACACCTTGGAGTATATCTTCTATAGAGACATCAATTTTCCTGGGGGGGGTTACAGCTTTGGAAGATCTCGGGCGGCTCGTCCGCCAGCGCATCGAAAAATATGAGCAGCTCAAGAATGAAATGGGCCTGCCCCATTTCCCGAACACGTACCGCAAGGATACGGATATCAAGGCCTTTGTGGACCTGTACCAGGCGCGCGACGTCGAGGACCTCAAGACCGTCACCGACATCCACCGCATGGCCGGCCGCATCATGGCGGTGCGGAGCTTCGGCAAGGCATCCTTCATCCATTTCCAGGACACGAGCGGCCGCTTGCAGGCCTTCTTCGAAAAGGCGACGCTCGGCGAAAGAGACTACGAGATCTTCAAGAAGCTCGACATCGGGGACATCATCGGCCTCTTCGGCACGCCCATCAAGACCAGGACCGGCGAGCTGACGCTCTATGTCAAGGGCTTCGAGCTGTTGACCAAATCCTTCCAGCCCCTACCTGAGAAGTGGCACGGCCTGAAGGACGTGGAGACGCGCTACCGCCAGCGCTACGTGGACCTGATCATGAACCCGGAGGTCAAGCAGACCTTCCTTAGGCGCACGGCCATGATCAAGGCCATGCGCGCCTACATGGACAAGCTGGGCTTTATCGAGGTGGAGACGCCCATGATGCAGAGCATCCCGGGCGGGGCCACGGCCAAGCCCTTCAAGACCCACCACAACGCCCTGGACATGGACCTGTACATGCGCATCGCGCCTGAGCTGTATTTGAAGCGTCTGGTGGTGGGCGGCTTGGAGCGCGTCTACGAGATCAACCGCAACTTCCGCAACGAGGGCATCTCCACGCGCCACAACCCCGAGTTCACCATGATGGAATTCTACATGGCCTATGCCGACTACCGCGACCTGATGCGCCTGACCGAGGACATGGTCTCCTCCATGGCCATGGACGTGCTGGGCAGCATGAAGATCACATACCAGGGACTTCAGATCGACTTAACCCCGCCCTGGCAGAGCTTCACCATGCGCGAGGCCATCACGGCCGTGGGCGGCGTGTCACCCGATATCATCGATTCCAAGGACAAGGCCCTGGCGTATTGCCGCTCAACCCTCGGGGCCGACGTGGACGGCAGCGAGTCATTGGGTGATCTGCTGACGCTCATCTTCGAGGAGACCTGCGAGGTCAAGCTCGTTCAGCCCACCTTCATCACGGCCTACCCCATCGAGGTCTCGCCGCTCTCGCGCCGCAATAGCGAGGACCCAACGATTGTGGACCGCTTCGAGCTCTATATCGCGGGCCGCGAGATCGCCAATGCCTTTTCCGAGCTCAACGACCCCTTTGACCAGAGGACGCGCTTCGAGGCCCAGATCCTGGCCAAGGAAGGGCCGGCCGAGGTGGACGAGGACTATATCCGGGCGCTCGAGTACGGCCTGCCGCCTACCGCCGGCGAAGGCATCGGCATCGACCGCCTGGTCATGCTCTTTACCGACAGCCCCTCCATCCGGGACGTCATCCTCTTCCCCCTGCTGCGCAAAGGAGACCAGCCCTGAGATTCCAGTTCTTTGTCGCCAGGCGATACCTGCAATCCAAGAAGAGCCAGGGGTTTATCAGCTTTACCTCGGGGCTGTCCGTGTTCGGCATCGCCATCGGCGTGATGGCCCTGATCGTGGTCATCTCGGTCATGAACGGGTTTGAGGAGGACATCAAGGAAAAGCTCCTGGGCACGCAATCGCATCTCGTGGTGGCCAGCTACACCGACGGCCTGGCCGATCCTGAGGCCGTGGCGGAAAAGATCATGCAGGACCCCGAGGTGGTGGGCGCCACGCCCTTCATCCTCTCCGAGGGCCTGCTGTCCACCGCGGGCGGCGTCAAGGGCGTGGTGATCCGCGGCATCGAACCGGCGAGCGCCACCAGGGTGATCCGCCTGAAGGAGGTCATGACCGCGGGGTCGTATGACGGGCTTGGCTCGGGCGGCATCCTCATGGGCTCCGAGCTGGCCGCCAAGAACGGCCTTTCCATCGGCGATACGGCCACGCTGATCGCGCCCAGCGGCACGATCACGCCCCTGGGGCTCATCCCCAGGTCCATGCCCTTTACGGTCAAGGGCTTCTTCTCCACGGGCATGTACGAGTACGACAGCACCATGGTCTACATCAGCCTGGATGCGGCCAAGAGGCTCGGCACGCAGCCCTACCCCACGGGCATCGAGATCAAGCTCAGGGATATCTACCGGGCCGACGCGGTGGCCAAACGCCTGCAGGGCCTCCTAGGCCCCGGTTTCTGGACCCAGACCTGGATGGAGATGAACCGCAGCCTCTTCTCGGCCTTGAAGATGGAAAAGACCGTGATGTACATCATCCTCCTGTTCATCATCCTGGTGGCGGTGTTCTCGATCGTCAGCACGCTCATCATGCTGGTCATGGAAAAGCGCAAGGACATCGCCATCTTGAAATCCATGGGCTCGCCCTCCTCCAAGATCCTGGGGATCTTCATGACCATGGGCATGGTGATCGGCGTCAGCGGGACCCTCCTGGGGCTCGGCTTGGGGCTCCTGCTCTCCTACAACCTCAACCCGGTGGTGCATGCCGTGGAATGGCTCTTCGGCGTCCAGGTCATGCCCTCCGACGTCTACTACATCACGGGCCTGCCCACCAAGGTGTACCCTGCCGAGGTGGCCGGCATAGCCCTGGCGGCGTTGCTGCTGTCGTTCTTGGCCACCATCTACCCTGCCCGCCAGGCCGCGCGGCAGGACCCGGTCGAGGTGCTGCGCTATGAGGGCTGAGACCGTGATCAGGGTTCAAGGACTGCACAAGTCCTTCCGGCGCGGACCCGAGGTCATCCATGTGCTCAAAGGCCTGGAACTGGAGGTCGGCGCCGGTGAAGGCGTGGCCGTGATCGGGGCCTCGGGGACGGGCAAGAGCACGCTGCTGCACCTCTTAGGCGGCCTGGAGCGGCCGGATGAGGGCCGCATCTTCTACGACGACACCGATATCTGCGGCATGCGCGAAGGCCCCCTGGCGGATTTGCGCAACCGCAAGCTGGGTTTCGTGTTCCAGTTCCACTTCCTGCTGCCCGAGTTCACGGCCCTGGAAAACGTCATGATCCCGGCCCTGGTCGGCGCATGGAACCGGCCCCAGGCCCGCTCGCGGGCCCTGACCCTGCTCGACACGGTGGGCCTGAGCGCCCGCGTGGAGCACAAGCCCGGCGAGCTCTCCGGCGGCGAGCAGCAGCGCGTGGCCCTGGCGCGCGCGCTCATGATGTCCCCCACGGTCATCCTGGCCGACGAACCCACCGGAGACCTCGACCCACACACGGGGGGACTGATGCAAGAGCTTCTGGTACAGTTGAAAACAACGCTGAAGGTGACCATGATCATCGCCACCCATAACCACGACCTGGCGCATGCCATGGACCGGGTGTTGGAGCTGAAGGAGGGCGTGCTTGAACCGTATCGTGTCTAGACTGCTCCTGTGCCTGGCCCTGACGCTCTCGCCCCTGAGCCTCATGGCCATGAACATCACCGTCGCCGTGCCGGACAAGGAGCTTGCCAGCCTGCTTGCCGATGTCCCGTGCGTGACCGTCAAGCCCGACTCCGGGCTCAGCCTGTCCCTGGAGAAGGCCGAGGAACTCGTGACCGTCAAGGACTCCGAAGGCGTCAGCTACCGGGCCGCAGGCGTCGAGGAGGCCCTGAACGGCTACCTGCGGAACAAGGATGTCTGCGTCATCAAATCGATCGCCATCGAAGGCGCCAAGCGGATCTCCAGCGACGCCATCCGCTTCCGGATCAAGACCGCGCCCGGCGACATCGTGCACAAGCTCGTCATCAAGAAGGACATCGAAGAGATCTATGCCATGGGCTACTTCGAGAGCTGCGACGCCTCGGATGAGAAAGGCGTGCTCACGTTTCACGTGCGCGAATACCCGGTGGTGATCGGTTTCGAGTTCAAGGGCAACAAGGCCGTGGACGAGAAGAAGATGCTCGAGACGCTGGGCATCAAGAAGTTCGATATCCTCAACACCCGCACCCTGAAGTCCGGCATCGACCGCATCAAAGGGGTCTACCGCGAGAAGGGCTACTACGACGTGGAGGTGACCTCGTCCACCAAGCCAACCGAAGGCGGCATCATCCTGGCCTTTGACGTCGACGAGAAGGAAAAGCTCTTCGTGCGGGGCATCACCTTCGACGGCAACCATGCCGTCAAGGCCGGCAAGCTCAAGAAGGCCATCAAGACCGGCGCCCGGCGCTGGTGGAACCCGCTCGACTACATCTCGGACCGGGGCGCCTACACGGAGACGGACATCGATACGGACCTGCTGCGCCTCGAGCAGTACTACGGCGACCAGGGCTACATCAATGCCAAGGTCGGCCGGCCCATCGTGGACATCAAGCCCGGCAAGGGCATCTACCTGACCATCCCGGTCGAGGAAGGCCAGCTCTACCACGTGGGCCAGGTCGACGCCGAGGGCGACCTGATCGTGCTCAAATCCGAGATCCTGGAGGCCTTCGGGGTCAAAACCGGCGACGTGATGAGCAAGCTCAAGGTCCACGCCGGCATGGAAAAGGTCCGCGACATCTACATGGACAAGGGCTACGCCAATGTCGACATCACCCCCCTGACCCGCGAAGAGGGCACCGTCATCCACCTCACCCTGCAGATCAAGAAGGGCGACCCGGTCTACATCGACGAGATCCGCATCAGGGGCAACACCAAGACGCGCGACAAGGTGATCCGCCGCGAGCTCAAGATCCAGGAAGGCCAGCTCTACTCTTCCACGGCCCTGAAGCAGAGCAAGGACAAGCTCAACCGGCTGGGGTACTTCAAGCAGGTGGACATCAACCAGATCCCGGGGCAGGACAACCAGACCTCGCTCTTGGTGGGCGTGGAGGAGAACCCCACGGGCGCGTTCACCTTCGGCGTGGCCTATTCCAGCCTGGACCGCA
>JAKQBR010000099.1 GCA_029574005.1 Deltaproteobacteria bacterium | reverse complement strand
CGCAGCCGCATCGGCATGGTGTTCCAGCAGTTCAACCTCTTCCCGCACATGACCGCGCTCGAGAACGTCATGGAGGCGCCCGTCCACGTACTGGGCAAGGACAAGGCGACGGCGAAGCGGGAGGCCGAGGAGCTGCTCGCGCTGGTGGGGCTGGCCGACCACTCGGCCAAGAAGCCGCCGCAGCTCTCCGGCGGTCAGCAGCAGCGCGTGGCCATCGCCCGCGCCATGGCCACCAAGCCCGACATCATGCTCTTCGACGAGCCCACCTCGGCCCTGGACCCCGAGATGATCGGCGAGGTGCTGGACGTCATGGTCAAGCTGGCCAACGAGGGCATGACCATGATCGTGGTCACGCACGAGATGGGTTTTGCGCGCGAGGTGGCCGACCGCGTGATCTTCATGGACGAGGGCCGCATCCTCGAGGAGGGCACGCCCGAGCACTTCTTCAAGAACCCCGCCCATGAGCGCGCCAAGCAGTTCCTCAGTCAGATTCTATAGTTCAAGGCATTGACAAGCGGCCCCATCGTATGTAAAACACCTCAGTCAAGCCAGCGTAGCTCAGTGGTAGAGCAGCTGATTCGTAATCAGCAGGTCAAGGGTTCGACCCCCTTCGCTGGCTCCAGCAAATAAGCAGTTCCGCAGGAAACCGGGAAATCAGAACATCAGGGTCTGGCTGTGGCCGATGAAGGTGAGTGATGCGGCGGCGCCCCGGTTGCCCGTGGAGCTGCGCTGTTCACTATGAAACCGACAATATCGTCAATCGGTGGAGCATGCGACCTTGACGTGTCGAGAAATCTGACATAAAATCAGCATCAAGCTTCCCATGATATGCGCCTTGGGCACAAACAAATGCTACACATCGGCAACGTTGCTATCCTAAACATGCTGCTCGCGTTCAGCTATGTTTGTCCCGACATTAGAGGAGGTTGGCATGCTGTTAGGTCGATATGTTTTTGAGTGCGCACTTACCAGCGACGCGGTGCTTCCCGCCTATAAGGGCTCGACCTTCCGCGGGGTTTTCGGACGCGCGCTCAAAAGTGTGGTTTGTGCGCTCAAGAACCGGGAATGTTCCGAATGCCTGCTTTCGGGACGGTGTCTGTACGCGGTGGTGTTCGAGCCGCAACGCGATACCGGCAGTGGACGTAAAAGGATACAATCGCCGCCCCATCCTTATGTGATCGAACCGCCCGCCGAGGACAAAACGAGCTACGCCGCGGGGGATCACTTTGACTTTACGCTGCTGCTTTTTGGTGAAGCCAATGCCAACCTCCCGTACTTCGTCTATGCTATCGAGCACATGGGGTCTTTTGGCATCGGCCGCCGGGTGAACGGCAAGGCCGGCAGCTACCGGCTGGAGAGCGTGCGAGCGCAAGGGCGGCAGGTGTATTGCGGCGAGGGGAGGACCTTGCACAAAGGCGATTTCGCTCAGGCATTCGACGCCGCCGATCTTTTGCGGCCCGCGGCCGGCAGCAACGGTCAACGTACAATAGGCGTTCGTTTGCTCACCCCTCTTCGGCTTAAATATCAAAACCGACTTGAACCCGCGCTGCCGTTTCACGTGCTGGTACGCGCCGCCTTGCGTCGCATCGCCGCGCTCTTCGAGCGCTTTGACGGCGCCGAGCCGGCGCTGGACTACCGCGGCCTGGTGCGCCGCGCCGAGGAGGTGCGCACCGCCACGAGCAACATCCGCTGGCACGACTGGCGGCGCTACTCCAACCGCCAGGAGGCCGCCATGCTCATGGGCGGCATGACCGGTGAGATCGTCTACGAGGGCGACGTGGCCGACTTCGTCCCGCTGCTGCGCCTGGCCGAGCAGGTGCATCTCGGCAAGCAGACCACCTTCGGCCTGGGCAGGATCGAGGTGTTCGAGCCGTGAAACACATCCTCCTGGCCGTTGCCGGGTTAACCCCGCAGGTCATCACGGAAACCCTGTACGCCCTGCACCAGCAGGGCAAGCGCGTGGATGAGATCCACGTCATCACCACGCGCAGCGGCAAGGAGGCCATTTACGCTACCCTGCTCGCGCCCACGGACGGCATGTTCCAGCGCTATCTGCAAGATTACGCCATACCCGCCGGGACCATTGCCTTTGATTTCGATCATATCCACGTGGTGCGTGACGAAAACGGCATCGAGCTGGACGACATCCAAGACGAAAACGACAATACCTTGCTCATGCGGCTTTGCGTTGAGCTGACCTTTCGTTTTACCCGCACCCCCGACAGCGCCGTATACTTTTCCATAGCCGGCGGCCGCAAGACCATGAGCGCCTGTTTGATGGCCGCGGCCCAGTTCTATGGCCGGGTGCAGGACCGCATCTACCATGTGCTGGTTACGCCGGAGTTCGAGAGCTCCCGAGATTTTTTTTACCCGCCGCCGCGCAATGTTCCGATTGAGCTGTACGACAGGAAGGGCAGGGCTTACATCCGAGAGACGCGCTACTCCGCGGTGAACCTCGTGCTCATCCCCTTCGTCTCGCTGCGCGACCGGCTGAGCGAGGACCAGCTGCGCGAGCCCAAGGACCCGGCCACGCTCATGCTGTCCCTTATCCGTGAGGAATTGCCCGTGCTGGAGGTTGACCTGCCCGCGGGCTGCCTGCGCTACAAAGGCCGAGAGGTTGACGTGCACCCCGCGCACCTGGCGCTGTACGCCTTTTTCGCCCTGGAGAAAAAGGCCTGTAACCGGGACAAGGCGACCTGCCGGGGCTGCGCGGAGTGCTACCTGCCGTTGACCGCCGTGCTGGCGCGCGCTGAGGAGATCGCCGCGCTCTACGCCCGCCTGGCGCGCACGCGCGAGCTGGCCGGCATGAGCGACAAGGGCATTATGAACCTGGATGCGCTCAATTTCAATTCATACAAGAGCAAACTCAAGGCAGCGATCGAGCGCGCGTACGGCCTGACCGAGTCCCACGGGATCGTGATCGAGTCCAAGGGCAAGAAACCCGACACCCGCTTCGGAATCCGCCTGAGTCGGGAGAGGATGCGGGTGATTTTGTGAGGCGGCAACGTTGCCGTAGATGAAAGGAGGGTTGAACAATGGATAATCATAGGAACAAACATGGAGGTCCATGGTATGGATGACACGATCCTTAAGATTACCCTGGCGGCTTTTCTGCACGACATCGGCAAGTTCGCCGAGGAGGGCATGGAAATGCTGCCGGGCTTCTGGGAGGGCAATGCCGCCCTGTATCAGCCGGAACACAACGGCCAGTTTAGCCACCGGCACGCGCTCTATACGGCAGCCTTTATCGACCATATCGAGAAGCTCCTGCCCACGGTGTTCAATAAGGCCCAATGGGGCCTGGAAGATCCCTTCATCAACCTTGCCGCCGGGCATCACAAGCCCGAGACGCCACTGCAATGGGTTATCGCCATGGCGGATCGCATCGCCAGCGGCTGGGACCGGACAAAGTTCGATACGTACAACACGGCCGTAGCCTGGCAGGATTACCGCAAAACAAGACTGATGCCGCTCTTCGAGCATCTGGGGAAAGACAGGCAACCGGCGGGGCGTGACGGCCATGCCTGGCGCTACCCGCTCAGGGAAATTTCAGCGCAAGGCATCTTCCCTGTTCAAGGTTCGCAGGCGGAACCCAAGGAAGACATCGCAGCGCGAGCTGAATACAAAAAGCTTTTCGAAGCATTTGTGTCCGCGCTTGAAAAGCTGCGCCACCGTGAAGAGGATGTGGCCCTATGGCTGGAGCATCTCGACAGTCTCATGCTGATCTTCACGTCGTCCATTCCGGCGGCGCGCGCGGGCAATACTATCCCTGATGTCTCGCTCTACGACCACGCCCGCATTACGGCGGCCCTGGCCGCGGCCCTGTATTTGTACCACACCCAGACCGAAAGTCTGAATGTACCCACTATCCAGGACGATATGCCCGCCAAGTTTCTCCTCATCGGCGGCGATTTCTACGGCATTCAGGACTTTATCTTCAGCGATGGCGGGCAAACCGGCAAGGCCCGCAGCAAGATCCTGCGCGGCCGCTCCTTTGCGGTAACGCTCTTTTCGGAGCTGGCCGCCGACATGCTTTGCCGTGCCATTGGGCTGACCGCACTCTCCGTGGTGCTCAACGCGGCCGGGAAGTTCACCATCATAGCCCCCAACACGCCGGAAACCCTGGATGCCATCCGGCAGGTCGAACAGGAGATCAATGCCTGGCTCATGCGGCACACCTTTGGTGAGAGTGCGTTGGGCATCGCCTGGGAAGTTGCCACTCCGGCGGATTTCAAGGCTGGCGTCTTTGCAGATCTCTGGGAACGCCTGGGCCGGAGCATGGAGCGCCGTAAATTCCACAAGCTTGATCTCGATCGGTGCGGCGGGGCCGTGCCTGGGTATCTGGACGCATTCCATAACGATCTCAAACACCCGCTGTGCCCCTTCTGCGGCAAGCGCCCTTCAAGCCCCCAGGTCGAGGGCGCACGCCTGCTTGGGGAAGCCCATTCGGCCTGCGTGCTCTGTCATGACCACATCCTGTTGGGTGAGAGGATCGTCAAGGATGAACAGATCGCCGTGCTGAGCATCGATGCTGTGCTCAAGGGCGAGGGCAACCATCTGCTGGAGCCTGTCTTCGGCCGCTACCGGATGGCATTCCTGGGCGGCGCGCTTACCGCCCTGGCCCGGCAGGGTCAGGTCCTCAAATTCTGGGACACCGCCATCAGCAGAAAAGACGGTACGGTGCAAAAGGAGATCACGGCGCGTTTTATCAACGGCTATGTCCCCCTGATCAGAACAGAAGACCTGTACGACGAACGTATCATCAAGGAAGAAAAGAGTGAGGCGCGTCAACTGGAGGATATCGATCAACTGATAGAAAACAATCTCAAGACCTTTGGTCATATTGCCGCCAAGGCCCGCAACCCGGTGGATGATGGAAAGTATGAAGGCATAGCCGCTTTGGGGGTGCTCAAGGCGGATGTGGATCAGCTCGGCATGCTCATGTCCGCCGGCATCCCGCCCGAGCTGTTCACTGTCTCGCGCCTGGCCGCGCTCAGCCGCCAGCTCAATTTCTTTTTCACGGTCTATCTGCCGCACCTGCTCGCGACCGATACCCGTTTTCAGGATGTCTACACCGTATTCGCCGGAGGGGATGACCTGTTCCTGATCGGTCCCTGGAACCGCATGATCGATCTGTCCCTGCACCTGTGCGAGGCCTTTGCCAGTTATGTCTGTGACAATCCTGAAATCCATTTTTCGGCCGGAATTTCACTGCACAAACCGGGCACGCCGCTTAAACGCCTGGCTGAAGCATCTGAGGAAGCCCTTAAAAAAGCCAAGGCAGGTGAACTTGGAAAACGCGGCAATAAAATAACCGTGTTCGATGAAACCGCGCCATGGCATGAATTCGCCAAGCTTGCCGTGATCAAGCGGGAAATTATGCAGTGGTGGGATGATAATACCGTCAACAGCGCCATGATTTACCGTTTGAACAATTTTATTGAAAAGGCCAGGCAGGCCAATGATGTGATCGCATCGGGTGCCGCCGGCCTGGAGGACATGGAAAGCCTCAAGTGGCGCGCGCTCTTCAGGTACAGCGTGGAGCGCAACATCGGCAAAGGCCTTCCGGCTGAACAGCGGCGGGACAGGATAACGGAGTTTTCCCAGGCCGCCCTCTGGCTGGAAGAGCATGGTTCCAGACTCAAAATGGCTCTTTGGGACGTAATCTATAACAAACGATAGGAGGTTGTTGTATGGCGGTTGTATTTTACAAAGACCCGGTGAAACGTTTGATTCAGCCAACGTTGTTCTCGGATGAGGCGGAGAGGCTCGCAAGATCCGTTGCTGAAAGCGGAAAGGACCAGCGTGGCAATCTCAGGAAGAACAAGCGCAGCCAGATCAGGAAGTTCTATGACGAGGTGCTGAGGCTCAAGTCCGAGGCTGAAAATGAGGAATGGGATAACATTCACCCATATGTCAACATGCTTAACGCCAAAGCTGCTTATGCCCTGGGACGGGACTATATCACCAACGAGTTTCTGTCATTTATCAAAGGCTCAGTCGATCAGATCAAGCGGCGCGAGGATCTCGATGTGTTTTCCAATCTGTTCGAGGCCTTTATGGGTTTTTACAAACAGTATGGCGATTAGGGAGGAGGACGTGATGCAGTTGATAAAAATACACGAGATCAAGGGAACTATCACATTATTGAGCGGCCTTCACATAGGCGCGGGCGATACCGAGATGCATATCGGGGGCACGGATAACCCCATTGTCAAACACCCACACACGCAGGAACCCTTCATTCCTGGTTCGTCCATCAAGGGTAAGGTGCGCTCGCTCTTGGAAATGAAGAGCGGGCTCATGGGCGTCACAAATGGCAAACCAGTGCAGGCTGGCATACTGAAAACCCTTGATGGCGCACAACATGAAGAAGCAACAAAGATCATCAAACTCTTCGGCTCGGGCGGTGATGCAGGCGAGGAGATCGCCAAGCTGGGCCCTACACGTGTCGCCTTTGCGGACTGCCCCCTGAGTGATGGTTTCCGCGCCCAGGTGCGCGAAAAACGCTTGGCGCTGACTGAGGTCAAGAGCGAGAATTCCATCAATCGCATCAAGGGTACAGCCGAGAACCCCCGCTTCACCGAGCGCGTACCGGCCGGGGCGGTCTTTGATTTCAGCGTGACGCTCAAGGTCCTTGGCGCGGACGATGAAGCCCTGCTCGATTACCTGCTTTCCGGGCTCAAACTGCTCACCCTGGATGCCCTGGGCGGGAGCGGCAGCCGGGGGTACGGCCGCGTCAGCCTTACCCTGAGCGACCCGGACCTTCAGCAAAAATTCGACACGCTGAAGCTTTTCTAGCCTGGGGCCGCGCCGTGAAGCTCTATGAGATCATTCTCAAGCCGCAATCAGGCTTTGCCACGCCGCTCAAGGGCGATACGCTCTTTGGCTGCTTCTGCTGGCAGGCGGCTTTGGACAAAGAAATCCTTGATGGCGGCCTGGACCGGTGGGTGTCCTGCTACGGAGAGCGACCGGCCGTGGTCTTCTCTTCGGCCTGGCCCTGTTTCGCCGAGGCAAAGGGAAACACCTATGCCCTCAAGCGGCCTGAGTTGCCGCCATCCATGCTCTTTGCCGACCAGGGGAAATCGCTGAAAGAAAGGATGCTTGCCCGCAAGGACAACCAGAAAAAACGCTGGATGCTGACAAGCGCACCGCTGGCCATCAACCTGGGACACACGACATTTTTGGACGATGGCGAGCTGTCGCGCAAGGCCCTATCGCACCTGAGCGCCGAGAAGAGCAAACAGATGAAGCATGCCGCGCCAATGTTCAGCCGCGAGGCCGAACGAATGTACAACAGCATCAACCGGCTTACCATGACCACCGGCGAAGGGTTCGCCCCCTTTGGGTCCTCCGCAACGCACTACTACCCCGAGACCGAGCTGGTGGTTTTCGCCCTGATCGACGAGGAAGCCACGGGCATCGAGAGGGTACGACTGGCCCTGAAACGCATCGGCCAGAGCGGTTTCGGCGCGGACGCCTCCACCGGCTCGGGCCGCTTTCAATTGGGTAAATCCGAAGAGCTGCCGCTGCCTACCTGCGCGGGCGCCAATGCCGCCTACTGTCTGGCGCCGGTGGTGCCGCAGCCGGGTGTCTTTGCCGGGCAGTTCTTCCGGCCATTCGTGCGCTTCGGACGGCACGGCGACCGGTTGGCTGCCGGCGCCGCCCCATTCAAGAATCCGGTCGTTATGGCCGACGAGGGCGCTGTCTTCATTCCGCGTGGTGCCGGCAGTCTGCAAAAGCCGTATATTGGCCGCGCCGTGACAGGCATTTCCAAGGCCATGCCGCAGACCATTCACCAGGGCTATGCCATCCATATACCCTTTAAACTGGAGATGGACCATGTCTGATACTATCCGTTTTCATGTCAGGACAGTTGCGCCCATTCATATCGGCTGCGATGAGGTGTATGAACCCACGACCTTTATCGTCGATGAGCAGAAAGGCGTGTTGAAGTCCTTTGACCCCCTGGCCTTCGTGCGCGCGCTCTCGCCGGCGGACAAGAAAAAATTCAGCGACATCTGCGCCAAGGGCACGATTGAATCCCTGCTGGAGATATACCGGTTCATGCGCGGCAAGAATTTTCGCGGCCGCGCGGTCAGTCTTTGCCCTGGTTTTATGGCGCACTATCAGGACACCATGAAGCTACCAGCCGCTGACCGGCGCAAGATTCAGCAGGAGCTCAACAATTTCGCCATCGCCCGCACGGCCTTCAACCCGAATACGGGCCTGCCCTATATCCCCGGTTCATCCATCAAGGGCGCCTTGCGTACGGCATGGCTGAACAAAATGCAGCGCGAGAAAAAGATTCGCAAGGACGACAGACGTAAGGGTAAGGAACTTGAAAAGGAACTTCTGGACGGCGGTGATTTTTCGTCCGACCCGCTGCGCATGCTCAAGGTCTCGGACTTCATGCCGGTGGGCAAGGTCAAGACCCGCATCGTTTATGCCGTGAACGAAAAGAAAAAACTCTCTGAGTTCGGTGCCAAGGGACAATGCCAGATCCTCGAGGTCATCGAGCCCGGAAGTCTCTTCGAGGGTAACATTACCGTGGAGACGCCACCCCCCCGCGATATCATCCGCCACCCGATCGAGAGAAACGCCTTGATCGCCGCGGCCATGCGTTTCTATGGAGAGGATCTCCAACGAGAGAACGGCGAACTCGAACGTATTAACATAGGCGGCGTGCACCCGGAAACCCCGTCCGGCGGTTTTCTCCTGCGCATCGGCCGCCACAGCGGCGCAGAGAGTGTGACAATCGCCGGTCATCGCAGTATCCGGATCATGCAGGGTAGGGACAAAACGGCCGTAAACCTCGATCACGCCACCACCTTCTGGCTGGCCGCCGAGGAAAGAAAACCGGTCGATAAAAGCAACCTGCGCCCGTTCGGTTGGGTTACCGTGGACCCAGGCGCGGCTCCCGCACCAGTTATATCCGAAGATGATCTCGCGGATGATCTGGAAGAATCCAGCACCCCAGGCACTCCGACGCCCGCCCCGCCCAAGCCGCCCGCGCCCGAAAAGACCGCCGTGGAAAAGATCCTGGATGAGCTGGCCATGATCAAACCCGATGAGAAAGGCCGCCTCGGCACCATTATCCAGAAGATGGAAACCCTGCCGGAAGACAGGGACAAGGCCGCTGTCGCCCTTGCCATCCGTGAAAAGCTCGGTAAAGAATACAAGAAGCACAAGCGCAGGGATTATCTTGATGCCTTGATCGGCCGGGTGGAAAATGCGGATTGAATGTCAAACAAAGGAGGAACCGTCTATGCCGCGGAACATTTCATACGATCTCGGGGATGAACTCCATGCGGCCAGGGCGCAATGATTTCAATCTTTAAGTTTGGAAGAATGCACGGAGTTGTTATGTGACTTCAAGGACCTGTTGGGGAAAATACGGATATAGGAGAGAAGATATATGCTCAACCAGTTGAAGGACGTATTCACATCCCTTCACGCAAATGGCTGATCGCCTCCAAAACAGCCATCGGGGGCGTTATTGATCTGAAGGGCGTCAATATGATCGAACAGGGAGACTGAGAGGACACCATATGCCACGCACCATACTATCGACTGTCGGTACATCGCTTACTAGTAACGCCGCCAAGGAGATCGGGCCGGAAAAATCGCGCGACAGGCAGGCGCTTGCCCGCTACCTGCAAGAGAAGCCGCCTCAGAGTGCCAGCGCCGAGACCAATGCTCTTTCACGCATCATACAACCGGAAGACAAGCTCGTTTTTCTGCACTCCCACACCGACGTAGGCCGCTTATGCGCCGAGACATTGTGCGGCTTTTTCAAAAAAGCCGGACATCAGGCCGAGCCGCTTGAAATCACTGACCTGGATTATACCGAAAGCCGTTTCAAGATGCGCGGGCTGCTCTCCCTGGTGGCCGCCATGATCCGCACCATCAATGCTGAACGCAAAGCCGGCCGCGAGGTTATCATCAACGCAACGGGCGGCTTCAAGGCCGAGATCGCCTATGCCACCTTGGTGGGGCTGCTCTTCGACGTGCCGGTCTATTATATCCATGAGGCCTTCAAGGACATCATCGCCATGCCGCCCACGCCCATCGCCTGGGACATGCGGCTGATCGATGAGCACGAGGAGTTCTTTGACTGGATCACCCAGGAAATGCGCACTGTTCGGGAAGCGGACCAGCGTTTAAAAACCCTGCCCCAGGAAATACATCTGCTGATTGAAGAGGAAGACGGCTTCTGCATGCTTTCACCCACGGGGGAGGCATTTTTCGAGGCCTACCGCAGCCATGTGGAAGCCCTGCCCGAAGGCGTGGTGCTGCTCTCATCCGTCGCGCGCAAGACCCTGGCGCAAGCGGATCCGAACACCCAGGCCGTCATGCGCCGCACACTCAGGAAGATGGCGTCTCCGGCCTTGCGCCGCACCGGCTCCGGCCAGGTGCACGCGTCCGACTGCATGGTCTATCCCAAGGGGCACCGCAAGGAACGGATCTTCTATTACGAGCTGGAGGACAAGGTCTATGTCTGCGAGCTTGCCGGGCATGAGGACCAGAGCTACGAACGCCAGATGGAAGATGGGGTATGCAGGAATGATTATCGCGATTTTGAACCGTACCGGGAGCTGTTATGAATAGCCAATCCGCGCACTGTTTGAGGCCGCCGATGAAGTTCATAGCCCTTGTCCCCCTTTCCCCGGACTTGCACAGGGTCGGGGGGTAGGGGCGAGCTTCCGACTCTGACGTTGCCTTGGTCATAGGTGTTCTCTGGATGTAAAATGATGCACGTTATGCTAGAGATAACGATTGGAGGTGCTCCATGATGCATACCATTCGAAAGCGCGTGATCGTTCAGGAGGATGGATTGATTCAAATACATGCCCCCGAGCTCAATCCGGGGACAGGGCGGCTTTGCCTCGACGGCGGAGATTGACGCCTTCATACGCAAAGAGCGCGAATCATGGTGTTGATCTCAGGGGAAAGTCTATGATTACGTTGCCAGACATTGATGACGTGGCACACAAGATTGCGGCCGCATACCACCCGGACAAGATAATCCTCTTCGGCTCGTATGCCTATGGCACACCGGGCGATGATTCCGATGTGGATTTGCTGGTGATTCTTCCCTTCGAGGGCAAGGGCATCCACAAAACCGTTGAGATCTTGCATCAGGTAAAGCCGGCGCTGCCGGTGGACCTGATCGTCCGAACCCCGGAACAGATTCAAACACGATTGAGGTTGGGAGATTTTTTCCTGCGCGAGATCATGGAGAAGGGCAAGGTGCTCTATGAAGCCGCTCACTGAGGAATGGCGCGCCAAGGCCGAGGGCGATTTCGTCACCGCCCAACGCGAGCTGCGCGCCCGCAAGGCGCCTAACTACGACGCCGCCTGCTTCCACGCCCAGCAGTGCATCGAGAAATACCTCAAGGCTATCCTGCAGGAACACGAGATCGCCATCGGCAAGACCCACAATCTGGTCGCCATCCTGGAAAAGATCATACCGATCTATCCCGGACTAGAACACCTACGGGCACCGCTGCAGGACCTGAACGCTTATGCCATTGATTTCCGTTATCCAGGCGAGTCGGCGGACCGGGAGATCGCAACCCGGGCCGTTTCCCTTTGTCGTGCCGTACGGCGGGCATTGCTTGATGAGATCTTCACCCACGAAGGCTAAAGCGATGAAAAAACGCGCCCTGATCGTGACCGTCGGCACCGGCACCCGGCCGGATGTGCAGATCATCAAGCCGCTTACAAAGGCCATCACGCACTACCGCCCTGACTTCCTTGTCATGGCGGCCAGCGCCGGCAGCCGGGGCAACGCCGAGATCATCGTGCGTGAGCTCGCCCTGGCCCCGGAAGCCCACACCATCGCCATGTTTTCGGATATCGACGACTTCCAGGCCGTGTTCCAGGATATCAACACCGTGTTTCGGGACCTCCAGGCGCGCGGCTTCGCCCCCGACGAGATCGAGATCGACTTCACCAGCGGCACCAAGGCCATGAGCAGCGGCGCTGTCCTGGCCGCCGTCCATAACCGGTGCGGGTCGATCAACTACATCACCGGGCAGCGGAAGGACGGGGTCGTCATCGATGGCACCGAGCAGTTCCGCCAGATACCCCCCACCATGGTGTTCGCGGCCTACGATCTCAAGCGCGCGCGTGAATTCATCCTGAACCTGCGCTTCGATACGGCCGAGCAGCTCCTGCAGGGACTCATCCTGACCGACACGCGCGAGAAGGACCTGGCGCGCCAGCTCAGGCATATCGCCGAGGGGTACCGACTTTGGGACCTCTTCAACCATAAGGGGGCCTTGGCCAAGCTGAAACACCTCGACAGCACGCTAAAGGAAACGGCCGCCCTTCAAACGACGCCCGCCGCTGCGGCGGCCCTGGAAGAGCTTGCCAAGGGGAAGGCCGCCCCCAAGGACCTGCTGCTGATCGACATCTTCAATAACGCCGAACGCCGCTGCCGCGAGGGCCGCTACGACGACGCCGTGGCCCGGCTGTACCGCACCACGGAACTCCTGGCCCAATATGTGCTGGAGCACGATTTCGCCATCATGACGGGCGACGTGGACGTATCCAAGGCCCCCGAATCCCTGCGCGAAGGCCTGGAGCGACTGCGCGACAAGCGCGACGGGAAGATCAAGATCGGCCTGGACGGGGATTATCGCCTGCTCGAGGGCCTCGGCCACGCCCTCGGCGCCGGCTACACCGGCGACAATAGTCTGCAGGACCAGTTGCGCCAGAGAAACCAGTCCATCCTGGCGCATGGCCTGGAGCCTATGACGGCCAACAAGTATCGCAACCTCAAGGCGTCCCTGCTGCCCCTGATCGCCGCGCATATCCCCGATTTCGAAGCCCGCGCACAGGCGCTGCAGTTTCCCTGGCTGAGGGAACATAAATCAGGGGATAATGTCTAAGAAAGCCGCCGATTTCGTTGGCGATGTGTTTGTGGTAAGGACGGATTATGGCTAAACGTAATAGTAATGTTTCACAGAAGACGGCTCGCTCCAAGACAAGGGCGCGCCCCGGCCTCGCCCTGGCGCGGGAATACGCCGCGCGGCTGCGCGCGCGCCTCGGCGACCGCCTGCGCGAGGTCATCCTCTTCGGATCGCAGGCCAGGGGGGATGCCACCCCGGCTTCTGACTACGACATCATCGTCATTGTCGACCGCAAGGACCGGGTGGTCCGCGAGCTGATCATCGATACGGACGTGGAGATGATGGACACGCACGAGGTCCTCTTCGCCGCTCTCATCTACGACGAGCAAGAGTGGCGGCGCGCCCAGGCCTTTCCGCTGGCCTGGAACGTGCGCCGCGAGGGCATTGCCCTATGAGCCCGAAACCGGCCACCCCGGAAGCGCTCCAGGCCATAATCGCCAAGGCCGAGGAGAAGCTATCCGCGGCACGCAGGGATTTCGAGGCCGGCGCCTTTGGCGATGTGTCCTCGCGCGCTTATTATGCCGCCTTCCATGCCATTACCGCCGTGCTCGCCAGCCGAGGTCTTGCCTTCTCGTCGCATACCCAGACGCTGGGGGCCTTCAACCGCGAGTATATAAAGTCCGGAATTTTCCCCCGCAACAGCTTCCGCATCGTACAGCGCTTGTTCGAGGACCGCCAGGTCGCGGACTACGACTGGAGCAGATCCATCGACCTGGAGACCGCCCGCCTCGATCTGGAGGATGCCGCCGGATTGGTCGAGGCCTGCAAACGCCATCTGGGTATGGAAACGACCACTCTTTGACAACCGAATAGCGTCGAAACGTAAACCCGTCCCGGCCGCCGCAACGTTGCCGTGCTGGCTGCCCCCGTGCCTTCTTGATAGAAGGAGACCATGCGGAGGCAGAGTCCGCGTTGTCTTCCGGCGCCCCGTTTCCGCCCCCCGGTCGCGGGGGGCGACGGGTCGGTTTTTACGCGGCGAAATCTGCCACTGCCAGGAGGTATGGCATGGTCGTTTACATCCGCACCCAGGGGGCGCGCATCATCCGCGAAGGCCGGCATCTGCTGGTCAAGAAGGAGCAGGATACCCTGCATACGCTGTTCACCTACAAGCTTGATCAGCTCGTGCTGTTCGGCAGCGTCGAGATTACACACGCGGCCCTGGTATCGCTTATGCGCCATGCCGTGGATGTGGTTTTTCTCTCGGTCAACGGCCGCTTCCTCGGTCGTTTGTCATCGGCCGAAGCAAAGAACGTCTTCCTCCGGAAGCGTCAATTCGAACTCCTGGATAATCCCGGATTCGGCCTGCTGGTTACCAAGTCCATCGTGGCCGGCAAGCTGGCCAACCTGGCCACACTGTTGAACCGCATCAAGCGCACCAAGGATGAACCTCTGGCAGGGGTAAAGGCCCAGGCCATCCAGGAGCTTTTGCCTCTTTTGGCCTCGGCCGAGAGCGTCGACAGCGTGCGAGGCTACGAGGGCAAGGGCACGGCCCTGTATTTCGAGGCATTCCCCAAGGGCTTCGTGGGCGACTGGGGTTTCACCCGCCGCGTGCGCCGTCCACCCACCGACCCGGTCAATTCGGTGCTGTCCCTGCTGTACACGTTCTTGATGAACCGTGTGTACGCAGCGGTGCGCATTGCTGCCCTCGATCCATACGCAGGGTTCCTCCATTCAATCGACTACGGCCGCTATTCGCTCGTGCTCGACCTCATGGAGGAGTTTAGGCCTATTATAGCAGACACGCTGACCCTGTCGCTGTTCAATCTCAAGATACTGCAGAAGGACGACTTCTACATCGAGCGGCCGTTGAATGAAGGCCTTTCTACGCTGTCACCGCAGCCTATCCCGGATGTGACGCAGGACCCCATCGGCTGGATTACGACCGATACGCCGGCCCCCGAGGTCCTGGACCTGCCGGAGCAAACCGGTCTTGAAAACCTGGCTGGAATGGTGCGCACCGGCAAATACCCGGTCAAACTCAGGGATGACGCCATGCGCCGCGTGATCGAGGCCTTCGAGAAGAAGCTCACCACCCAGTTCTTCTACCCGCCGGCCGAGCGTCAGCTTACCTACGCCGAGGCCCTGATCTACCAGTCACAGCACTTCCGCAAGGTCATCGAGGGTGAAGCAGCGGTCTATCAGCCGGTATTGTTGAAATGAAAGGCTCAGGGGGGACAGGCTCACCTAGACACAAAGGAAACCCTCGGGTGAGGATGGTGAAGAGCAATGATCACCTTGATCACTTACGATATAACCGAGCCGAAAAGGCTGGTGAAACTGCACAAGTTCCTCAAGGAGTTCGGGTTCAATACCCAGAAGTCGGTCTTCGAGTGCGACATCGACGACGAGGCCGTGCGCCGCATCCGCGCTTACTGCCGCGACAATCTCGATATCGCCAGGGACTCGGTGCGGATCTACCGTATCTGTTCGGCCTGTGTGAATAAGGTGCTTGTTCAGGGACAGGGCGTCAAGGTCAGCCAGCTGGAGTATCGCATCATATGAGGATCATCGTGGCGTATGACATCGCGGACGAGACGCGGCTCAGGCGGGTGGCCAAGATCGTGGAGGATTACGGCACGCGCGTGCAGAAGTCGATCTTTGAACTGGATGTGCGCATTGCCACGCTCAAGGAAATGATGGGCAGTATTGAGGCCGTGATCGACCCGGACCTGGACGGCGTGAAGTATTTCCTCCTGTGTGAGAAGTGCGCACACCGCGAGGTTGAGATCATCGGCCAAGGTGTGTACGTCGATCCGGACACGGCTTATGAGGTTGTTTAACGGTTCATGGCAAGTAGGTGGTGTAGGCCTGATCCATGCACCGCTGTTTCTTGCCGATAAGGTACATTGCAAAACTCGGCAAACTCGTCACCCCGGCGAAAGCCGGGGTCCAGAACACTTAAAAAAATGGTTGTCGAGCTTCGCAGGGCATTGAGGTAGTTTTGCAATTGGCGCCATCATCTGTGGTTTTCCGCCGACCGCAAGCGTCGTTTCGTGATATTGCATAACCGGCTGAAAAAACGAATGATTACTCATGGGGTATAATAGCGGTCTGCATAATGGGAAATTTGTTTCTGTAAACAGTATGTTAGAAAAGGAGAAGAGATGATGAATAAGGGTTGTACATGTGGGCTCGTCTGGTGTAAGCAAGAGGTCTGCGTTGAGGCATACGCAATATGCCGTAATCATGTGAGTAAAATGAGGCGCGGAAGAAACCGACCTGACTTACGAAGGGATTGAGACTGCACCCCCTGGCCCTGGAGTCCATAGAAGTGATCGATGGCTCCGTGCCCGACAACGTCTTCTTTGTAGGCCGAGCCCAAATACTTCTTGAGATCCCGACCCTCTTTGGTGCGCAGATCCTTGGCGGCCAGGAAATACACATTACCATCGTACTCTATCCAGCTCATCGGATTACACATGT
>JAKQBR010000097.1 GCA_029574005.1 Deltaproteobacteria bacterium | reverse complement strand
CCTGGGGATTTCGCCGATGAAGTGCCGCTCGAAGAGACCTCGAAAGATCACCATGGGGATCAAGAACCACAGCAGGTCAAAATGAAAATCGAAGACATACAGGACCTTGATATCCGGCTTCAGCGGAGAATCGACCTCGATTTGCCACTCGGCGTCCGGCAAGGGAAGACCAAGGACTTTTTCGACATTGCCGTTTAAGAGCGTGCGAAAGGCTTCCAATGATCTGGACAGGCCCATATGCGCCTTCTTGAGCGTCCCGTAGAAATGGTGGTATTCGGTTTCAGAGATGCGTTGCATTTCTTCGGTCACGTGCTCGGTGAGCCAACCCTCGAAACGCCTTGTCAATGTCCACAGGTTTCCCTGCCAGGTCGGCAGCTCTTCTTGAAGCGCCCGTGTCAGTTTCTCCGTCAAGGGCGCCTGGAAACGATCCAGGTGTTTCATCAACAGCGGTCGTGTCTGACGCTGATTCTCGCGGGCGATCACGCTAAGCTCTTCCTTGACGGTCTCATAACCGACCTTCTCATTGAATATCTGATTCCTCAGCAGATCACGGTCTTGATCGAGAGCCATTGACGATTTCAAGGCGATATCCAGATATCCAAGACAGCCTTTAATGAGGGAGCGCATCTTGTGTCCCAGGATAGAGGTAAACTCCTGCTCATGGTTAAGGGAGAGTGGATGGAAAAGTCCCGCCGCCAGACTGTCATTGTAACGCTGCGTATTCTCGCGGGCGGAATAAAGAAACAGGGGGAAATCATGGCCCAGTTCCTTTTTCAGTGTCTGTTTGAAAAATTGCATGACCTCGCTTTGCTCAGAGGGTTTCAGGATATCGACTTTGGTCAAGAGCAGGACGATGCGCGGAGTTGCGTGCAACAGGGTTTCAATGAGATTGATATCGTGCTCGGAAAGCGGCCGCTCGACGCTCACGGCCACGATAGCCGCCCCGACTTCCGGGAGCCAATTGCCGGACACCTCTTTGTGGACCTTGAATACACTGCCGAGACCCGGTGTATCCACCAGCCTGATTCCGCTGTATTCTCTCAGGGCGGGCAACTCGATATCCACGACGGCAACGTTTTTCAGATTTCCTGGGTTCTCGGCCTCCGAGGTATAGAACTTCAACTCAGCATGTTCGATCTCCTGCAAGGTCCCATCGAAAAAACTGACGTGGGCGCGTTCCTGCTCGCCATAGCAAATCCTGGTGATGACCGAGGTGACGGGAATGACGCCTACCGGAAGAATATCCCTTCCGATCAGGTGATTGATAAATGAACTTTTCCCGGACTTGAATTGACCCAGCACCGCCAGATCGATCAAGGGGTCTTCGTGCAGCATGTTTTCACACACCTCGATCTGGCGGTTCATAGCGGCCATTTGGAAGGACTGCGCCACAAACCTGATTCTCTGCAGGATTTCTCGTAGAGCGCCGGGTGATAAATCTTGGACTGACCTTGACATATACACTCCCATCAATCTCCCCGATAGGAGTCATCAGCCGTTTGGGCGGTTTTGGGGGACTCCATCCCCTCAAAATCATCTGTCATTTATCCAATCAGGTTGTGGCTGTCAATATGAACTGTCCGGCATTCGATAGATGAAGGTTCCTCTCCAAATGATCACGATGATCTCTAGAGAGGGTGTGACTCGATAGTTAGGCATACACAATCCTCATGAGAGGCCTTCAATGAAAGCTATGCATCTGGCATATATTGTGTTAAGGATAACATAAATAAACCTGTAACCAAACAGAGCTAATCTGAGAGGGATAATCATAAATGCGGAGGGTTATCATGAAGCGTTTTGCCGCCATACTGTTTTCAAGCGTTATCTGCTGCATGTTGTCAGTCGGACCAGGCCTTGCGGCCGATCTGAACCTGTCCGTGGCGGCCAGCCTCAGGGATGCCGTCACGCGGATCGCGGATGACTTTGCGAAAAAGAGCCCCGGCATCAAGCTCCAGAAAAACTTCGGCGCCTCCGGGGCTTTGGCCAAGCAGATCGAGAACGGCGCCCCCTGCGACATCTACTTCTCGGCCAATACGGAATGGGCGGACTATCTGAAGGAAAAGAAACTTCTCGATGCCGGCAGCATCATCACCCTGGCCTTCAACGAACTGGTGTTCGTGGGCAGGCCGGAGTCCAGGGTGAAAGGTCTCCAGGATGTGGTCAAGCTGGAGAAGATCGCCATCGGCAGCCCGAAGAGCGTGCCCGCCGGTGAATACGCCATGGCTGCCTTGCAGAAGGCCGGCCTCGTTGCCCAGCTCGAAAAGAAGCTGGTCATGGCCAAGGATGTCCGCGAATGTTTGATGTACGCCGATCGCGGCGAAGTGAGCGGCGCCTTCGTCTACAAGACCGATGCGTTGATGGCCCAGAATGTCAAGGTCCTCTTCACCGTGCCGCAGGGGCTCTATCCGCGGGTGACCTATCCCGCGGCTCTCACCGTAAGCGGCGGCGCCAAACCCGAGGCGGCGGCGTTCTTCACGTACCTGCAATCGGCGCAGGCCAAGAAAGTTCTTGCCAACTATGGCTTTGCCGTGAAGTAATGAGAGCATGCTCGGATTTACCCCGGCCGATTACTCGGCAATACTTCTGTCGGTCAAGGTGGCCCTCGTCGCCACCGTGATGTCCCTGCCCTTCGGCTTTGCCGTGGCCTATCTCATGACGTTCCGGAAGTTCCGGGGCAGGGTCGCGCTGGACGTGATCGTCAACCTGCCGCTGACCCTGCCGCCCGTGGTGGTCGGCTATCTTCTGCTCCTGCTCCTGGGCCAGCAGGGGTGGATAGGAAAGATGATCCTCCAGCCGCTGGGCATCAGGATCATCTTCACCTGGAAGGCGGCGGTCATCGCCACGGCCGTGGTGGGCTTTCCGCTCATGGTCAGGTCCATCCGCACCGGGATGGAGACGATCGACGCGCGTCTGGTGCAGGCCTCGCGCACGCTGGGGGCGGGCTGGCTCGACACGGTCATGACCGTCATCCTGCCGCTGTCGCTCAAGGGGATCATCGCGGGCTCGGTGCTCATGTTCGCCCGCGGCCTGGGTGAATTCGGCGCCACGATCATCGTGGCCGGCAACATACCCGGCGTGACCCAGACCATCCCGCTGGCGATCTACGAGTATGTCAGCTCGCCCAGGGGCGATGTCATGGCCATGGCGCTGTGCGGCGTGTCCATCACCATCTCGGTCGGGGTGCTGATCTTCCATGAATGGCTCGCCGGACAGATGATACGGACCGACTGATATGAACCTGCGCATGAGCGTACGCAAGCAGTTCGGCGCATTCCACCTGGATGCGGATCTTGCGATCGAGGGCGAACGCATCGGCCTCTTCGGCCCCTCGGGGAGCGGCAAATCAACCCTGGTAGGGCTGCTGGCCGGACTCGACCATCCCGATCAAGGCAGTATCATCCTCGATGGAGAGGTTATCTTCGACAGTCATCAAAAGGTGAACGTCCCGGTCGAACAGCGGCGTATCGGCCTGGTCTTTCAACGGCCCCACCTCTTCCCGCACTTAAGCGTCAAGAGCAACCTCCTGTACGGCTACAAGCGCTGCAGCCATGAGCACCGGAAGATCACGCTGGAGGCCGTCATAGATGTCCTCAAGATCGATCATCTGCTCGATCGAGGAATCAGGAATCTCTCGGGCGGGGAGATGCAGCGGGTGGCCATCGGACGGGCGGTCCTTTCCAATCCGCGGCTGCTCGTCATGGACGAGCCCTT
>JAKQBR010000089.1 GCA_029574005.1 Deltaproteobacteria bacterium | reverse complement strand
GGCCGCGAGCATTGCCGGCGGAAAGACGGGAACGCCCCAAGGACGGGCGCTCACCGGCAAGACGGTGGGCATCATCGGCCTGGGGGGCATCGGCCGCGCGCTGGCCAGAAAGCTCAAGCCTTTCGATGTCCGTTTGCTCGGCATTAAGCGCCACGACCCCCAGCAGGCTGAAATACGTCTGATACAGGCGTTTCATCACTGCACCCCCATGACGATCCAGAGCAGATGCAACAGCCCCCCCCAGGTAAATGCCACGAAGATCAGCAGCGCCAGGCTGCCGAAAAAGGCCCTCCCGCCTTCCTTGAGCATCATGAAGAAGGTGCCGATGCACGGGAAATAGATGCTCACCAGCACGATGGCCGTGATCAGCTGGTACTTGGTCATGGAGATGGCGCTCAACTGCGCTATGGCCAGGTCCTTGCGCAGAAAGGCCGCGATCAGGGGGCCGGCGGTCTGCCGGGGCACGCCGAACCAGCCCTCGAAGATCGGGGCCGCAACTCTTGCGAGGGCGTCGATGGCCCCCTGGGAATAGAGGATATTGACGATCAGGATGCCCAAGGTCACGAACGGGATGGCGTCCTTGAGGAAGGACTTGGTGCGCATGGCGACCTTGCGCCGCACATCGCGCATGATGGGACGCTGGTAGACCGGTACATCCATGATGATGTCAGGGGTCGTGCCCGGGATGATGCGGTTCAGGATATAGCCGAAGACGAAGTATCCCAGGAAGAGGTTGGCCATCACGAAACCGGTATGGCTCGGGATGACATCCTGCATGATGGCTATCTGTGCCCCGCATGGGATGAAGATGGCCAGGATGGTCATCATCACGAAGCGCTGTTTCTTGGTCTCCAGGATACGGGTGGCCTCGACACCCGGGACATTGCACCCCAGGCTCAAGATGGTCGGCACGATGGCATAGCCGTGCAGGCCGATCTTGTGCAGGAAGGTATCCATGAGCACGGCCAGGCGCGGCAGGTAGCCGACGTCCTCGAGCAGGGCCAGCATGATGTAGAACACGAAGACCGCAGGCAGGACCACGCCGATCTCCAGGTACAGGCCCGAGGTCAAGACCCCGAACGATTCCAGGCAGGTGGTGGAGGCGGTCCAGACGCCGTTCTCGACATGGCCCAGGTCCACCATGACGCCGTAGATCCAGGAGCCGGGTCCGCCGGGGAACCACTCCTGCAGCCACGGCAGCCAGTAGAGATCAAAGGCCTTGACCATGAAGCCGTCGGTGACCAGGCCCGCGAAAGTGGAGAAGACGCTCCAGAATGCAAACAGGATGGCGATGGCAAAGGGCGTTCCGGTCAGGGGCTTCACGGTATAGTCGCCGATGGCGTCCTTGAGGGTGTGCCGGTAATGCCCGATGGTGACCGTGCGCCGGGCGATCTGTTCCACCAGGGCCCAGCGCTCCTCGGAACTGAGCGCGGACGGCGCTGATGCGCACGCCTGGCCGGTCATGCAGCCGCTGCAGCCGTCGCAGCCCTGTCCGGTCATGAGCCCGGAGAGCTTGAGGCGCTTGTACACCTCCGCGATGCCGGTCGGTTCGGCCGCCAGGAGCCTGTCCATCAGCGCGGAGAGGCCCTCGGCGCTGACGGCGACGGTCGGTATGACCGGCACGCCGATCAGGGACGCGAGCTTGGCGGGATCGACGCTGATATTCTTGTCATGGGCGATATCCCACATATTGAGCGCCACGACGACGGCATACCCCTTCTCGATCAGATCCAGGGCCAGGTAGAGCCCGCGCTCGGCCTTGGTGGCGTCGATCACGCAGATGATCTTGGCCTGCGGGTTGTCCTTGAGCATGGTGAGCGCCACGGCCTCGGCCTTGTCGCGCGGTTCGAGCGAAAACGTGCCGGGTACGTCGATCACCTCGATGTGCTTGCCCTGATGACGCATCAGGCCTTTCTTGTAGTCCACCGTCGTCCCGGGGTAATTGGATGATATCACGTCCGCTCCGGTCAGACGGTTGAAGATGACACTCTTGCCCACATTGGGGTGGCCCAGCAGCAGTACTTTCATGCATCGACCTCAACCTTGATCTTATGCGCCAGGCCTTTGCCGAGCGAGAGCGTGACCTGGTCCACCTGGATGACGACCGGACCCTTGAAGGGCTGGCGGGTCAGCACGGTGACGTGTTTGCCGATGCGCAGCCCGAGGTCGGTCAGGTGGTGGCGCCGCCCGCCTTCGATGGCGGTGATGACACCGGTCTGCCCGAGCTCCATTTCGTATAGATCCTTGATCACGCATGCCTCCCTGTTATGCGAATGTGACTCAGTCTCATCATGATGCCAAAAAAAAAAAAAGCCCTCCCTCATTTCCCGGCACAGCCCCGGCAATACCCCCTGATGCTGAGCGTATGCTCTTCGGGCACGAAGCCGTGTTCGGCGCAGGTACTGCGGATATAGCGTTCCAGGCGGGGCTCATGGAACTCGATCACCACGCCGCAGGCCCGACAGATCATGTGGTCGTGCGGCGTGGTACCGGCCAGGCGCTCATAGCTTACGCGTCCCTTGGTCCGGATGGTCTTCGTGATGAATCCGGCGTCGACCAATAGCGGAATGACGCGATAGACCGTGGCGCGCGAGACCTTGGGATTGATGCCCTTGACCACCATGGCCAGTTCATCGGCGTCGAAGTGCCCGTCCGAGGCGGCCACACCCTTCAGCACGGCCAGGCGCTCCTGTGTCAGCTTCAGGCCGCGGCCTTTCAGGTAGGACGTGAAGCGTTCCGTCTGCATCGCGATTGCCTCCGATTTGATACTGAGTCTCATTTTCATTGAGATGCCATGGCGCGGCGTCGCGTGTCAAGCACAAATTGGAGGCGGCCCGGGGAAAGGGCGCCTACAGGATTCCCGCCAGGATAAGGCCCATGACGAGAAATGCCAGGGCGATGCGGTAGTACCCGAAGATCTCGAGTCCGTGGCGGTTAAGATAGGCGACCATCCACTTGACCGCGACCACGGCCGATATGAATGCCACCCCGATGCCGATGGCGGGGGAAAGCCATCCGAACTGGATGATGATCCCGGGTCCTTCCTTGAGGAGCTCATAGCTTGTGGCGCTTCCCAGGGTGATCAAGCCCAGGATAAAGCTGAACTCCACGGCGGCCGGCACGGACAAGCCCACCAGGACACCGCCCAGGATGGTCACCAGGCTGCGGCTCACGCCCGGCCACATGGCGAGACACTGGATCAGGCCGATCACGAGGGCCTTGGGCAGGTTCAGCTCACCAACATCCATACCGCCGGTTACCCGCTCACGCATGCCGCGCGCCACCGCGAGGATGGCGATTCCGCCAAGGAGCCAAGCCGCCGTGATGGGCCATATGCCGAACAGATAGCCCTTGATCAGATCTCCGAACGCCAGCCCGATAACGGCGGCCGGCACGAAGGCCGCGACGGTGTTCAAGGCCAGGCGCAATCCTCTGGGGTCTCGCCCGGCAATCCCCAGCGCCATCTGAGCGATCCGCCCCGGATAGAGCCATACCACCGCCATGATGGCGCCGATCTGGATGGCGATCACATAGGCGTTCGAGGCCGCCTTCGCAAGCACGGTATCTCCCAGCCCCATGAGGCTCGCCGCCAGGAAGAGATGGCCGGTGGAGCTGACCGGCAGATACTCGGTAAGCCCCTCCACGATGCCCAAGACCACGGCCTGAAGGATGTTCATGCCCGGCGCGACCTCGGCCGCCCAGGCCTGTGCCGCCCAGCCGGTCATGCAAATCGCCAACGATACCGTAATCCGAAAGCCTTTCATCCGAACCCCGGAATATTTTGCTAAAATCATCCTATCGTCTATACGGGTTTATCGATTCTGCAAAGCGAAAACATTCCCAAGGGCCGAAGTCATCGCCGTCCGGATCGCTCTACCGTGCGCCGGCAGTGGAGAAGCAGGTTGTCAAAGGCCCCGTTCCCCCTTATGATGGTATCATTTGACAAGGAGGTGGTATGCGTACGTTCATCGATCTTTCCATTGCCATTGAAAGCGGCCTGCCCAGCGATCCGCCCATCATGATCCCCAAGATCGCCTATCTTGATCACGCCTCTGGGGCGCAGAGCATGCAGGCCTTCTATCCGGGCCTCACCGCGGAAGACCTGCCGGGCGGTCTCGGCTGGGCCGTGGAGCTGCTGGAGGTGTCCACGCATGCCGGGACCCACATGGATGCCCCCTGGCATTATCATCCCACCCAGGACGGTGGGGCTCCGGCCATGACCATCGACCGGTTCCCGCTCGAATGGGCCGTGGGGGATGGCGTCAAGCTGGACTTTACGGACAGACCCGACGGCTACAACATCACCCCGGCCGACCTCAAGGCCAAGCTCGAAGGCATCCATTACCGTCTCAAGGAGGGCGATATCCTGCTGGCGCAGACCGGCGCCGCGCCCTTTTGGGGCAAACCGGAATATCTCGTCAAGGGCTGCGGCTTTGGCCGGGACGCCACCCTCTGGATCATCGATCAGGGCGTGCACGTCGTGGGCACCGATGCCTGGAGCTGGGACAGGCCGCTGCCCTTCCAGGCCAGGGACTTCGAGAAGAGCCATGACGCCTCGCTGATCTGGGAAGGCCACTTCGCGGGCATCACCAAAGGATATTTCCAGATCGAGAAGCTCACCAACCTCGACAAACTCCCGGCCACTGGCTTTACCTTTTACTGCTTTCCCATCAAAATCAAGGGTGCCAGCGCAGGTTGGATAAGGGCCGTAGCCGAGCTTCAATAAAAGCAGAGCCCTGCGTTTGATGCTTGAAAGGCCAAGGCGCAGGGCTCTGATGGGGTCTTTACAATGCCTCGATGGCCATGGCCATGCCCTGGCCGCCGCCGATGCACAGCGATGCCAGGCCGAGGTTCACCTTGCGGCGCCGCATCTCGTGCATGAGCGCTACAACGATGCGGGCGCCGGAGCAGCCGATGGGGTGGCCGACCGAGATGGCCGAGCCGTTGACGTTGCAGATATCCTCATTGACACCCAGCTCGCGGATACAGGCAATGGCCTGTGAGGCAAAGGCCTCGTTGAGCTCGATGAGGCCGTAGTCCTTGATGCTCGTGCCGGTGGCGCGCAGGAGCCTGCGCACGGCCGGTACCGGCCCCAGGCCCATGAAGGCCGGGTCCACTCCGCCCGAGGCATACCCCTTGACCCGTGCCAGGGGTTTCAAGCCCAGGGCCTTGGCCTTTTCCTCGCTCATGAGCAAGAGGGCCGCGGCGGCGTCGTTGATGCCCGAGGCGTTGCCGGCCGTGACCGTGCCGTCCTTCTTGAAGACCGTGGCCAGCTTGCCCATCTTCTCCACATTGGTGTCCATGGGGCGCTCG
>JAKQBR010000081.1 GCA_029574005.1 Deltaproteobacteria bacterium | reverse complement strand
TAGTCCACCAGCCCCAGGTCGCTCTCGACGCCCAGCTGCTTGTGCACGTCCTGGCGGTGCAGGTCGCAGTCCATGAGCAGCACGGTCTGGTCGAACTCCTTGGCAAAGGTGAGCGCCAGGTTGATGGCCGTAAGCGTCTTGCCTTCGCCGGGCACGGCGCTGGTCACCATCAGGGTGTTCCAGCCTTTGGCCTGGGTGCGCTGGTGGATCTGGGTGCGCAGCACCTTGTACGGCCCCAGAAACGGCGAGTCCGGAAACATGGCGATGCAGCGGTTGTGGGCCAGCCTCTCCTTGTCCAGGACCGCCTGTCTGGTCTCGCTGTATACCGGCGAGGTCCACTCCTGGTACAGGTGCGCCTTCTTGGCCACGATATCGGCGGCCGGCTGTTGAGCGAACTCTTTTCTGGCTTTTTCCATGGCCTTGCGGATCTTCATATCCCTGCTCCTCCCATCATATTAAATCCCTACCCAGCGCAGCAGCTTGGCCCAGAACACGGACAGGTTCATGACCGCGAAGTGAAACACGACCAACCCCGCGAGCGCGGCCGCCGCTGCACCGCCCGCCAACGCCAGCAGACGCGTACGGTCCTGCCGGTTTTCCCGGTCCGTTGCGATGACCGGGATGGTGGCCAGCACCGGAAACTCCGTGGAGGCCACGAGGGTCTCGGAGTCGTGCACCGAGGCGTCGGTGTATTCGCGCGCGGCAGCTGCGCCGACCCCTGCGCCCACCCCCAGCACCAGGCCGATCAGCATGATGGCCAGGCGGTTGGGCTTGTAGGGCTTCTCCGGCAGCCTCGCCGTGTCGATGATGGTGAAGCGCTCGCCCTTCTGCTCCTTTTCCAGGCCCTGCGAGACCTTTGATTCCATGAACTTGCGCATCAGGTCGTCGTACTTGGCCTGGGTGTTGCTGCGCTCCATGAGCAGGGCCTTATACTCCTGCTCCACCTGCGGGGTGACGGCCAGGCTGCGCTTATAGCCGTCGCGCCTGGACTTCAGGTCGCCGATCTGGCTGTTCACCGATTGAATCTCCGAGCGCGTGCTGGAGAGCTGCGACGACAGGTTGATGTAGGCCGGGTTGTCCGGACGCTGCGGCATGCCGGAAGCGGCGTTTTCGCGGATGCGCTTTTCCAGCGCGGCGATCTCGGCCTTGGTCTTGATCACGTCCGGGTATTCTTCCGAAAACTTGTTCTTCAGGTTGACCAGTTGGACATTCAGCTCGGCCAGGCGCTGCCGGTCGGTCTCCTTGAGCTCGGGCGATACGCCCGCCAGCTGGGTCATGAGCTCGCTCTCCCGCTGTTTGAGCTGGCTCAGCTGGCTGGTAAGCAGGTCGATGTTACGCTCGATGTCGTTGATGCTCTGCAGGTTCACCTGCATGAGCTCGGGCAGGTCGTTGACATGACGCTGCTTGAACTTGGCCACGCCGTCGTCGATGCGCTCCAGGTCGGCCTTGACCTTGGCCATCTCATCGCCCAGGAACTTGGACACCTCGGTGGCCTGGCGCGAGCGTTCCTGCACGTTTTCCTCCAGGAACAACGATGCCAGCACATTGGCCACCTGCAAGACCTTTTCCGGATCCTGCGCGCCTTCGTACGACAGGGTAAAGGCGATGGTGGCCGGGGTGGCCTTGCCCATGCGCGGGTCCACGACATTGACGCTGATGGGTTCAAGCTTGATGTTGCCGCGCATCTTGGAAATGATCTCCTCGGTCATCATCCGCTGGCGGTCTTCCTGGTAAAGGTTGAAGCGGTTGATGATGTCCAGCAGGCGCGTGGAGCTCATGATGCGCTGGTTGATGATCTGCATCTGCTGCTCGGCATAGGTGGAGACCGTAGCCTTGACAAAGTCGATCGGCACGTCCTGCTGCTCGATCAGGATGGTGGTGCTGGCCTTGTAGACCGGCGGCAGGACCAGGGCGATGACCACGGCGGCCAGGAAGATGGCGGCCAGGGGTATGACCAGGCTCCAGACGCGCCGGCGCAGTATTTTCATGAGGTCGCCCGGTGTCAGCGTGGGGACGGTGTTCATATCCATGAATTTCTCCTCCCAATAAAGCAGGTTAAGATCAAGAGATTAATGGTAAAAGGTAGATGAAAGCAGGTAGTGGGTCAAGGGGATAAAATTCCGGCTTACGGTAAAAGTCAGATGGAAGATGTGCGGCGTCCGGCGTTAAGGAAAAGGCTCGGAAAGTACTGAAGCAAAAGCTTATGAAGTCCCCCTCTCCCTTTCCCTCCCCCCGGGGTACCCACGCAGTGGGTCGAGGTGGGCCAGGGAGAGGGGGAAGAAATCCCCTTTCTTCCCCACCTTTCACTCTTCGCCTTTCTCTGTGTCCTCTGTGCCTCAAGCGAAGCGAGTGGTGAACATTCTTTTGCCTTTCTTCGTGCTCTTCGTGGTGCACAATCTTTTCGACGCTCCCCTTGCGCCTTACACTTATACCTTTTACCTGCCTTTTTACCTCGGCATCGGGTACCGCCATACCCCCCGCAGGCTGTACACGCTCTGGCGGCCGGTTTCGTCGTCTTCGCGGTCGGTGGTCTGAACGAAGCGGTAGCCGGCCTCGACGGACAGGTCTTCGGTGATCTTGTAGCGCAGGCGCGACTGCACGCTCATGGTTGTTTCGTCCACCTCATCGGGCGAAAGCTGCCCGGCATTGGCCTTGTTGGTATAGTACTCGGCCGTCAGCCCGCCCCACAGCTCGGCGCTCAGCCCATAGCCCAGGTTCAGCCTGAGCGAGCTGCGCTTGGCCGCGCCGACCCTGCCGCTCATACCGCGGATATCGTGGTACAAGCCCAGGTCGGCCGTGGCGCGCTCGCCGTGGTAGGCCAGGACCATCTGCCCCAGGTTGCCGCGCGACCGGCTGGTTTCGTCCAGGGATAAAAAGGGCAGGTCGTACTCGAAGCGCGAGCGGCTGTAATACCGGCCCACGCTTGCCGTCAGCGAGAAGACCTCGCTCAAGGTGTATTGCCCGCCCGCCATGGCCGAGTAGTTGACGATCCTTTCGTCCGGGTAGTCGTACCGCGCGTAGCCCAGGCTGAGCTGTCCGACCGTATTGGCGATCAGGTCGCCCATGTCATGCGAGACGATCATCGATGCGTTCTGCGCCGAGGAGTCGGTGGTGTCGCTGTCATACCGGTCGTCTTCCTTGAAGTCGTCCTCATCATAGGAATAGGAGACCGAGGACGAAAGCTTTTCCGTGAAGGTGTAGTCGGTCGATGCCCCGTAATGGGTGTGCGCGCGCTTGTTCGTGCCCAGCACCAGGCCGCTGACATCGATGTCGCGGTCGGGCTGGGAATCGCGGCTGTACCCGGCCTCTAAGGCGCCCTGCCAGCGCTCGCTCAGGCGGTAGCGGATGCGGCCGGAGTGGCTCTGGTCCGTGGCATTCAGGTCGTGCTCGTCCCGGTAGCGCACGGCGGTGACGCGGCTCAGCACCGAGGCGTCGAGGCGTTCGGTCAGGCTGGAGAGCTTCAGCTCCGGCGTGGCCAGGGTGATAGAGTCATCCACCTCGTCATCCGAGTCGTAGTCGAAATAGATGTTGTCGTTGTAGCGTTCTTCCAGGGTCAGGCCGGGCGTCAGCTGGAGCCTGGCCGCCTGAAGGTCCGCGGCGCACGTCCAGCCCAGCAGGAGCAGCGCTCCGAGTGCGGCAAGGGCGCGTGGCATGGTATGGGACCGCTGCTGCATCACGGCACGATAATCACGTCCCCGCGCATGAGGGTGATGTTTTGCTCCAGGTTCTTGCCCTTGGAGACGTCATTGTAGCGGAATTTGTAAACCGTGGTGCGGCTGTCCTCGGTGCGCATGACCTTGATGTCGTTGTTGTCGGCAAAAGGGTTGACGCCGCCGGCCATGGAAAGGGCCTGCAGCACGGTAATGGGAGCATTCAGCACGAAGCGGCCCGGGTTGTTGACCCGCCCGATCACGTAGATGAACATGCTGTTCACGGTCTTGACCGACACGGTCAGCACCGGGTCGGGCACATAGCGCTTGATGCGCTCTTCGAGGTCCCTCTTCAGTGCCGCCACGGTCTTGCCCGAGGCCTGTACAGAGCCCACCAGCGGAAACGTAATGCTGCCGTCGGGCAGCACCACGACATCGCCGGTCAGGGCCTCGTCCTTCCAGACCGAGATGTACAGCACATCGCCCGCGCCGATAATGTAGTCCGGGCTGTCCTGCGGGCCGAGTGGTTCGGCTACCGCCGGCGCGACCGGAATGAGAACTAATCCAATCAAGAGCAACAATCCGAAGCGCATGCATTTTAAGTACATAAGGTCCTCCTTAAGAGCAGGTTATGGGTATCTGAAGACAGGTAAATGGAAAATGTTCAAGGGAGAAGGGATAAAAAATGATGTGAGGCGTATGAAGCAAGGCATTAGCGAAGGCGGATAACCAGAAAACAAAATCAACTTCCCCCCTCACCCTGACCCTCTCCCCGGGGTACCCACGCAGTGGGTCGACGGGGGAGGGCTAGGGAGAGGGGGGGATAAATCCCCCTTTCTTCCCCACCTTTCACTCTTCGCCTTTCTTCGTGCTTTTCGTGGTGGACAAAGCCTTTGCCTTTCTTCGTGGTGCACATTCTTTTGGCCTTTACGCCCTGTCTTTACCCCTGGTCCATGACCTGCTTCAATGCCCTTTCCGCATCGGCCCTTCCATAGAAGGCGTCCGGCGACCTGAGCGCAAACCGCAGCCTTTCCAGTGCGCCGTTCCGGTCGCCCTGCTTCAACAGCACCATGGCCAGGTGGTAGTTGAAGATCTGGCTCCGCGGGTCGTGCTCCAGGGCCGAGGCCAGGCTTTCGCGCGCCTGCTGCACGTTGCCGGCCTTGTAGTGCACCCAGCCGTGCGTATCCAGTATGGTGGGGTCTTCGGGCTTGAGGTTCTTCACCTTGGCGGCCAGCTTGAGCGCCCGGTCCAGGTCGGTCGAAGCGGCGGGGTGTTCGGCCAGCAGGAAGGCCAGGTTGTTGAGCGCCGGCCACAGCTCGGGGAAGGCCTGAAGGGCCTGCTCGTAGACCTTGCGCGCACTGGCATGGTCATTTGAGAGCTCATAAAGCTGTCCCAGGATCAGGTAGGGTGTCGGGCTCTTGGGGTTTTGCTTGGCCGCGGCGCTGAAGCGCTTGACGGCCTCGTCGCGCCGGCCCTGCGCCAGGTACAGGCGCGAGAGCAGGTAGGAAGGCTCGGGCCATGGCGGGATAATGCGGATGGCGGTCTCCAGCTCGGACTCGCTCTTGGCGTACTGCTTCCCGGCAAAGTAGATCTTGCCCAGCAGGTAGTGGGCAAGGGCGTCGTTGGCGTTGGTCCGCAGCACCTCCTGGCACCGCGCTATGGCCTTGTCGGGCTTGTTCTGCCTGAGGTCCAGCTCGATCAGCAGGTTGAAGAGCGGGGCCGACTGGGGGTTCAAGCGCACGCCTTCCTCCACCGTGGCCGCGGCGCGCTCGATCCGGCCCTGCATGGCCTGGTACTGGCCCAGCTTCAGGTAGCCCAGGGGGTTGCGCGGGGCGGACTCGATGACGGCCTGGTATTCCTGCTCGGCCCGTGGGTCGCCTTTGAGGTTGAGGACCTCGGCCTTGTAGACATGCGCCTGGACATAGCGGGGGTTGGCGGCCAGCAGGTCTTGCAGCGCCTGCAATGCCTCGTCGTACTTCTTGTCGCGGGCATGGACGCGGGCCAGGGCCAGCAGCACATCGGGCTGGCCGGGCTTGTCCTGCAGGGCCTTGCGCAGCGTCTCCACCGCCAGGGCCTTTTCGCCATTGAGACGGTGCGCCTCGGCCAGGGCCAGGTGGCCGGGGATGAAATCGGGCCGGTCGCTGACCACGGGCCTGAGCTCGGCCACGGCAAAGGCCCCCTGGCCCTGGAGGATCAGGATGCGTCCCTTGGTGAAGTGCAGGTCCAGGCTTTTGGGGCTGTCCTTGATGCCCTCGTTCACGGTTTGCAGGGCCGCATCGAGATCGCCCTTTTTGATATGGCAGCCTGCCAGGGCGTTTTTGGCCTGGATGGCCTGGGGCGTATCCGGCTTCTTTTCGAGCTTCAGGCACTCATTCAAGAGCGCCATGGACTGGTCCGGTTTGTCGATGTTCAGGTAAAACTCTGCCAGGGCATAGCGCAGATTGAAGGTCTTGTCATGCCGCTTGATGCCGGCCTGCAGGGTCTGTTCGGCCTGGGGCAGGAGGCTGCGCTGCAGGTAAAACCGGCTCACGGCCAGGTAATCGTCTTCGCTGGCGGCCTTGTTGTTCAGTATCCCGGCAATGGCGGCCTCGGCCTGGCCCTTGCGGTTGGAGTCCATGTACAGGCTGGCCAGGTTCAGCTTGTGGGTCACCTTGTCGGGCTGCAGCGCGATGATCTTCTTGAGCGAATCCTCCGCGTTCACGATATCGCCGCTTACGAGCGCGGTCTTGGCCAGGGCGAAGTAGACCTCGGCCGAGGTCGGGTTGGCGGCCGCGGCCCGGCGCAGCATCTCGTGGGCCTTGGCGTTTTCCTTCTGCATGAGGTGGATATTGGAGAGCATGATGTAGAGCTCGGGCTTGGTAAGCCCCTTGCGCAAGAGGCCCTCCAGGATGGCCCGGGATTCCGGCACGTGGCCTGTTACGAGCAGCGCCGCGGCCTTGAGCGCCAAGGCATCGCCGTTGCCGGGGTCTTTGCCCAGGAGCAGCTCGGCCTGTTGCGCCGCCTTGTCCGGGGCGCCCGCCGTCAGGTAGATCTTTCCCAGCTCCAATTGGGCCTTGGCATGGTCGGGCTGCAGAGACACCGCCTTGGAAAGCGACCCGTAGGCCTGGCGCAGCTCGCCCTTCTTCAGCGCCGCCATGGCCAGCATGTAGTAGCCCTCGGCATACTTGGGGTCGATCTGGATGGCGTTCTTGAACTCCAGGCCGGCCTTGACATAATCGCCCTTTTCATACAGGGCCTTGCCCTTGTTGAAGAACTTCAGCTTGCGCTCTTCCGGGCTTGAACACCCGGCGATAATGGCCGCCAGCGCCGCGACGACCAGCACGGTAATTACAGTTCCCCGTTTCATATCAATGCTCCTTTGAAATCCGGTTACAGGTCAAACATCTTTTCTCACCACGAAGGGGGTCGTTTAAGGAATGCAGGAGGACAGGTTTCTGTTTCCCGGCAACAGCCGTGAACAAGAACAGCCTCGCTTCTCTTCGTGCGCTTCGTGCTCTTCGTGGTGCAAACGCCCTTCACCTTTCTTCATGCCTTAGCGGTGCACAAGTCATATCTCACCACGAAGCCCACGAAGAGCACGAAGGGGGTCGTTGGAGAAATGCAGGAGGACGCGTTTCTGTTTCCCGGCAACAGCCGGGAACAAGAACAGCCTCGCTTCTCTTCGTGCGCTTTGTGCTCTTCGTGGTGCAAACGCCCTTCACCTTTCTTCATGCTCTTCGTGGTGCACAGGCTTTTACGCTTTTTTCGCCACCCGCTAAACCAGCCCCTTCGCCGCCACGATGATCAGCGCGCCGATGGTGGTGATTGCCACCACATTGTAGCCCAGGCGGCGCCTATCCAGCATGATCTCGTAGCAGTACAGGAAGATCAGCACCTGCACCATGAAGCTGCGGGTCTTGTTCACGTCCATGACCGGCGCCAGCAGGGTGGGCGCGATCAGCGCCAGCAACAGGATAAGATAGTCCATGGGGCTCGACTTGAAGCCGGTCTTGCGCCGGTCATAGCGGATCACCAGCAAGGCGGAGACCAGGCACAGGATGAACAGGGCAGGGTAGAGCGGCCTGATGTTCAGCCCCCAGAGCATGTCCGGCAGCTCCGGCCGGATATAGATAACGGCCGGAATGCAGAAATACAGCACGGCGCGCAACACACCGCTCAGCCTTTTGAAGCGGGCAAGCCAAAGCGCCAGGATGATGAGGGCCAGGCCCGCGGACAGCCACGCCACCACGGGCGGCACGCCATCCACCATGGAGCAGTTGGCCAGCAGCAGCACCGGCAGCACATACACCAGCGGTATACCCGCCAGGCGCAGCAGCAGCGCGCGGTCCTTGAAGAACCGCAGCTTGACCTTAACGCCCTGGAACGAGCGCTGGAACGTGAAGTGTGTGGCATGGGTTATCTGGAAAAAGGCCACGATAGCCCCGGCGAACAGCACGAATGCGGCCAGGATGACCCAGTCGGAATAGAACCTGAGCAGAAAGGCGCCTAATACCAGCGCCGACTGCAGCAGGTAGATGATGAACACCGCCTCGGTGTGGTACAGGTTCAGCTTGAGCAGTTTGTGGTGAAAGTGGTTGTTGTCGGCCACGAACAGGGGGCGGCCCTTGCGCGCCCGCTCCAGCATGACCTCCAGCGTGTCGATGATGGGGAAGCCCACCAGCATGACCGGCAGCAGCGGGCTCAAGGCCGCGGATTCCTGCGTCAGCTTGATCGAGAGCACGATGGCGATGAAGCCCAGGGCCTGGCTGCCGGCATCGCCCATGAAGACCGTGGCCGGGTAGGTGTTGTAGTTCAAAAACCCCACCAGCGCGCCTAGCATGACCATGCACACGAACAGCACCGTGTAGTCGCCTGCCTGATAGGCCAGGGCGCACAGGCACAGGAAGGTCATCAGCGTC
>JAKQBR010000068.1 GCA_029574005.1 Deltaproteobacteria bacterium | reverse complement strand
GTGGGAAAGCCCACGAACTGGGTGATAAGCAACGCCAGGATCAGGTCATTGGACTTAAAGCCGATGGACATGCCGTAGTCCACGGCCATGCGCACGATGGTATCAACGCCGTCGATATAGAGCCAATAGGCCGCCAGGAAGATGAAGATAGGCTTCAAGCCGCTGATCTCCCTGAAGGTGCGCAACAACTGCGCGATCCCCGATCGCACGGAGGCTTTGCCGCGCTGCGCGGCTGAGGGCCGCGGCTCGTGCACAAAGAGCATGATGGGCACGCTAAAGAAGGCCCACCAAAGGCCCACCGTCAGAAAGGCTATGCGCACGGCCTGGCCGGAGTCGGCCAACCCGAATGCGTGCGGATGAAGGGTCATCGCGACGTTGAGCGCAAACAGCAGCCCGCCCCCCAGGTATCCCAGGGCGTATCCCAGGGCCGAGACCTGGTCCATCCTCCCGGTTGAAGCCACTGCCGGCAGCAGGCTGTCATAGAAGACGTTGCCGCCCGAAAAACCGATGGTGGCCACGGCATAGAGCAGCACGGCACAGCGCCAGTGCCCCTGTGCAACCAGGGAAAGCCCGCTGGTCATGGCCACGCCCAAAAAGGCGAAAAGCAGCAGAAAACGTTTCTTGGTCGTGGAACTGTCGGCTATGGCGCCCAGCACCGGGGCGAGCACCGCCACGGTCATGCCGGAGAGCGAGTTGGCCAAGCCCAGACGGGCCGTGCTCACGACCGTGTCCGTCCCGGCGCTCCAATACTGCTTGAAGAAGACCGGAAAAAAACCGGCCATGACCGTGGTGGCAAAGGCCGAGTTGGCCCAGTCGTAGAGCGCCCACGACAGGACGGTCTTCTTCTCATCCGGCATGAGGCTGTCCCGTGCATGCGTACATGGCTGCATCTAAAAGGACATGACCTTGAGAGTCAACGAAATATTCAGAGAAAAACCCTTGGCCGCTGTTGTCAGCTGTCGCGCTTCAGGAGCTTATCGGCCACCCGGCGCGTCGCCTCTTCCAGCGAAGCGGACTCGATGCCCAGCCCTGCGAGAAAGCTCCGGTAGCTGAGCTGGGCGCCGGGTTCAATGCCCGGTATGGCCGAACTACAGGTTCGTATGAATGCGATGACGCCCGGCGCCTCGTGTTCGATACGTCCTGAAACCAGCGCCAGAACGGTATCCGCCGCCAGGAGGTCATCCAGTCGGTGCGATATGTGAATAACTGTTTTGTCGTGTGCATGGTTGAGCTCGCGGACCGTTGACAGGAACATATCACGGCTTTCCGGATCGAGCATGGCCGTGCCTTCGTCCAGGATGAGCACATCGGTGTCCATGGCCAGCTGCCCGGCAAAGACCACCTTGGCCATTTGACCGCCGGAAATGGCCGATGTAAGCGCGAGGCGGAGCTCCGTGCTGCGGGTGATCGCCAATGCCCGGTCGATGCGGCGCCTGATTTCAGGGGCCGGGAGGTTCATGTTTTCCGGTCCGAAGGCGATATCCTCCTCCACCACCAAACTCACGATCTGGTTCTCGGGATTCGCCAGCACCAACCCGATGCGGTTGCCGTGCGTATCGATGCTGCCGCTGTCGGGCGTGATGATCCCGGCCATGAGGTAGGCCAGCGTGGTCTTTCCGGAGCCATTGGGGCCTACTACACCGTAGTAGGCCCCTTTCTTGATAATCAGATCGATGTTTTTGAGGACCGGACGGTCCCCATAGGCAAGGCTGATGTTCTGAAGCGTTACAGCCTTGGTCAAGACTTGCCGGCGGTCTTGGCAGGCTCGGTCCATTCCATGATGACCGTGGGGGCGTTGTCGCCCTTACGGTTGGCCGAGCGGATCATGCGCGTATAGCCGCCGTTACGACCGGAAAAGCGCGGTGCGAGCTCCTTGAAGAGCTTGCCCAGGGCCTCCTTGGTCTTCACCGTGGCGCCGGCCTGGCGGATGGCGGCAAGATCGCCCTTTTTCCCCAGCGTTATCATCTTGTCGGCCAACTTGCGCAGCTCCTTGGCGCGCGTGGCCGTGGTGGTGATGCGTTCGTGGATAATGAGCGAGGTGACCATGTTCTTGAGCATGGCTTCCCTGATGTCCGATTTTACGCCTAGTTTTCTACCAGATATACGATGATACATGGCTTCACCCCTACTTGCTTTCCTCTTCTTCCATCTTCTTCCTGCGGGCCTCGATCTCCTCAGGAGACGGCAGGTCCGGCAGCTTTATCCCGATATGGAGCCCCATCTTGGCGAGCTTTTCCTTGATCTCCTCCAGGGACTTCCGTCCGAAGTTCTTGGTTCTCAAGAGCTCGGCCTCGGTTTTCTGCACGAGCTCGTAGATATACGTCATGTTTGCGTTCTTGAGACAGTTGGCCGACCTGACCGAGAGTTCAAGCTCTTCCACGGTGCGGAAGAGGTTTTCGTTCAACAGCTTTTCACCCTTCTCGGCCTCGACCTTGCGTTCGATCTCTTCCTCCTGGAAATTGATGAACACATTCATGTATTCCTTCTGGATCTTGGCGGCATAAGCCAAGGCATCCTCGGGCTTCACGATGCCGTCAGTCCAGATCTCCAGTGCCAGGCGGTCATAATCGGTGCGGCGCCCGACGATCGTGGGCGTAACGTTGAATGACACGCGCCTGACCGGCGAGAAGATGGCGTCGATGGCGATCCAGCCGTGACCCTCGATCTTTTCCTTGTTCAGCTCGGCGGGCACATAGCCGCGACCCCATTCAACCAGCATCTCCATCTTGAGGGTTGTCTTGCCTTCGATCGTAGCGATAACCTGATCGGGGTTCATGATGTCGATATTCGATCCGGTCTTGATATCGCCGGCCGTAACCGTGCACGGTCCCTGTTTCTCCAGGGTGACGATCTGCGGCTTATCCGTATGCATGCGGAGGATGACCTTCTTGAGGTTTAGGATGATGTTGGTGACATCCTCATAGACCCCCGGCATGCTGGAGAACTCGTGCAGCACGCCCAGCGATTCGTCAAACTTTACGCCAATGATCGCGGATCCGTATATCGATGACAAGAGGATCCTCCTGAGCGAGTTGCCGATGGTCACGCCGAAGCCCCGCTCGAGGGGTTGGGCATTGAAGCGCGCATAGGTGTCGGTATGAGTGGATTCCACGATCTCCAGTTTATTGGGTTGTACGATCTCTTTCCAGTTCTTTTCTATCATCGTAAACTTTCGCCCCTATTTATTTGGAGTAGTATTCCACGATCAGTGTTTCCTCAACGGCCATCGGCATATCCTTTCGTTCAGGCAGTGCCTTGACCGTACCCTTACGCGCCTCTTTATCGACCTCGATCCATTCCAGGTGCCCCCTGGCCTCGCCGGCCTCCAGGGCATTCTCGATTGTGGCGAGTTTCTTGCTCTTTTCCTTGACCTCCACGATGTCTCCCGCCTTTACCAGGAACGAGGGTATGTCGGTCTTGCGTCCGTTGACCAAAAAATGCCCGTGCGTTACGAGCTGGCGGGCCTCATTGCGCGAGCTGGCAAAGCCCATGCGGTATACGATGTTGTCGAGACGGCGCTCCAGCAGAATCATAAGGGTCTCGCCGGTCTGGCCGGACGCCCGTTTGGCCATCTCATAGTAATGCTTGAACTGTGACTCCGAGACCCCGTAGGAGGATCGGACCTTCTGCTTCTCCCTGAGGTGCAGCCGGTATTCGCTCACCCGCACGCGCCCTTGTCCATGCTGTCCGGGGGCGTAGTTGCGATGCTCGATGGCGCATTTATCGGTATAGCAGCGGTGGCCTTTCAGGAAGAGCTTTGTGCCCTCCCGGCGACAAATCTTGCAAACTGGTCCAGTATATCTCGACACCTGTCTTCCTCCTTTATACGCGGCGTTTCTTCGGCGGACGGCATCCGTTGTGCGGAATGGGGGTTACGTCCTTGATGCCGCTGACGCGGATACCGCTGGCATGAATGGCCCGCAGGGCCGATTCACGTCCGCCGCCCGGACCTTTGATATAGGCGAACACGCTTTTAACGCCAGACTCCTGCGCCTTTTTGCAGGCCTCCTGGGCCGCCATCTGCGCCGCGAAGGGGGTCGATTTGCGCGATCCCTTGAAGCCCTGCGACCCGGCGCTCGCCCAGGAAACGGTGTTCCCAGCCGCATCCGTGATGGTTATGATGGTGTTGTTGAAGGTGGCCTGGATATGGACGCTTCCTTCCGAGATATCCTTCTTGACCTTCTTCTTGCTTGTCCTCTGTCGTGGATTAGCCATGCCTCAATCGCTCCCCTACCCTATTTCTTCTTGCCGACGACGACGCGGCGCGGACCCTTGCGCGTCCTGGCATTGTTATGCGTATGCTGGCCACGAACCGGCAGGCCTTTGCGATGCCGTATACCCCGGTAGCAGGCGATGTCCATCAGCCGCCTGATATTCATGGTGGTCTCGCGCCGCAAATCGCCTTCCACGGTGAGCTGTCCGCCGATATAGTCACGCAGCAGCGCTACCTCGTGTTCCGTCAGATCGTCGCTCTTCTTCGCCGGGTCCACCTTGGTCTCGGCGAGGATCTTGTTGGCCGTGGTTCTGCCTATGCCGTAGATATAGGTCAAGGCAATCTCAATCCGCTTGTTCCTGGGCAAATCTACCCCTGCGATACGTGCCAAGTGCCGCCTCCTTACCCTTGTCTCTGGTTATGCCGCGGGTTGGTACAGATCACCCGTATCACCCCGTCTCTCTTAATGACCTTGCAGTTCCTACATCGTTTCTTTACCGATGCCCGTACCTTCATGTCGTACTCACCTCATTTCGCCCGATATACGATTCGTCCCTTGGTAGGGTCGTAGGGCGATATTTCTACCTGGACCTTGTCGCCCGGCAGGATACGGATGTAATGCATCCGCATCTTGCCGGAGATATGTGCCAGGATCTTGTGACCGTTCTTCAGTTCCACCAGAAACATGGCATTGGGAAGCGGTTCAATCACTGTCCCTTCGGTCTCAATGACATCCTTTCCCATATTTCCCCGTTAGGCTCCGATCGCTTGAGTGATCGCCGCCTCAACCTGCTGCATGGTGCCGGTTCCGTCCACCTTGCGCACGATGCCCTTGGCGCCGTAGTAATCGATCAGCGGCGAGGTCTGCTTGTGATAGTTGGTGAGCCTCTGCCGGATCGTCTCCTCCTTGTCGTCATCGCGTGTGTACAGATCGCTGCCGCATTTGTCGCACTTGCCTGCCACCTTGGGCTTATAGGTCTCGATATGGTGCATGTTTCCGCAAGCGCTGTTCTTGCACGTCAGCCTTCCGGTGAGCCTGCTGACCAGGAAATCATCCGGGACGTCGATGACTACTACATGGTCGAGCTTTGAGCCCGATTTGGCAAGCATCTCGTCCAAGGCCTTGGCCTGATCAAGGCTCCTGGGGAAACCGTCCAGCACATAGCCCTTCTTGCAATCATCCTTCTTGAGCCGTTCGTCCACCACGCCGATCACGACCTCGTCCGGCACCAAAGCGCCCTTATCCATGTATTCTTTAGCCTTCAGACCCATGGGGGTCCCTTCCTTGACCGCCGCGCGGAACATATCGCCCGTCGATATCTGGGGTACGCCCAAACGATCGATCATCCTTTTCGCCTGGGTGCCTTTGCCGGCGCCCGGAGGCCCAATCAATATAATATTCATATATCATTCCCCCTTTTAGAGTGCTCTCACCGTCTTGATTTGATGCGCCCGGACTTCAGCAGGCCTTCGTATTGTCTCGATATGAGATGCGATTCGATCTGGCTCATGGTATCCAAGGCGACGCCCACCACGATCAGAAGCGATGTGCCTCCGAAATAGAACGGGACATTGGCCCAACTGGTCAGCATCTGCGGCAACACGCAGACCGCGCTCAAGTATACGGCCCCAGCCAGGGTCAATCGCGACAGGACCTTGTCGAGATAGTCGGCCGTGGCCTTGCCCGGCCTGATACCGGGAATATAGCCGCCGTACTTTTTAAGATTGTCGCTGACGTCCATGGGGTTGAACACCACGGCGGTATAGAAGTAGGTGAAGAAAACGATCAGGGCGACATAGATGACATTGTAGACAATGCTTGTTCTGCCCATGAAATCGCTGACGGTGCGCATCCAGCTGACATCCGGGAAAAACTGGGCGATCGTGGCCGGAAATACCAGCAACGAGCTGGCGAAGATGGGCGGGATGACGCCCGAGGTGTTGATCTTCAGGGGCATATGCGTGTTCTGGCCGCCGTAGACCTTGCGGCCGCGGATCTGCTTGGGGTACTGGATGGGAACGCGCCGCTGAGAGGTCTCCATGAAGACGATGCCGGCGATCACGCCGAACACCAGCAGCACCACGAGGATGAAGACGAAGAGATTCAGCTCGCCCGTGCCCACCAGGCGTCCGGTATTGTAGATGGCGATCGGCAACCTTGCCACGATACCGGCGAAGATGATGAGCGAGATCCCGTTGCCGATGCCGCGTTCCGTGATCTGCTCGCCCAGCCACATCAGGAAGCACGTCCCGGTAGTCAGCGTAATGGTGGCCACGATGCGGAATGCGAACCCCGGGTT
>JAKQBR010000037.1 GCA_029574005.1 Deltaproteobacteria bacterium | reverse complement strand
GCGGCACCGGCAAGGAGCTCGTGGCGCGCTCGCTGCATTACCGCTCCAACCTCAAGGACAAGCCCTTCATCAAGGTCAATCCGGACATATCGCTGGTCCTGCTCGACATCCTGATGCCGGAAATGGACGGCCTCGAGACCCTGACCGAGATCAAGAAGGTGGCCAAGGACATGCCGGTGATCATGCTCAGTGCCTTGGGGCAGACCAATATCATCGTCAAGGCCATGAAGTCGGGCGCCAGCGATTATCTGGTCAAGCCGTTCGAGGAGGAGGAGCTGGAGCTGGCCATCGCCAAATCCATCGAGAAGAAGCGCCTTCTGGCCGAGATCTCGAGCCTGAAAAAGAAGCTCAGGGTCGATGAGCTCAAGGGCGAGTTCATCTTTGCCTCGCCCAAGATGCAGAAGGTCAAGGACATCATCGAGCAGGTGGCCGATACGGACGTGAGCGTGCTGATCGAAGGGGAAAGCGGCACCGGCAAGGAGCTCGTGGCGCGCTCGCTGCATTACCGCTCCAACCTCAAGGACAAGCCCTTCATCAAGGTCAACTGCGCGGCCCTGCCGCATGAGCTCCTGGAGTCGGAGCTCTTCGGCTATGAGCGCGGCGCTTTCACCGGCGCCTACAAGTCCAAGGCGGGCAAATTCGAGCTGGCCAACAACGGCACGATCTTCCTGGACGAGATCGGCGAGATCGATCTGGCCATCCAGTCAAAGCTGCTCCAGGTGCTGCAGGAGGGGAGCTTCTCCCGCCTGGGGGGCAAGCAGGACGTGCGGGTGAACGTGCGCGTGATCGCCGCCACCAACCGGGACCTGAGGAAGGCCATCGAAGAAGGGCGTTTCCGCGAGGACATCTACTACCGGCTCAATGTCGTCAACATCCATATCCCGTCCTTGGGGGAACGGGTCGAAGACATCCCCTACCTGTTTGAATATTTCCTCGAAACCTATAATGAGAAGTACGCCAAGCATATCAACCTGGACAAGGAACAGATCTACCCCCTCCTGCTGAGGTACCCCTGGCCGGGCAATGTGCGCGAGCTCAAGAACCTGGTGAAACGCATGGTGATCCTCGGCAGTGTGGACGATCTCATGCGGTACCTGTCCGAAGGCGCCGCGGCAGGCACGGACAGGCACGAGGGCAAGGACCACGCCCTCAGGGGAAGGGACGGCGGCGCCCCGGCTGGCGACCTCCCGATCATGCCCTTGAAGGACGTCGCCAAGGAGGCCTCCATCAAGGCGGAGCGTGATATGATCCTGCGGGCCCTCAAGGGTACGAACTGGAACAAGAAGAAGGCCGCCGACATGCTGCAGATCAGCTACAAGGCCCTTCTCTATAAAATTAAGGAGTGTGGGATAGAAAAATGAAGAAGATATCCTTGATCCTGAGCATCCTCGTGCTTGCCCTGGCATCGTCAGCCTGCGCCGCTCCGGAGGGGGCGCTGGGAGACGCGAAGAAGACCGCCGAGACCAAGGCGGCGCCGGCCCCCGCCGCGGTCCAGGAGAGGCCCTATCTCATCGGTCCTTCGGATGTGCTGGATATTTCGGTCTGGGGCGAGGCCGCGCTCTCCCGGCAGGTCACCGTGAGGACGGACGGTTTCATCTCGCTGCCGCTGGTTGGCGATATCGCCGCCGTCGGGAAATCGCCGTCCCAGCTGCAGAAGGGCATCGAGAACTCGCTGATGAAATTCATCAAGGACCCGCACTGCGCGGTCATCGTGGTCGAGCCCCGCAGCAAGCGCTTCTATGTCGAGGGCCAGGTCGTGCGTCCGGGGTTTTTCCTGCTCGATCAGGACATGAACCTCACGCAGGCCATATCGCTGGCCGGCGGCTTTACGCAGTGGGCCGACAAAAACAGCATTGTCATCCTGCGCAGCGAGGATGGCAGACAGGTACGCATCAAGGCCGATTACGGCAGGATCGTCAAGGGCAAAGACAGGAATATCGCGGTTCATGCGGGTGATACCATCATAATCCCGTGAGACATTTCGCCGCTTATGCTTGCTGTATCCTGCTGGTGGTCCTGCTCTACGCCGGCGAGGCATGGTGCGCCGTATGGGAATTCCATCCCGGCGTCTACGCCTCGTATCTCTACGATGACAACTATGAAGGCCTACCCGAGGAAGAGGAAGAAGAGCACGTCTATGCCGTAGGCCCAAGCCTGGCGCTCTCCTGCACCACCCAGCACCTCCAGTGGGGGTTGGAAGGTCATGTGGCCTGGAACTACCACAAGAACAATGAGGAAGACGACACGACCGAAGCCAGCGTCGTGACGCATGCGCTGTTGAGCGGACTGACCCAGTCGCTCGACCTCTCCTACGATTACCGTGAGACCAGAGAACGCGATACCCTGGATCAGGCCCTGGGCGTTCGGCGCGTCCATACCGGGGCGCTGAGCTACAACCGGATCCTTACCCCCACCCTGTCGGTATCCCTGGGGTATGTTCGGAACATGGAGTATGCACCGCCACCGGACGACGATGTTGTTTCCGACGGCGGATCGCTCGGCCTGTCGTATCAGGCGGCCCCCCGCACAAGCTTCGGCCTTTCGGGCTCCTATACGGCCTATCGCTATGAGGAAAGTCTGGAGGACGACGATGAGGACGTCCAGGATGCCGATGACGAGGTCAGTCAGGACGCCCAGGTCGCGCGGGCCTCGATGCAGTGGACGTATTGGATCGCGCCGCAGTGGCGGGTGGGGCCGAGCTTCGGGTTCGAGCGGCACACCTACGATGATCCGGCGGAGGAATCATCCGATTCCGCGGACCAGGATTACTATTCGGACCTGGACATCTATACGGCGGCCCTCTCGCTAGAGTACACCCTTTC
>JAKQBR010000033.1 GCA_029574005.1 Deltaproteobacteria bacterium | reverse complement strand
TCGGCACCGTGCCCGTCTACGATGCCATCGTGCATCACCCGCGGGTGGTCGATCTGACGGCCGATGACTTCCTGGCCGCCATCAGGCGCCATATCGAGGACGGGGTGGATTTCATCACCGTGCATTGCGGGGTGACGCGCGAGTGCATCCCGCTGCTGGAAAAGCGCATCATGGGCGTGGTTTCGCGCGGCGGCAGCATGCTGATCAAATGGATGCTCCACCATCACGCCGAAAACCCCCTCTACACCCGCTACGATGAGATCCTTGCCATGGCGAAAGAGTACGATGTGACCTTGAGCCTGGGAGACGGCCTGCGCCCGGGCTGCCTGGCCGACGCCACGGACTTGGCCCAGATCGCGGAGCTCAAGACCCTGGGCGAACTTGCGGCCCGCGCCCGGGCGCAGGGTGTCCAGGTCATGATCGAGGGGCCCGGCCATGTGCCTTTGCATATGATCAAGGAGAACATCGAGCTGCAGAAGCAGTACTGCGACGGTGCGCCTTTTTACGTGCTGGGGCCACTGGTCACGGACTGTTCGCCGGGCTACGACCATATCACGGGCGCCATCGGAGGTGCCTTGGCGGCCTTTTACGGCGCGGACTTCCTGTGCTACCTGACCCCCAAGGAGCACCTGGGACTGCCCAACCTGCAGGACGTGATCGACGGCGTGATCGCCTCCAAGATCGCGGCGCATGCCGCCGACATCGCCCGCGGCATCAAAGGCGCGCGCGACCGGGACGACGCCATGTCGGTGGCCCGCAGCAATCTGGATTGGGAGGGCATGTACCGCCAGGCGCTCAACCCGGAGAAGGCGCGCGCCATCCGCCATGAGGCCGGCAAGGACGACACCGAGGTCTGCACCATGTGCGGCGAGTTCTGTTCCGCCAAGACCAACAAAGAGTGCCGGAGAGCCTACGCCCATGAAGATCGCTGATATCGGCGGCGAGTTCGCCCTCATCAAACGCCTCACCCGGAAGGCCTGTGCAGACCCTGTGGTGGTCAAGGGCGTGGGCGACGATTGCGCGGTGCTCAAATACACCGACATCTCCTACCTCCTGGTCACGGTGGACATGATGGTGGAGAACGACCACTTCACCCTTGAATGGCACAGCCCCTATCAGATCGGCTACAAGCTCATGGAGGCCAATGTCTCGGACATCATTGCCATGGGTGGAACCCCGCACTGGGCGTTTTTGTCCATCGCCCTGACGCCCGCGACCGAGGTCGAGTTCATGGACGAATTCTATCGTGGGCTGTATGCCTCGGCCGAGAGCCATGGCGTGCACCTGATCGGCGGAGACACCACGCATGGCGCCATCATGGTGGTCAATCTGGCCCTGCTGGGCGCGGTCGAGCATGACGCCCTGCGTCTGCGCTCCATGGCCGTGCCCGGTGACCTGATCTGCGTCACCGGGACACTCGGACGCAGCGAGGCGGGCTTACGGCTCCTGAAACAAGGCCTACGGGAAAGCTCGGTCAATTCCCATCTTCAACCGCGCTGCCGCCGGGTCTGGGAGGGCCGGATCATCGCGCACTTCTGCCATGCCATGATCGATGTCAGCGACGGCCTGGGCAGCGAGGTGCGGCACATCTGCGAGGAGAGCGGCACGGGTGCCTGTATCGACTGGGAGAAGATCCCGCTCCTGCCCGAGACCGTTGCCGCCGCGGCAAAGGTCTCGGCCGATGCGCACGATTTCGCCCTGTACGGCGGCGAGGATTTCGAGCTCGTCTTCACCATCGCTCCCGAGAACATCGATGCCCTGCGCGATCAATTCAGCGACTTCACGGTGGTGGGAGAAATCCTGCCGGCTGAGGAGGGCATCTACCTGATGCGGGATGGCCAGCGCCAGGACGTGAAAAAGGGGTTCGACCACTTCGCCTGAGATAATAGCGTACCTTCCGGTTTCTATGGTCCCGCAAGACCGTCCAGACATCGTTCGGTGGAGGTATGAATGTATGTCTGAAGAGCAGTGTTCAGTCCGTGATGACCGTCAGATGGCTTCGATCTCCAGAAGTGACGGGCACGGCGGGTTGGCTCTTATTCGATCTAACCATCATGTCCGGTTCGGTCACAACGAAGGATGAAAATAGAGTAGCGGAAGGCTCATGAAGAGTCTACCTATGGTTAAGAGCAAACAAAACCATTGAGGGGGACAAGACATGAGCCGTAAAGATTCTACCGTAG
>JAKQBR010000023.1 GCA_029574005.1 Deltaproteobacteria bacterium | reverse complement strand
CCTGGTATGACTTCCCCATATCAACCGGCCCCTTGGAAGGCACCAACAATAAAATCAGGACGCTTCAGAAAAAGTCTTACGGCTTCCGGGATAATGACTTCTTCAAACTCAAACCCTATGCCCTCCATGAGTCTAAATATGACCTCGTCGGCTAAAAGTACGCTTAAACCGGATGAACCAAAATTGCGAAGACTGCAATAGTTGTTTTCTGGCTTGCAAGGATGAGCATGTCGATAATGATTTTCCACCCAGATCATCTTCTCAGCCCAGACATGGTCATCGTTGGATCAATATCATGCGCAAAGAAAGAGGCCAATTCCCATTAATCGATGTGGCTTATCTGCCCAGGCCATGCATGCACTGCGATGATGCACCGTGCATAAAAAATGCGGCGGATAATGCCGTGTATAAGAGCGATGACGGTATCGTCGTCATTGACCCGATAAAATCGAAAGGTCAGCAGAACCTTGTGAAGAGTTGCCCCTATGGCGCTATCTGGTGGAATGCCGAAAAGGAAATTCCGCAGAAGTGCGTTTTCTGTGCCCACCTTCTGGATGATGGATGGCAAAAATCACGCTGCGTGCAGGCTTGTCCGACTGGTGCACTGAGGATGCTGCATGTTGAAGACTCGGAAATGGAGGGTATCGTCCAAGACGAGAAGCTGGAAATCCTTCATCCTGAATACCAGCCAAGACCTCGCGTATGTTATAAAAATCTCTATCGCTATACGAAGTGTTTCATTGCGGGCAGTGTGGCTCAAGCCCATGACGGTATTGAGGATTGTGTGAACGGTGAAACCGTGATCCTGTACCAGGACGGGAAGAAATTGCAGGAGACCAAGACGGATTGCTTTGGCGATTTAAATTTGATAACCTGGAACCTGACAGCGGCCTTTACAAGATCAGCCTAGGATCTGAGAAAAAGGCGGTCCTGAAGGAGATCAATCTGGAACAGAGCTGCTCTATGGAGAAAATCCTTATCTGATGTTGAAATAGCTGCAGTTCGATTGAGCCGTGATACCCGGTAATGGCAGCAGGGATTAACCTTTCTGGCGATTGGTGGGTCGACATCAGGCAAAAGATGGAGGACAAGATGACTGAAAAATGTGCGCGGCGGGGTGGGATCAGCGCCCGACCCTTGGCATCGTTGGTTCTGTTCTGCGCTGGAGTCTGGTTGGTCCCTTCGGGCATAGCGCTCCACGTTGCCTCGCACGAAGGGGCCGCCAGGTGGGGCCACCTGTTCATGAGCATGCATAACGCCGCTTCACTGCTCTTCGTGGCAGCGGCCGTGACCCATTTGATACTGAACTGGAAGGTGCTGTCCCGCTACATGAGCGCCCAGGTTGGAGAGTCTCTGCAATTCAAGCGCGAGCTGTTGATTGCGGCGCTGGGTGTGTCAGGATTAGTGCTGCTTGCAGCGTCACATGCGTTTCACCTCCCATAGTGGGTTTGGGTGAATCAGGTACGTGACCGCCCCATGATCGCCATGCAGCACCCCGATGTTTATATTATGCATTTAGTGCTCTCTTTTGTAGAAACCCATGGTGAGATTGTACACGCCATACTCGAGCTCTTTTCGCGTTTGAAAGTTCATGCGCTCGAAGAGGCGCAGCATGGGTGTATTCTCCTTCAGCACCATAGCTGAAAAACCCAGGAGCCCTTCTTTCTTCGCTATCTCGGTCAGGTATTCCAGCAGCACAGTGCCGACGCCGCGGTTCTGCCAGTCGTCCCCCACCAGAAAGGCGGCCTTGGCCGTGTGCGTATCTGCTTCGATGATGTACTGACCGAAGCCCGCGACCTCCTCCATGCCCTGCCGCTCCACGATGGCGAGTATCAGCATCTCCTTCGAGAAATCAAGGACGACGTATCTCTGGAGGATGTCGTGGATGTCGTGAGGCATATGCAGCATGTTGACGAAGTAGCGCGTGTAGATGCTCTTGTCGGAAAGTCTGTAAAGGAATCCCTTGATGAGATCCTCGTCGCTGATCTTCACCGGGCGAAGGAAGAGTTGGAGCCCGGTCCTTGTCGAGCGATAGGTCTCCAGCCACTCGGGATATTCGCCGGCCTCTCCGGGGATGAACGCCTGATCGTGGTAGATCAGACCACGCGAGCGCGCCTGCTCGATGAGCCAGGGACGGAAGCGGGGGTGCGCGATGGCGATCAGCGACATGGCGCGTTCGCGGATGTTCTTCCCGTGCAGATAGGCCGTACCGTACTCGGTCACCACGTAATGCAGGTCGCCGCGGATGAGAGTGGCGGAGGCCCCGGTGGACAGAGACGGGACGATCCGCGAACGGGACTGGTCCGTGGAGGTGGAACGCAAGGTGAGGATGGACTTGCCGCCTGGGGCGAGCGCCGAGCCGCGCATAAAATCGGCCTGCCCGCCCACGCCGCTGTAGAAAAGCTCGCCGATCGACTCCGCCGTAGCCTGTCCCGTGAGGTCGATCTCCAGCGCGGTGTTGATGGCGGTCATGTTGGCCTGCCGCCCGATGACAAAGATGCTGTTCGTGTAGTCGATCGGCCTGAACTCGAAGGCGGGGTTGTTGTGCAGGAACTCATAGGTGGCCCTGCTCCCCATGCAGAACGAGACCACGGTCTTTTTGCGGTCCAGGGTTTTTCTGGCATTGGTCACCACGCCCTGCTTCATGAGATCGATGATGCCGTCGGACAAGAGCTCCGTATGCACGCCGAGATCATGTTTGCCCGCGAGGTGGGAGAGGATGGCATTGGGTATGGTGCCGTATCCCACCTGGATGGTGTCGCCGTCCTGGACGATGCGGGCTACATACTTCCCGATCTTCTCCGTGATATCGCCCGGGGGGTCCGGTGTGTACTCGAGCAGCGGTTCATCGTACGGGATGACAACGTCGATGTCGCGGATATCGACGAGCGAGTCACCCCGGACGCGGGGCATGCGGTCGTTTACCTGTGCCACCACGAGCTTGGCATGCTCTATGGCTGACTTCACGATATCCACGCTTACCCCGAGGCTCATGAGCCCGTCCGCATCGGGCGGGGAGAGTTGCACCAGGGCCACATCGATGGTGATGATCCCGCGGCGGAAGAGGTCGGGGATCTCGGAGAGGAAGGTGGGCGTGTAATCGGCCAACCCCTTGTTGACCAGGCTGCGGGAGCTGTCGCTGATAAAAAAGGAGTTGTGGCGGAAGTTTTTCCTGAACTTCTCGTCGGCATAGGGCGCCACGCCCAGGGTCCAGACGTGGAGTATCTGTGCCCCGTAGATCGCGTGCGAGGCGTTCTCCACATAGCGGATAAACGCGTTCATGAGGTGCTGCGGCTCGCCGCAGGCGGTGCCGATGAAGATGGAGTTGCCGCGGCGTACGCGCCCGAACAGGGCTTCCTCGGAGATGAATTTCTCCGGGTAGAGCCTCTTGAATCTGTCGAGATGGTCTTCCCGCTCTTCAGCCATGGCTGCTCCCCAGCATGCAACCCGCTCAGACATCGGCATAGCAAGTTCCGGGGAAAAGATCAATGCAGCCGTTTTAAGGCGCCATGCAAGGCCATACCACAACCCTGCCGTGCCTATGCCAGGCGCGGGAAGAGTGTGAGCGCGTTGCCGCGATATACGGCGCGGCGGTCCTCATCGCTAAGCAGGTCGGTCTTTTCCAGGGCATCGGCCAGGAGCTCGCAGCCGAACTGGGGCGTGTACGGGAAATCGCTGCCATAGAGCAGGTGCCCGGGGCCGGTGATCCCTAAGAGCACGCTCAACTGCCGGGGCACGCAGAAACCCGCCACATCGTAGGAAAGGCCCCCCAGTTCGGCGTAGACATCCGGGGTGTCATGATCTGCAGGCGGAAGGTAGGCCGTAAAGGCGAACAGGCGGTCGGCTAAAAGCGGCAGGAAGGCCCCGGCATGCGGGACCACGAATGTGATGTCCGGGAAACGCCTCAGGGTCCGGTTCAGGATCAGGTTCGTGACCGTGCGGGTGGTGTCGAAGAGAAATTCCATCATGGGGATGGGGGCCTTTTCGGCAACGTTTTCGGGCACGCTCCCCGGCCTGGTCGGGTGGATCACCACCACGGCCCGGCGCCGGTTCAGTGCCTCAAGGACCGGGTCCAGCCGCTCATCTCCCAGGTAGACCCCGCGGGCATTGGTGGGCATGGTGAAGCCGTCGGCTGAAAGCGTATCCAGGGCATAGCCAATCTCGGCGATGCAGGCTTGGACATCAGGCAGGGGCAGAGACGCCAGCAGGCCGAAACGCCTCGGGTATTTCCGCGCCAGATCGGCGCCCTCCTCGTTGGCCTGGCGCGCCAGTACCCTGGCCGCGGCGTCATCGCCGAAGTTCAGGTGCGGGGACGAGACCGAGAGCATGGCCGTGGCGATACCCATGGCATCCATGAACTGCAGGTGCAGCTCCGGGTCCCAGTCCGGGGTCGGGAACTTGTCCCGGTCCGCGCCCGCATGGGTGAGAAGTGCCTCGCGATAGGCCCGCGGCAGATAGTGCACGTGCAGATCGATCTTGCCTTGCCGGTGATTCATTTCTTTCCCCCCTTCATGCCCTTCAACAGCGCCCGGTGATCGGCCCTGACCGCCCGGGCCGCCATGGCATTGAGCGATTGCACGGCCTGATCCAGGCCGCCGGCCTCCATATCCTCGGTCAGGAAGTCAACCCATTGCCGCATCATGATGTCGATGTCTTTCCTGAGCCCTCTGGCCTTGGCGGTGGTGGAGATGCGCTTGGCCCTCTTGTCGTTCAGGCATTGATCCCTTTTCACCAGGCCCTTGTCCTCCAGTGACTTCATGGCCTTGGCCGTAGCCGACTTGTCGATGACCAGCATGGAACAGAGCTGTTCCTGGCTGGCCCCTTCGCAGTCGAAGAGCGCTGCCAGGAAGATGCACTCCAGGGGGGTGATGCCCATACTTTTCAGGGCATAATGCATATAGTTCAGCGATTGTCGGTACAGCACGCCGACCAGGCGTGCCATGGCTACGTTTTTCATAACGGCCCCCTTTTTAGTTGACCATGACAACTAATTAGCAGGATTAGTTGTCATGGTCAACTACATACCACATCCCGCGATCTTGTCGGCAATCCAAGGAAGAGCGGCGTGCGTGAGCTACGCCCCGCATGGCAACAACCCGCAGAGGGGGTAAGAGCCGTGCGACAGGTGAGAAGGCTCGTTTTCTCAGACTTTGATCTTGAGCGCCTCGGCCGCATACCTGACCATGTTCATATCCTCATCCTGGGTGACTTTGGCGAGGCCTTCTCCACGCGTCATGGAGCCTGATCGCACGATGCCGGCGATCTCCCAGGCATAGGGGTGGTAGTTGAAACGCCTGCGGTGCAGGTAATTGGCCAGGGCGTTCAAAAGACAGTTGGTGGAGTTGGGGTCGGTGTCGGCCGGCTTGACCCACCCCATGTCCGAGATCTCACGGATGATGCGTTCCTCGTCGTACTCCATGAAGGCCAGCGGGTGGATGTTGGTGGGCCAGCGTTCGGCCGGGATGCCCAGGTCGGTCTCGTTCAGGAAATAGGTGCCGAGCTCTTCTCCGACCGCGCTCAGCAGGGGATCGCGCACCGTGCGCTGGGTGATGCGCTGCAGGCGCGGGTTGGTCTTCATGACGGCCGAGCTGATGGGTGCCTGTCCAGGCGACCAGCCATAGGCCACGAGCGGGATGTCATAGACCAGGGCGGTCTTCAGGATCATGGATTTGACGAACCCGATGCAGGTGGTGCAGATGGAGCTGGCGCGGTCCAGGGTCTTCGGGCTGTAGATGTCCTTTTCGGCCGCGGTGGCAAAGGCCTTCCGCATGAGAGGCAAGGGCGGCCGCACCATGACGCTGGTGACCCCCAAGCTGTCGGTCATGTGCAGGATATTGAGCTTGGCCTGGGCTGAGACGAAGCCATTGTCAAAGGTGAAGGCCAGGATGTTCAGATGGTAGCGCTTCTTGAGCACCATCATGGTGTAGGTGGAGTCCTTGCCGCCCGAGTAGGCCAGCAGCACGTCATAGACATGCCGGCCGCGGTTCTCATCCAGAAGCGATTCGAATCTCTGAAGGTGGGACGCCTTTTCGGCCGCGTCGGGCAATGGTATGGTGCGGCAGTAATTGCACACCCCTTGTTCATCAAAGGCGATGCCCGGAAAGCTCTCCGGGAGCACGCAGCGGCTGCACGTATTCATGACTTCAAGGCCTCCTTGTCGATCTTGCCCGAGGACTTTTTCGGCAGGCTCTTGACGATATTCCAGTAGCGCGGCTGTTTCTGCGGGGCGAGCCTTTCCCGGACATAGGCGCATAGGTCTTCGAGCTTGAAGGTCTGGGCGTCGATGGGCACGATAAAGGCCTCGGGCACCTCGGAGAGGAGTTCGTCCGGCCGCCCGATGACCGCGGCCTCATGGATCAGGCGCGAGGCGATGATGGCGTCCTCGATCTCCTTGGGAGATACCCGCTCGCCGCCGACCTTGAGCATCTCCTTCTTGCGGCCGGTGAGGAAGAAGAAGCCCTCATCGTCGCGGTAGCCGAGGTCGCCGGTCACCAGACCCCAGGGCTTGAGGACCTTGGCCGTCTCATCCGGATCGTCCCAATAGCCCTGCATGATGTTGGGGCCGCGGGCGCAGATGTTGCCTTCCTCGTACGGGGCTTTCAGGCCACCTTGATCATCGCGCACATCGATCTCGACCCCCGGGATGGGGATGCCGATGGAGCCAAGCTTGTCGGTGAGCCTCTCCGGCGGCAGGTAACTGAGCCGGGCCGATGCCTCGGTGGCGCCGTACATGACATAGAGCCGGGCGGATTTGAGGGTGTCTCTCAGCCGCTGGGTCAACGCCGGCGCCATGGCGCCGCCCGCCTGGGTCACGATGCGCAGCTTCGGCAATGCGGTGCGGCTGAAGGTGGAGCGGTTCAGGAGGAAGGCGAAGGTCGAGGGCACGCCGGCGAAGACGGTGCACGCCTTCTTGACCATCTCATCCACTACCACGTTGGGGAAGGCGAAGCGGTTGTTGATCACGATCGAGCCCCCCGTGGCGAAGTGCGTGTTCAAGAGCGTCTTGCCGTAGACATAGTGAAACGGCAGGATCACCATGGCGCGGTCATCGGGACTAAGCCCCAGATAGCTCACGATCGAGTGGGTGTTGGCGCACAGGTTGGCGTGCGTCAGCATCACGCCTTTGGGCTTGCCGGTGGAGCCCGAGGTATAGACGATGGCGGCCAGTCGGCCGGTGTCGATCGTCCTGTCCGGCCGGGTTTCCGGCATGGTCTGCAGGACGCTCCAGGGGATATATGCCCCGCCCGGGTGGTCGAAATCCATGTCCGGGCCGATGACCATCGGGATATCGATGCCGTACAGACGCCCGGCGCTGGCTCTGGAGAGCATGCACACCCGCGCGCCGCAGTTGCCGATAAAGTAGGCCGCCTCGCCGGGCGTCGAGCGGTCGGGCACCTCCACGCTCACCCCGCCGGCCTTGAGGATGCCGTAATAGGCCTGGATGGAATCCAGCGAGTTTTCCATCACCACCACCACGCGCTCCCCGGGCTGCAGACCGTTGTCGATCAGGCAATGGGCGATGCGGTTGGCGCCGGCGTCGATCTCGCGGTAGGCAGCGCAGGTTTCGCCGTGATATACGGCGATCTTGTCGGGGGTCCGGCGGGCGGCTGCCTCGAGGAAGTGGTGAACAAGTCCCTCCACTAGGTAATTCCCTTGGTTTTCAGGAAGGCTACCATATTGTCGATGGTTTCCAGATTTTCCGGAACGAGATCTTCATCCTCGATGGTGATGGCATAGGTCGCCTCCAGGAACTCCACCAGCTCGAGCACGCCGGTTGAATCCATGATGCCCGAATCGATCAGCGAAAGGCTGCCGTCGAGGAGAACCGTACTGCGGCCCGTTATGAAATTGTCTTTGATGAACTGTGAAATCACATCCTTAACCGAGGACATGCCGCCTCCCTAAGCAGTTATTACAACATGGATTATCGGTATGCTGTCGTACGATCTTTATATACACGAAAACGGCGGAACGAGCTATTGGTGACATTGCAACAACATGTGAAGTCGGGTCCCGGGCTGCGTCATGCTTCCAGGCGGCGTGTGCAACATCGTCGTATTTGCGATCAAGCTGTTTGATTTGGCAGGCGAACAACCGATATGACAGATCGTATGGATGCGACCATCAAGATCACCCGCACCGTAAAGATCCCGGACCTGCTGAAGATCGAACGCTACCGCAGGCTGCCGGAGCTGGGCCCGCGCATCCTCTTCTTCTCGGGCGGCACGGCCTTGCGGTCTTTAAGCCAGCAGCTCATCAACTACACCTATAATTCGATCCATCTGGTCACGCCCTTCGATTACGGCGGTAGCTCGCGCAAGCTGCGCGATGCCTTCAACATGATCTCGGTGGGCGACCTGCGCAACCGCCTCATGGCCCTGGCCGACCAGTCCATAAAAGGCAATCCCCTGATCTACCGGCTGTTCGTCTATCGTTTGTCTTATAACGAAGAGAACGCCGTATTGGCCCAGCGGCTTGAACGCATGGCATCCGGCGACGACCCGCTTATCGCGGTCATCCCACAGCCCATGCGCGATATTATCTGCTACCATCTGAAGCACTTTCTCCGGCACATGCCCGCCGATTTCGACCTCAGGGGCGCCAACATCGGCAATCTGATCCTGGCCGGAGGGTATCTCAGCAGCAATGCCAGCATCGATGCCGTCATCTATATCTTTTCGCGGCTGGTGGAGGCGCGTGGCATCGTCAAGCCGCTCCTGGACGAGCTCCTGCACCTGGCCGCCGAGCTGGATGACGGCACGTTGCTCATCGGCCAACACCTCTTGACCGGCAAGGAGGTGCCCCAGATCACCTGTCCGGTCAAGCGCATCTTCCTCACCAAGAGCCTCGATAACCCCGAGCCCGTGCATGCCCGCATCAATGGCGATATCCAGAACCTCATCCGCGAGGCCGACCTCATCTGCTATCCCATGGGCAGCTTCTATTCCAGCATCGTGGCCAACCTGATCCCGGACGGGGTCGAAGAGGCCGTGGCCGCCAATATCTGCCCCAAGGTCTACATCCCCAATACCGGCCCCGACCCCGAGCAGAACGGCATGGACCTGGCCCAGGCCGTGGCCACCCTTTTGAAATGCCTGAAGAAGGATGCGGCCGGGATCGACAATGTGGATCTGCTGAACTATGTCATCATCGACTCCAAGAACGCCCGTTACCCCCATCCCATAGACTACGACCGTATCCGCGACCTGGGCGTCGAGATCATCGACACCAAGCTCGTCACGCACGGCACGTTCCCGTATATCGATGCGGCGTGTCTCATCGACGTCCTGCTCTCTCTCACATGATTGAGCGGGACAGCGCGCCAGAACTTCACATCTCTTCGTCGCTTCCTCGTCGCGGGAGCTTCGGAGTACTGAAAAAGTACACCTCGCTCCGCGACGTCGTCGCTCCTCGACCTGTTTTGTTCTGGCGTGCTGTCCCCTTCGTATTCTTGCTTTTGAGAAACTCGTCGCGACCGTATCAAATTCCCTTCTCCAATCGCTCACCAGATAGATATTATGGTTCAGCTGACACTGAAATACTATTGACGGGATCATGGATTGAGGCAATAATAGCATAATAATCCGCATCTTGATAAACGGAATGATTCTGCAAGAGGGAGGTATTCATAGGGTTATACCGAATCATTCGGTATAGTGATTAATGGCGTGGATTGCCATCCGATTTCTGAAAGGCAATTTTTGTCGGCCATCAATCGAATGTGGCGGATGGTTGTTTGCGCGAGTATTGATCGTATAGTCCCGCAACGGTTCCTCTGCCCGTTAGGCTCAATATGAAGAAAATATATCGCACTGTTAAGAGTGTTTTCACCAATGTTTATGCAGTTATCGGTTTGTTTGCTACAACGTTAGCATTTATCGTGCTTATTCCTAGGGTTTAGATTGTCCCGGATAAGCCGCTTAATATTGAAAGTCCGTTACAGACAATCTTTCTTATTTCAAATGATGGTTCAGCACCAATCCGATCCATTGAATATCAAGTAATTGTTCGCCGCCTTCAATCAGTTGATGGCGGTATAGATATTCGTGGTGGCAACAATGTCATCATCATGAGAACCGCAAATACCATTCCTCGGTTAGGCTCAAACAAGAAGACCTCCATTATCTCTCCAGTACCGGTTACGTTTGGAGATAGAGAGATAGTGCGCGCAGAGATCGAATTTAGAATAAAATATAGAACATTCGCTTGGCCTTTCTGGTTGAAAGACCGTTGGTACTTTGTGGCACACAAGGATTATCAAGGCCAATGGCAATGGACAGAAAAAGACATATCTGAAATAGAATAGGTCGAGGACGAGAAGAGGTTAGAGGGTTGCCTTGATTAAAAGCCAAGGAAGCTGACACCCACTTAGTGCCACGGACATAGAGAGGCCAAAAGGGGTCGTGTCTGAATAATTTGATAAACGCAATATAGCGCTGAGCTATTCCGCGTCCGCGTAGGCGGCCTTGAGCTTGGCCTCTTTTTCGAGCTTTTCGTGGTACTCCTCAAGGGTTTTGCGCTTGAGTTTGGTAGCAAACGACGGGCGCTGCATGTAGTGCAGGGTGCTTTCCAGATACGAGTCCCGCAGGGTGCGCTTCACCTCGTCCAGATCCCTGGCGAGCACGGCCGGGCGCTCGAGCAGGCGGGTCTTGACGATGCGCTCTCCGCAGTATGCGCGCAGCTCCGTATCGGACTCGTCCAGCTTGAGGCTGTAGCTGATCTCGATGCGCACCATGTAGAGGTCGCCCGTCAAAGGCACGGTCTTGTCCTCGATGGTGAGCATGATACCGTTCTTGAGGTGCTTTTCTTCCATAGCGGATTTATGGAAATATACGAAGCCTGATGGAAAATCAAGCCTTAGCTTGTACGCGTGCTTGAGCGCCTTTGCGATTGACAATGAGGTGGGCTCTCCGTAAGCTTGGGCACATGAGCATGCGGCTGCCGCTGAACAGGACCAAGATCGTAGCCACCATCGGACCGGCCTCGCGCGCGCCCGCCACCCTCAGGAAGATGCTGCGCGCCGGCATGAACGTGGCCCGCCTCAATTTCAGCCACGGCGACCTTGAAACCCACCGCGGCGATATCCGCGCCATCCGTGCGCTGGCGGGCGAACTGGGGCTGACGGTGGCCATCCTGGCCGATCTGCCCGGCCCCAAGATCCGTATCGGGGCCCTGGAGGGCGGCTCCCTGCTTTTGAAGAAGGGCGAGCGGGTCATCATGACCACGCGGGATATGACGGGCAGGCCGGGTCTCATCCCGGTGCAGTTCAAGGCGCTGCCGCAGACGGTATCCAAGGGCGGGGTCATCTATCTCAATGACGGCTTCATCCAGCTCAAGGTCATGGAGGTGAAGGACCAGGAGGTGGCCTGCCGGGTTATCATCGGCGGACAATTGCTGTCGCACAAGGGCTTAAACCTGCCCGGAGCGCATATCGGCGTCGATGCCGTGACCGCTCGCGATCTGGAGTTCGTGCGTTTCGCCTTATCCGAAGGCATCGATGCGGTGAGCATCTCCTTTGTCCAGGGCGCCCACGATATCGAGAAGGTCAGGTCATTCGTCAGGAAGAGCGGACGCCCCATGCACGTCGTGGCCAAGATCGAGCGGCGCGAGGCTATCCGGAACATCGACGCCATCCTTGAGGCCGCGGACGGCATCATGATCGCGCGTGGCGACCTGGGCGTGGAGATCCCCATCGAACAGGTGCCCATGGTTCAGAAGCAGCTCATCTTCAAGGCCAACCTGGCGGGCAAGCCGGCCATCACCGCCACCCAGATGCTGGAGTCCATGACCGGGAATATCCGTCCGACGCGCGCCGAGGTGACCGATGTGGCCAATGCCGTCCTGGACGGCACGGACGCGCTGATGCTCTCCGAGGAGACCGCCATCGGCGCCTACCCGGCGGAGACCATAGCCATGATGGCCCGCATCGCGCGCGTCACGGAGAGCGGGCGCGGCTCTCTGGCGGCGGGCGATCAGGTGAGGGAGGCCGTGCGGGCCTCCATATCCAGGCCCGGAGCGGCGAGTGAGGATGTCATCTCCCTGGATGTGCTCGAGGCCCTCAAGACGCTCAAGGTCCGCTTCGTGCTGGCCCCGACCATCAGCGGCGGCACCCCGCGCCGGATCGCGCGCTACAAGGCGGATACCTGGACCCTGGCCTTCACCACCTCGGAGCGTATCCGCAACTTCCTGAATCTCTCCTCCGGGGTCTATCCCGTGCTCCTGCCTGCCATCGACTGCGACGACGAGCTCATCGCCTTTCTGAAACGCACGGCGGCGCTCAAAACGGGCGACATGGTCCTGATCACCCGCCGCCTGCCTGCTGAGAAGGTGGGCAAGGTCAATACCCTCAAGATCCTGACGCTCGATTGATTTTTTTTCCGTTTGTAAAAGGTGCGGCAGGGGTGCTATCCTCAATGGTGATGAACGCATCCTTTCAAAGGAGGTTATTTATGCACAGACGGACGGTAATGATCGCAATGGCGGCCCTCATGTGCGTCATGGTGGCATGTCCCGGCATGGCCCTGGCCGATATCTTCATGAGGCAGAAACACCATACCGGCAGCTTCCAGGTCATGGGACAGACGCAGCCGGCCAAGGACTCCATCCAGAACATCTGGATGACCGATACGGTCATCCGCAATGACAGCGAGCAGCAGACGGTTATCGTGCGGCTCGACAAACAGACCGTCACCATGATCGATCACGCCAAGAAGACCTATGCCGAGATGCCCCTGAACATGGATAAGGCCATGGGCGAGATGGGCGGCGAAAAGATGACCAAGGAGCAGAAGGACGCCATGGCAGGCATGATGAAGAGCATGATGAAGTTCACCATGAAGGTCACCGAGACCGGTGAAAAGAAAAAGATCGGCGCCTGGAACTGCCGCAAGTACATCCAGAAGCTGGATACCGCCATGGGGCCCACGACCACCGAGTTGTGGGCGACCGAGGATATCAAGGTCAAGGGCGACATCTTCGCCAAATACACCGCCATCATGATGACCATGCAGCCGGGCTTGCGGGAATCCATGGCCCAGGTAATGCAGGAAACCAAGAAGATCAAGGGCGTGACCGTGCTCACCGAATCCTCCTCCACCATGATGGGCGCCACCCTGAAGACCTCCATGCAGCTGCTGGAATTCAAGGAGGGCAGGGCCCCCGCCACTATCGCCACCGTGCCGGCGGGGTACAAGAAACAGGCCATGCATTAGGCGACAGGCCCCCCCTTCGGGCATGGGGCCCTCCCATCCCGTGTCAAGCACGGGATGGACATGCCGATAGGCATTATATGCCGTTCATCCGCATCGAGAACATCAAAGGCATGGTCTATGTGCCCGAGGACACGGGGGGCCTGAAAAAGCATCCGTGCCCGGACTGCTACGCCTGCCAGATGTGCAGCGATGCCCGCTGCGAGCTGTGCCTCAAACGCAAGCCCGATGAAAAAGCCAAACCCAAGCCCGAGGAATGACGGCTTGCGCGGGCCTCTTGGCGTGGTATTCTCCGCCTTCGAAAGGATAGACATTCCCCTCAAAAAAGTATATCCTCAAACACCTTGATGATCGCGAGCAGCGCTCATGAGTGGGGCGTTGAGGAGGAGAATGCATGTCGGCCGGATTGGATGTCATTATCATCGATGATGAGCAAAACATCTGCGAGGTGATCTCGCAGATGATCGGCAAATTCTATGTCTGGGGAGAGATCCTGTGCTTCAACGATGTCGACAAGGCCCTGGAATACTGCCTGAAGCAGGATGTGGGCGTGGCCATCTTTATCCTGGATGTGTTCATCGGCGACAAGAACGGGTTCTCGTTTCTGGATGTCGTGGAAAAGAGGTTCCCGTCCGCGGCGAACGATACGATCATGATCACCGGCAAGGCCAGCAACGACGTGGTGGATATGTGCGTCGCCACCGGGGTGAATCATCTCCTGGAAAAGCCGATCAAGCCCTATGCCCTGCAGCTGGCGGTGCGCTCGATCGTGAACAAATACTTAAGCTTCGCCAAACGCCTCTTGACCGATCCGCTGTTTGCCGAAAGCATCGAAAGGATATAGTGCCCCTATCCGCTCGCCTGTGTGTCCCGGATAGGTAGCGGGGAATGTGTATGGAATATGTGGTTCTCTTCATTATCGTCATCGGAGGCCTTGCGCTGATCTGGTATTTCTCCAGGCGTTCCAGCGAGTGTGAAAGGCCGGTGGACCTGGAGGCCATGTATAAGGCCGCCCAGCACGGCGATGTCTTCGCGCAGTTTACGCTGGGCCGTACGTATCAGGAGGGCCGGGGGGTTGCACCGGACCCGGACAAGGCCGCCCAATGGTACCGCATGGCCGCCGAACAGGGACATGTCGAGGCCCAGTTCGCCCTCGCCGGCCTTTTGGAAAGGAAGAACAGCGTCGATGAGGCCCATGCCTGGTACACCAAGGCCGCCATGCACGGCCATGCGGAGTCCCAGAAGATCCTGGCCTCCGAGAAGTGGAAGGTTGCGGCGGCGGGCGCTGATACGCCTCAGGCCCATACCGCTCCCAAGGGCCACGCCACGGCCCAGAAGGCGGCGGACATGTCCCCCGAGGACCTGGACAAGCTCTTCCAACAGGCCGAGGCGGGCGACTTGGATGCCCAATACAACCTCGGCATCATGTATTACAACGGCGAGGGCGCGCCCCAGGACTATCAGCAGGCCATGAACTGGTTCCACCTGGCGGCCCAGCAGGGCGACGCCGACGCGCAGTTCAACCTGGGCCTCATGATCGGACGGGGCGAAGGGGTCAAGAAAGACCCCAAGATCTCGCTGCAATGGTTTCAGAAGGCCGCCGAACAGGGTCATGCCGAGGCCAAGGACATCATCGCCAAGATGGCCAAGTCGTAAGGACAAAACAGGATCAGCCTTTGCAACAGACGGCCTTCGGGCCTCTCTGGGGGCTTTTTTCCGATTGCAAGGGGCGCAAAGATATGGTGGGGCATCAGGCGATGACGCATCTGCCGATCCATGCAATCATGCCCGACGTGAGATCGGTCCTCGCCGGAGGCCGCAATGTCGTGATCCAGGCCCCGCCCGGAGCGGGCAAGACGACCGGTGTGCCGCTGGCGCTTAAGGACGAAGAGTGGCTTGCGGGCGGGACCATCCTCATGCTGGAGCCCAGGCGTCTGGCGGCCCGTGCCGCGGCGGCGCACATGGCGGCGCTGCTCCATGAGCCCATCGGCCGCACCGTTGGGTACCGCATCCGGATGGACAGCAAGGTGGGACCAGAGACGCGCGTCGAGGTCCTCACCGAGGGCATCCTGACGCGACGCATCCAGAACGATCCGGGACTGGAAGGCGTCGGCCTGGTGATCTTCGACGAGTTCCATGAGCGAAGCCTGCACGCCGACCTGGGGCTGGCGCTCTGTCTCGATACCCAGGCCGCCTTGCGCCCGGATCTCCGCATCGTGGTCATGTCCGCCACGCTGGACTGCGATCCCGTGGCCGCGCTCCTGGGGCACGCCCCGGTGCTGAGCGCATCGGGCTTAACTTACCCGGTCGAGACGCGCTACCGGCCGCCTCAGCGCACGAACGTACGCGAAGGGGGGGGTGCATTTCAGGCTCGGGACGTGGCGCGGGCCGTTCATGCGGCCTTGGCCGAGCATACCGGCGATATCCTGGTCTTCCTGCCCGGCGCCCCGGAGATCAGGCGTGTCGAAGCCCTGCTTTCAGAATCCGGACTCGGACCGGATGTCATCATAGCCCCGCTCTACGGGATGCTGCCGCGCGAGGCCCAGGACCGCGCCATCCTGCCGCCGCCCCCGGGCAAGCGCAAGGTGGTCCTGTCGAGCGCCCTGGCCGAGACCTCGCTGACCATTCTCGGCGTTACGGTCGTCATCGACTCCGGTCTCATGCGCGTGCCCCGCTACGATCCCAAGAGCGCGCTCACCCGGCTAGAAACGCTCAGGGTCAGCCGCGCCTCGGCCGAACAGCGACGCGGCCGCGCCGGACGCACCGCGCCCGGGGTATGCTACCGTCTGTGGCGGATCGAGGAAGACGCCTTGCTGGCGCCCTTTACCGAACCGGAGATCAGAAACGCGGATATGGCCCCCCTGGCCCTGGAGCTGGCCTTGTGGGGGGTCGGCGACCCTGCTGCCCTGGCCTGGCTCGACCCGCCGCCTGAGGCGGCGTTCAAACAGGCGCGTAGCCTGCTTGAAGCGCTCGATGCCATCGATGCCCAAGGCCGCATAACGGAAACGGGAAGGCGCATGGCGGGTTTCGGGCTGCATCCCAGGCTGGCGCATATGCTGATCGCCTCTAAGCCCCTGGGGCTGGCGCGGGAAGCCTGTAAGATCGCGGCCCTGCTGAGCGAGCGGGATATCCTGCGCGGCGGGGCGTCATCCGGGCAGGCCGATCTGCGCGCGCGGCTCGAGGTGCTGCACGGCCTTGAAGGCGCGGGGGGCCGCGGCCGTCAGGCTACAGGCGCGGACACAACCCTGGCGCTGCGGGTGATCGACCTGGCGCGCAGCCTGGAGCAGGCCCTTGGCGGCAGGGACACCGGGCGGACCGCGGGCGATGCCGCCGACCAGGCCGGCCTTGTGCTGGCCTTTGCCTACCCGGACCGCATCGCGCGCAGGCGCGGCGGGGGGGCGGGCAGATATCTGCTCTCTGGCGGCCGCGGGGCCTGGCTGCCCGTAACCGACCCCTTAGCCGGCGAGGAATTCCTCGTGGTGGCCGAGATGGACGGAGATCCGCGCGAGGCCAGGATATTCCAGGCCGCCCCGCTGACGCTGGAGGCCATCGAGCGCCATTTCAGCGCCCATATCGCCACGGAAGACTTCAGCGGCTGGGACGATGACGCCCAGGCGGTAACGGCCTGCCGCCGGCGCATGCTGGGCCAGGTGGTGCTGAGGGAAGAGACCCTTCCCCGAACGGATCGGGCCGCCACGGCACGGGCGCTCATGCAGGGCATAAGGAAGACCGGTCTTGAGGTCCTGCCCTGGAGCAGGGCCGCGACCGCGCTGCGCGGACGCATCAGGTTCCTGGCGCGCGTTGATGGACCCACGGGTGCCTGGCCGGATATGTCGGATGCGGGACTCATGGACCGGCTCGAAGAGTGGCTGGGGCCCTATCTGGAGGGCATGCAGCGGATCAAGGACCTGCAGGCCCTCGATCTGTGCGCGGCGCTCTTGAACCGGCTCGACTGGGACAAACAGCGCCGGCTCGACGAGCTGGCGCCCACGCATATCCGCGTACCCAGCGGCTCGCGCATCGCCCTTGTCTATGAAGGCGGGAATGATCCCGTTCTGGCCGTGCGGCTGCAGGAGATGTTCGGCTGCGCCACGACGCCGATTGTCGCGGGCGGTGTGCCGGTGGTGCTGCATTTTCTGTCACCGGCGGGCCGTCCCATCCAGGTTACGCGCGACTTGGCCAATTTCTGGCGCACCACCTATGCCGAGGTGCGCAAAGACCTGCGCGGCCGCTATCCCCGCCACCACTGGCCCGAGGACCCGCTCGCGGCGCCAGCCACCAGGAAAGCCAAGCCTCGCAAGGCATGATTTTCCTCATCTCATGCCGGGGGGCGCGTGGGGTGGCCGGGTAAGCCGTATGTCAATATCCAAGGGAAGGTCCCGGGCTTATAGGGCCTGCCGGCCCCGGTTCGGCCGGAAGATGTCTGCAGGGCTTGCGCTGATAGCTTAGCGGCCGTTGAGCCGGCGGTACATGGCGCGGTTGTTGCGGTAGATCCGCACGGACTCGGCGAAGAGCCGGTCATAGACCGTGCGGTTTTACCAGGTTCGGTTTGAAGACCCCGGGACACTGCATCAGGCCCGGGATGTCGTCAAAGCTGATCAGACCTAAGGTAGATCACATCCTTGCTGGAATAATAGTTTTACGGGTTGGGGGCCGTCATGCCGGTCTGCTTGGCCAGACGGCGCATGGCCAGCGCGTCCAGGCCTTCACGGCAGATGATGTCCACGGCCTGGTCCAGGATCCTGTTCGAGACCTGCTCCACTTCTCCGGCAGTGCGGGGCGTCTTCATCCCAAGAGCTTAGTCCGTGGGGTGAAAGGATGTCGAGATTGACGTGGAATGCCGGACGACGATCCCGCCTTCGGCCAGGGGCGCGGAAGGCCGAAGGTGGCGATGGGCTCTCGCCCGGCCCGGTTTCAGGCGGCTGGCCGGCGTGAAGCTACATCTCAGCCAGAAGCTCCTTGGCCTTGGTCACCCAGACCTCGAGGTACTGGGGCGAATTTTTCGGAGTGGCGGCCACGCCCCGCAGGAGGGTGAGGATCTCGGCGCGATTTTTCTTCCTGTCGTCCTTCATCAGGACCTCGGCCAGGATGGTCCTGCCCGCCGGATCGTTGGGGTAATATTTCATGCTCTCGCGGGCATATTCCTCCGCCTTGGAGAGATTGCCGCCCATGAGGCGCGGGACATCCTTGTAGTAGCCCGCCAGCGCCTGCATCGGCCCGCCGTCGGCGAAGCGCCTGTCGATCTGATACGCCCGCTCCAGGTTGGACCTGATCCGCTCGGTCAGCTTGTCCTTGATGATGGTATAGATGCCCGCGCCGGTTGAAAGCGTACCGGCCGCGCACCCGGCATAGAAATAGCCTTCGACCCCGGAGGGCTTGAGCGCGATGGCCTTCTCGCCGGCCTTCATGCCGGCGCGGCCGTGCTCCACGCACAGGGCTTTGTAATTGGCGACCTTGCGGGACGCGGCCAGGTCGCCGTAATTCTGGTGCGCGCGCGCCAGCCGCCAGTACAGCTCGTAATTGTTGGCGTCGGCTGCAATGGCGGATGTCAAGAGTTCAATCGATTTCTGATAGGATGCGAGCTCGGCCTGCTTGTCCAGGGCATCGACCTGGGCCGTGACCTGCTGCGCCCGGATCAGACCGGGGACCAGCACAAGGGTAATCAAGACCATGCCTGTATGGAGCGCTGTTTTCATGGGCATACCTCCCGTAGGCGTTCTCCGCTACCCGCCCTCTATACCATACCCTCGCCCGTTGATCACGGATAATTCCGAGCGGCAGGGCCATGGGGACCGGCGCAGAGAAGGAAAAACGCGGCGGATCAACGTCTTGTTACTCATTATTCACATTCGCATACAGATGCGCTATGATTCCGGGGATGCCTCACATGCGCAAGGTGACAAAACCGACAGGATACGACTACGCGTCATGGATACTCGCGGGCTTGGCGTTGCTGGCCGTCTTGAAGCTGCACCTGGTGATCGTCCTTGTCTGCGGGTTCATTATTTATGAGCTGGTCCATAGCCTGAGCCGCTTTCTGGTCGTCAGCCGTCTGAGCCACGAACGGGCCAGGATCTACAGCGTCGCGGTCATCTCGACGATCATCGCGGTCCTGCTGTCCCTCATGGGGGTCGCCATCTATGCCTTTTTCCCGAGCGATTCGGAGAGCATCTCGGCCCTGTTTGCCATGATGGCCCAGATCCTGGATGAATCGCAGCAGATGCTGCCCGCCGTAATCGTGGAGAACATGCCCAAGAATGCGGAGGAACTGAGGATCGCGGCGGTTGAGTGGCTGAAGACCAATGCCGGGGCGCTGCCCGTGGCCGGCAAGGAGGCCGCGCGCATCACGACGCATGTGGTCATCGGCGTCGTGCTGGGTGCGATCATATCCCTGATGCAGGCCTTGCCCCTGGAAAACCATCGCCCTCTTGCCCGAGCCCTGCTGGAGCGGGTGTTCCTCTTTCATCTCTCATTCCGGAAGGTCCTTTTCGTCCAGGTGCGCATGGCCGGGCTGAATACGTTTTTGCTGTGGCTGTACCTGGGGGTGGCGCTGCCTCTGCTGGACACCTACCTGCCCTTCATGAAGACCATGCTGGCCATAACCTTCTTGACCGGCCTTCTGCCGATCGTAGGCAAACTGATATCGTGCGTGATCATCGTGGTGGTCAGCCTGAGCATTTCACCTCTTATATCAATGAGTTCGATCGTCTATCTCGCGGCCGTCTACACCCTGGAGTATTTCCTCAATGCGCGGTACTTCAACTCGCGTTTCAATGCCGGTGCCTCGGAGCTGCTCCTGGCCATGCTCTTCATGGAGGCGGCCTTCGGCCTTCCCGGTCTGGTGGTGGCCCCCATCTACTATGTCTACCTCAAGGATGAGCTCAGCCGCCAGGGTCAGATCTGAAAGGCCGGGTAGGCAAACGCATCCTTACATCGATGTAACTACCGGAAATAATGGTCATGCGCGCGTGCCTTCTCGCAGGGCTTCCACCAGCTGCTCGATGCGGCGCTCATCGACGAGAAAACCTGAGTCGACCACATATTCCCGTCCATGTGCATAGAGCTTTCATATGTAAATCTCCCTTGAGAGACCGGGAGGTTTTGATTTTAGGGTATTAGGGATAAGCCAGTAATGGAGAGAAGTTTCATATGCGTGGTCTCCATTACTGGCTTATCCCTAATACCCTAAAATCAAAACCTCCCGGTCTCTCAAG
>JAKQBR010000018.1 GCA_029574005.1 Deltaproteobacteria bacterium | reverse complement strand
CCTGATCGGGAAGCGGCTGGTCGTACAGGGCGGGTGGCCGGCGCGTGCCCCGCGCCTCCTCCATGAACCCGGGGTTCTCCTCGATGTCGGTCTTGGGCCGGGGCCCGCCGGCCGGACGCCGGAAGGTCGAGAGGCAGTCGTTCAGGACATCGCCGCCCCAGGCCAGGATTTCCTGGCGCAGGCATTCGAGCCCCGCCTCCTCGCAGTAGGCGCGGAACAGGGCCGCCGACATGCTCTCGCCGCGCCAGTGGCGGTTCTCCACGGTCAGTTTGCCGCTCGCGGCATCCAGGAAGCTCCCGATATTGGAGTGGTGGAGGAACCCATAGGCGCCGGGTTTCAGCTTGACGGCCAGCTGGCGCAGATAGGCCCGCATGACGTCCTTCTCCACATGGACCAGGGAGTCCCAGCTGAAGACGAAATCGATTGAGTTATCCGCGATCATGTCCAGGGACTGGCCGTCGTTCACGAAGTAGCGGATATGCGTATAGTCCTTGAAGCGCTTCCGGCAGGCCTCGATACACCTTTCCGTCAGGTCCACGATGCTCAAGGTCCGGGATTGGGGCACGAGGTATTGCGTGCAGCGGCCGAAGCCCGGGGCGATCTCCAGGATGTGCCCGGCGGGTAGAAAGGCCCCGATGCGCGGCAGGAGGGTCCGCTGCCAGAGCTGCTCGGTGCCGCCCCAGCAGGCGGACCATTCATCGCTGCCCTCGCTCCAGTCATAGTGCGACCATTGCTCCCTGTTCCTCTGGATGGAATTGGCCGTATCGCTGAGCCGGTCTTGGATCAGGGCCCACAGATGCGGGGCCTCCTCGTCGTCCGGATGCCGCGCCATCAGCCGGTCGCACATCGTCCGGGCGCGCTCAAGCTGATTAGTATCCAGGCAGAGGTCAATCATATTTTTCAGGGCAGCGGCGTCTCCCGGGTCGATCGTCAGGGCCTGTTCGAAATGGTGCTGGGCCTTGGCGGTGTCGCCGGCCGCATGGTAGATGGCGCCGAGGTCGTTGTGCGCCTCGGCATTCTGTGGATCGCCGGCCAGGACGCGCTCCATGGTCGTGAGGGCTTCCGCTATTCTGCCCTGCTGGAAGAGCTCGATGGCGGACTGGTGCAGCGCGGATGGGGTAACGGATGGCCGGAGCGCCGCTGCTGGCGGATCCTGCTCGGCGTCCCCCCCCGGCAGATCGCCGAAGAAGACACGTGAGTGGTCAGCGGCAGCTCGGGCGTGGTCGAGGATGCCCCGCAGGGTGCCCAGCGCTTCCGTGTCCGGCGGTTCGAAGATGTTCTGCGGGACATACGGGCCCCGTATGCGCTGAAATGAAGCGCGGAATCCCCGTGAGAGCGCGAAGTCGATGAAGGCGGGAATCGATTGGTAATTCTCGCGCATCACGGTCATGTTCAGGGTGATGGACTCGAAGCGGTCCCGGTTCTCCTCCAGGAGTGTCAGGCTCTTTAGGAGATCATCCCAGACGCCGCCTCGGCGGATCGTCTCGTAGGTCCGCTTGTCCGCAGCATCGATAGAGACCAGCAAGTCACCGAACTTCCGGTGCCGGATACGCTCCCAGAACCGGGGCAGGAGGAGGGCATTGGTGATCAGATCGAACTTCAGATGGCCGTGTCCCTCATCCATGAGCAAGGCCCGGGTATCCAGACGGGCCAGCGGGTCGCCAAAGCCTGACATGATGATCCGTTTGGCAGAGGGGAGATACTGGCCCAGATCGGCCATGGTCTTTCCGACAAGGTCAGGGTTTTCTGGGTAAGACGCGCGTGAGCACATGATGCAGTCGAGGTTGCAGATCGCTGAGTTGTCGAGCTTGAAGGCCGTGGGGGTCGCTTCCAGGCGCGTTTTGCCCGCCTGGATCTCCTCGATCAGCTGGGGCGTGAGCGCCTCTATCTGCGCGAGCTCGTCGTAACGGAAGAGCTTCCCGGTCTGCCGATAATTGATCACGTGCGGGCAGAAACAGTTGCAGGTTGCCTCCCAGTCGCCGGCATACATCTTGCGGCGGATCCATTGCGCTGCATCGCTGTTCCAGCACTCGGCGATGGATGCGGTCCCCAGCTCACCGATCTTCATCTTGATCCAGTCCGGGCAGGCACAGTTATATACCCCGAGGGAGGAAAGGGTCAGCAGGTAAAACGGCTGCAGGCACATGAGGCCCCGGGAAGGCGTCTGGGATGCGATCCCGTTATTTCGCGCGGAAAAGGCGGGCTGTGACGGTTTGCCAGCAGTTGAATACGTGGCGCACTTCGTGTCCGTTTTTATAGAGCCATTACTATGGACTCTTGTTCCCTCGTCTAATGACTGCGGTTTGATAGTTACCAAGACTTCTATGCACTCGGCACGAATACCTCTGCTCAGATCGTCAATATAGATAATATGAGTAAAAAGGCCGCTTGCTTCAAAGATATGGCGACATATATCAAAACCCCAATCGACGGTAACTAAAGCTCTGCCATCCCCAACAGGATTCCCGTGGTATTGCTCTGGCGCCAGATAGACAATTTTGTTGTCCTCAATTCGTGCCCTAACCTTTGAAGGTTTGTCTTTGTTTACAAGAGGTACGGTGAAGATATGCATGCCGCCAGGTTTGAGCGTGCGGGCAATTTCCCTAAACGCTTTAGACGGGTCAAATATATGCTCAAATACGTCCTGTGATATGTGTAAGTCAATTGATTCGTCACCAAATGAAAGCGATTCCAGATTTTCACAGCGCACTGTGTCGACCATAGATCCAGAGGGTTGGTTTGGAAAATATTGTGATGCAATATATTGAGAACATTCTTTAGAGAGGCGAAGACTAGCTCCCCGATTAATGGGCGAAGACTCGTGTATTACAGCCTCACGCCATTTTGGAAAATACGATTCAATCACCACCATCAGTGCTCGTTCCCGTGGAATGCTTCCACATAGTGAGCAGACAAAGTGCTCTCGAAACCACCTGTTGCGGGCTATGAACTCAACATCCTTGTCACAGATCGGGCAGTGTCCAAGAGTATGAAAGATTGGAGGTATATTCTTGATCGGCGAAGGAACACCGCTTGGGTGAGTCGTTGCTTGAGTAGAATTAGTATCAAGCTCTATCTTCTTTTGGATAACAGTCCACAACTGATCAACATCGGTATCCTCTGGAAAGGTAGACTTTAATCGACTGCATATTTCATGCGCATTATCGAGCATCCCCTGTTCGATAAAGAGTTCCGCGAGATTCTTGAGTGTGGCGGCATCCTGAGGATTGATTTGCAGGGCCTCCTCGAACCTCAGGCGTGCCTTTGCCGACTCACTGGCGGCGTGGTATATGACGCCAAGGTCATTCAGGTACTCGACATTGGCTGGGTCCAGGACCAGGGCACGCTGTAACCGCATGATCGCCTCGGCCGTCCGCCCCTGCCCATAGAGCAGGATCGCTAAGCGGTGCAGCGTGTGTGGGGCATTGGGGTCGTGGGCCAGGGCCTCTTC
>JAKQBR010000416.1 GCA_029574005.1 Deltaproteobacteria bacterium | reverse complement strand
GATCAGAAGAGGCCAGAAGATCGCCGTGGTAGGGGTCAACGGCGCGGGCAAGTCCACCTTCCTGAAGGTCCTGGCCGGTCAGACCGAGCCCACCGGCGGCAGCGTGACCATCGGGGCCAACGTGAACATCGGGTACTTCAGCCAGCACGCCATGGATATCCTCGATCCTGACAAGACCGTGCTGGACACGGTGCAGGACGCCATGCCCCTGGCCAACCTGGGCGTGGTCCGCAACCTGTGCGCGGCCTTCCTGTTCCAGGGCGACGATGTCTACAAGCGCATCGACAAACTCTCGGGCGGCGAGAAGAGCCGCGTGGTGCTGGCAACCATGCTGGTCAAGCCGGTCAACCTCCTGATTCTGGACGAGCCCACCAACCACCTCGACATCCTCTCGCGCGCCGTGCTGCTGGAGGCCCTGCGCGATTTCTCCGGCACGGTCGTCCTGATCAGCCATGACCGGCATTTCCTCAAGCACCTGGTAGACCGCGTGTTCGAGATCGACCACGGCGCGATGCGCGTCTACGAAGGCGACTATGAGTATTACCTCTTCAAGTCCGGACAATCCGACCGCGCCGCTTGATTCCGTCGGGGTTTCTTCACCGCCGGCAGGTAGACGCTGAAGCTCGTGCAGCAGGGCGCGCTGGTTACCTCGATATGTCCGCCGCAGCCCCTGACGATGCCCTGCACGGCGGCCAGGCCCATGCCGCGGCCCATGAACTTTGTGGAATAGAAGGGTTCGAAGATGTGCCCCAGGTCCTCGGGCGGAATGCCGCAGCCGGTGTCCTGGACCGTCAGGCGGACATAGGCGCCGTTTGCAACCCCCTGGAGGTATGGCTGGTCTGAGGTCTTTTTTTCAAGGTTGCGGGCGGTGATCTTGATCCGGCCCTGAGAAGCGATCGCCTCGCGGGCATTGGCGTAGAGGTTGGCCACGATCATGCGCAGCCGGCGCGGGTCGATCCTGATGTCCCAAAGCTCGGGTTCGATGTCCTGTCTGGTGTGGATGCGCGGGTCTTTCTGTTCCCTCCGCAGGAGAGCCATGATCGTGTCGTTCAATGACGCCACGGCCTCGCCTGAAGACCCGGGGCAGGCATAGGCCACGATGAGGTCGGTCAGATCACCCACCGTCTGCGCGGCCTGGGCGATGCTGGAAACCATTTTCTGCCCATGGTCGTCAAGGTTGTGTTCGGTCTTGAGCAGCTCGGCATACCCCAGCACCGTGGCCATGCGGTTGTTCAATACATGGGCGATGTTGGCCGCGAAGTGTGCCGTGCCCAGTATGCGGGCCTCTTCGATCAGGCGCTGCGCCTGCTTCTTGTGCTCCGTGATGTCGATCAGCGCCAGATGCAGCGGAGTGTCTCGGCCCTGTGGATGAGGCCCCCGCGCACCCTCGATGTGCACCCAGGTATCGGGCCTGCTGCCGAACAACAGCCGGGTCTCGATCCGCCGTCTGGCCCCCGGGGCGATCGATTTCAGGAACTCTGAAAAGGCCGGCCGATCCGCCCAGTCCAGAAAGTTGACCAGCGGCAGGTTGATGAGGTGCTCCTGCCGCATGCCGAACATGTGGGCCGCCGATAGGTTGGCCTCCATGATGCGGCCGTGCTGATCCAGGCTCAAGCATGCCATGGGCGCAGAATCGTACAGTTCCCGATAGCGCTCGGTAAACCCGGGTTGATAGCCTGGGACCGGATATTGTGAGCGGTTTTCCATCCGTACCTTCTGCCGGTGGGGTTCAGTTCCGGGGGCCGGCAGGGGCTGGTCGGGTCCGTCCGGCGGCAGCAAACGATAATTGCCGTTCCCCAGGTTGACTCCTGCCATGCCAGGGAATTCTTTATGGGGTCCGGTCTTCCGGTCATAGGTCGTTTTATTCATGCCCATCTGTTCCACTCCCTTTCCCCGGTGTCTGCTCCCGGGTGTATCGGCCATTGCCGCATCGGCGAGGTGCGCCGTAATTTCAACTCTGGAAAAACTATAATCAATTATCATGCCATCCAAACGTTCTAGAATGAAGTTGTAACATCAAGAAGTTGAAGATATTACAGTATTGATCGTGTTCCCGTGGTTACGAAAAGAGTACCAAGGGGGAGTACGATTCTGTACATGCAGTGAATCCGGCAGAGAAAAAACGGTTGCCGGGCGCACTGAAATCGTGTTGGATGCGAAAGGGACGGTTATGGAAATGATGAGGATTGAAAGCAAGCCCAACCGGGACAGGCTGTATCGGACCGCCAGTATCCTGGCCCTGCT
>JAKQBR010000007.1 GCA_029574005.1 Deltaproteobacteria bacterium | reverse complement strand
GCTCCGAACTGGCCAGGCAGGTCATGATCTTCAAACCGGCCTGCCTGATCCTGGTCGATAACGCGGAGACCCCGCTCTATAACATCGAACTCGAGCTGTCGCGGCACGCGTGCGGCACCAAGGTGATCCCCTGTATCGGCGACGTGCGCTTGATGAACGGGCTGGAACGGATCTTCCGGCAGCACCGGCCGCATGTGGTTTATCACGCCGCGGCCTACAAGCATGTCCCCATGATGGAAGCCCACCCGTTGGATGCCGTCCATACCAACATCATCGGGACATTCAACCTGGCCAGCATCGCCTGCAAGCACCATGTGGAGAAATTCATCATGATCTCGACCGACAAGGCCGTGCGGCCGACGTCCGTCATGGGAACCTCCAAGCGCGTGGCGGAAATGGTGGTACAGTCCATGAGCGGCAATGGCACGCGCTTCGCGGTGGTGAGGTTCGGCAATGTGCTGGGCAGCAACGGCAGCGTAGTGCCCCTGTTCGAACAGCAGATCGCGGCCGGCGGGCCGGTGACCGTGACGCACCCCGAGGTCACCCGTTATTTCATGACCATACCCGAGGCCGTCATGCTGGTGTTGCAGGCGGGCGCCATCGGCAAGGGAGGCGAGGTCTTCCTGCTCGACATGGGCGAACCGGTCAGGATCGTGGACCTGGCCCGCAATATGATCCGCCTGGTCGGGCTGGTGCCGGATCAGGATATCAAAATTGAATACATCGGCCTCAGGCCGGGCGAGAAGCTTTATGAGGAGCTGCTCATCGCCGGTGAAGACGTCATCGACACCGCCTATGAGAAAATCAAGGTCTGCAAACATGCCAAGAACTTCGATGAACGGGTGCTGTATGACGGGATCGAAAAACTCAACCTGATCGTGAAGGACTCCGGTGACAGCACGGTGGCTCTCAGACTCCTGGAGCGACTTGTGCCGGCTTATACCAGGCAGGGAAGGGATGTCCATGTTCAAACCGCGTCCGTACCGCGCGAGAAGTCGGGGGGGGAACGCTCGGAAGAACAGATCAGGGAGATCGAGGTCTGATCGTGAGGGCATAGGGCGTTATCAGTCTTGCCAGTCACACGGTATATCGGTCGGGAAGGATTTCTCTTGTTCTGCGTGGGAGAAATCCTTTTCACGGTTCAGGCTGCGTATTGAATGTCAGCATAGGAAGAGAGGAGCGCCATGCCGTTTCGTTTCAAGCGCCTGGAAATTGAGGATGTCGTACTCATAGAACCCGTGGTCTTTCCAGATGGACGGGGTTTTTTCATGGAGACGTACAAGCAATCCGAGTTTTCCGCCTTCGGCATCCGGGAGCGTTTTGTCCAAGACAATCATTCATCATCCGCCAAGGGCGTGCTCAGGGGTCTGCATTACCAAAGGGAGCCCATGGCTCAAGGCAAGCTGATCCGTTGCACCCAGGGCGCGATCTTCGATGTCGCCGTGGACATCAGACGTGATTCACCGAGTTTCGGGCGCTGGATCAGCGTGGAGCTGAGCGCCGAAAACAGGCTCATGCTCTATGTGCCGCCGGGTTTCGCCCACGGCTTCATGGTGTTAAGCGAGATGGCCGAGATCCAGTATAAGTGCACGCGGGAATACTCGCCCCAGGACGAACGGGGCATCATCTGGAGCGACCCGGATATCGGGATCCCATGGCCGCTGTCTGATCCGGTGCTTTCAGCCAAGGATAAGCTGCTTCCCGGATTGAAGGATATCCGCTTCGATTGATGGAAAAAACGGATTATAGAGGCATCCATATGATAAGAAAAGGGATTATTCTAGCCGGCGGCTCCGGCACACGCCTGTATCCCAT
>JAKQBR010000404.1 GCA_029574005.1 Deltaproteobacteria bacterium | reverse complement strand
ACCGGTACGTTGGATGCCTCAACGATCATGTGGCGCATGGCCTGGATATCGCCGCCCGTGGACAGGTCCATGACCGTGTCGGCGCCATACTGGATGGAGGCCTTCAGTTTGGCCAGCTCAAGCTGCGGGTCGGCGCTATAGGGCGATGTCCCGAGATTGGCGTTGATCTTGATCTTGAGCCCCTTGCCGATGCCCACGGGCGCGCAGTCATGCAGACGACTTTTAACGATCACGGTGCGCCCCGCCGCGACATCGGCGGCCAGGGCCTCGGCCCCGAGCTGTTCCCTTGCTGCCACGGACTCGATTTCCGGGCTAATGGTTCCCCTTTTGGCATATTCTAGTTGTGTCATACGGTAAACTCCTTTTGCCAGAGGCGTATCTCAGCGGCCACATCGGGCTTGGTCACCACGGCCGAGATGGCGCAGACCATATCGGCCCCTGCGGCAATGACATCCGACAGATTGGCCAGGGTAATGCCGCCGATGGCGACGATGGGGATATGGCAGGCCCGGCGTATGGCTCGCAAGGTTTCGAGTCCACACGCCCGGCCTGCGTCCGTCTTGGTGCTGGTAGCATAGATCGGGCTCACACCCAGGTAATCAGCGCCTTGTGACTCGGCCTGACAGGCCTCTTCGAGGGTGTGCACGGTCACGCCGATGAGCTTATCCGGCCCCACCAGGCGGCGCGTCTCGGCGTAGGGGAGGTCGTCCTGTCCGATATGCACCCCGTCGGCGTCCACGGCCAGGGCGATATCGACCCGGTCGTTGATGATCAGGCGCGAGGTCGTCCCGTTGCACATGCGCTTGAGCGTGAGGGCTTCCGCGAACAGATCGCGGGAGGAAGCGGACTTGTTGCGATATTGAATCAGGCTGACGCGTTCGGCAATGGCCTGGGCAGCGTCATGGAAAATGCCGGCCGCGCTCAAGGTATGATCGGTGATGAAGTAGTAGCCCTTCACGGTTCCACTCTTTGCATGGCGGCGATGTCTTGGGCGTTTAAGGCATGCATGCCGTCCATAAGATTGTGTTTGAAGGCCATGGGGCCACTGGATTTCCGGGCGGCGATTTCTCCGGCGATGCCATAGCAGCTTAAGGCCGCGGCCGCCGCTGAGGCGATGTCCTGGGGCGAGGCGCCCACAAAGGCGCCGATGACGCTGGCGGCCATGCACCCGGTACCGACAACCTCGGCCATCATGGCGTGTCCGTTGTGCACGGCCAGGGTCATTCCCGCATCGGCGACGATATCGACGGGACCCGTGATCACCACGGTGCAGCTTTTTTTTCGGGCAAGGTCGGCGGCGAGCTCGCGCAGGTCGGTGGCCACATGCGCGGCATCCACGCCCCGGGTGCGTACATCCAGACCCGCGATGCGCGCGATTTCGGAGGCGTTTCCCTTGATGACATCGATGCGGGCCTCGTCGATGAGCTTGCGGCACATGCGGTCACGAAAGGCGGTCGCGCCCGCGCCGCAGACATCCAGCACCACGGGGATATCGCGGCTGTTGGCCGCCTGTGCGGCCGTGAGCATGCTCTCGACAAAATCACCGGTGAGGGTGCCGATGTTCAGCACCAGGGCGGATGCCAGGCCTGTCATCTCGGCCACCTCTTCGGCGGCGTGCGCCATGACCGGTGATGCGCCCAGGGACTTGACGATCTGGGCGCAGTCCAGGATGGTGACCCAGTTGGTAAGATGATGCACCAGCGGCCGCTTCGTCCGTACCGATTCCAGGAAGACATTTGCATCCATTCTCATCCAGCCTCATGTTCGATTACCAGGGACGGACTGAAAGGGAGATCGGATCTCGGCCTGGTATCCCTGCGCTGGCATTATCCAGATCAGGTTCAACGGGTCTTATCTCAGGCTCCTCCTCGGAACCACCCCTTGGCTGGTATGTGCATACGCCCAATCCGCGGCTTCGTCAAGGCTCGCTGACGCTATGGATCGCGGCGGATAATACTCTAAATAAAATCCATGGGATTTCCGAGACAATGCATAGCATCCGGGTATGTCGACGGTACTGTCCCGGGCGGGTGCTCTTGCGATGGTGGGCGATAGATGAAATCAAATAGGTTGGGCCTCATTCCCAAGGATGATCAGGCGCAAGCCCTGCGGATCAGACGTTTCGGCATGGCCGCCGCATCCTATGCCATGTGGGTCGTCCTCATCCTCTTTTGCTACAGCCGCGGCCTGATGAACATGTCCGCCGGGATGCTTTACGGCATTATCCTGATGCTAATGGCGGGAAACGCCATTTTTTACCTTGTCCTGCGCAGTGGGTACAATAAGCGCCTGAAGGACCCGAGCCTGACCATGCCCCAGATGGTCATGGGCGCCCTGTTTGCAGTCGTGGTCATCTTCCATGCCGAGGCCGTCAGGGGCGTTATGCTGCTGATCTTCCTTGTTGTTTTCACCTTCGGGGTCTTCCGCCTCCATGTGCGCCAGTTTCTGCACCTGACCGTCCTGGTCCTGGCGAGCTACGGCGGTTCCATCATCTACCTGACGCACTTTCACCCCGGCCGCATCAATACCGAACAGGAGATCCTGTCCTGGGTGGTGCTGGCATCCATCCTGATCTGGTTTTCGTTTATCGGCGGCTACATCAACCGCCTGCGCTCCGATGGCATGCGATTCAATGCGGAGTTGACGCAGGCCATGGCCACCATCGCCGACCTGGCCATCCACGACGAGCTCACCCAGGTTTATAACCGCCGTCACGTCTTCACGATCCTGCAGCGGGAAAAATCCCTGGCCGACAGGGGTATGGCCTCGTTCGCCGTCTGCATGCTTGACCTCGACCATTTCAAGCAGGTCAATGACACCTATGGACACATGGCCGGTGATGCCGTGCTCAAGACAACCGCCCAGGCCATCCAGAAAAACATACGCGCCGCCGATTATCTGGCGCGCTACGGAGGCGAGGAATTCATCCTGGTCTTGACCTATCCGGATGTCGAAGACGGATTGAAATGCGCCGAACGCATCTGCCGGTTCTGTGCCGAACAGCGCTTTGCCGGACTGCCGGATGCGTTTCGTATCACGATCTCGGGCGGCGTTACGGCCTACCGCCCGAGTGAGTCCGTGGACGACCTGGTGAAAAGGGCCGATGAGGCGCTCTATTACGCCAAAGGTAACGGGAGAAATAGGATTGAGTATCTTTAGGCGGCTCGGAAACGATGAAAAGATCGCACGGCGACGTTGCTGGTGCGCGGAGGGCGATCGATCGTGGTCCGCAGATTCACCATAATCCCTGCCGACGATCCGGCCCAGGCCCTGAGAATCCGCCGGTTCCTCATGGCGGCGCAATCCTATCTCATCTGGATCGTCCTGGCATGCTACGGGTATGTCAGAGGGCTTACTTCCATCACCCTGAAGACTTTGTGCTTCTGGCTGTCGCTGGTGGTCCTGGCCAACATCGTCCAATACGCGATATTGAGAACGGGCTACAATAAGCGTTTCAAAGACCCCAGCCTGACCGTGGGGCAGATGATGGTGGGCCTCTTCTTCGGCCTAGTCGTCGCCTATTACGCCGATGCGGCCCGGGGTGCCATGCTGCTGGTGTTCATTGCCGTCTTCATCTTCGGGATGTTCCGCCTGCAGGTGCGCCAGTTCATGTATCTGTCCATGTTTGTCGTCATCATGTATGCCGGCGTCATCTTTGCCCTGGTACGTTTCAAGCCCGGCCAATTCAACCTGACGGTGGAACTTCTGGCCCTGACCGTACTGGGGGTCGTGCTCATCTGGTTTTCCTTTATCGGCGGTTATATCAACCGTCTGCGCGAGAACGTCATCAAGGCCAATAACGAGTTGAGCAGGGCCATGGGCACGATTGCCGAGCTCGCCATCCATGACGACCTCACCCAGGTGTTCAACCGTCGTCATTTCTTCACGATACTGCAGAGGGAAAAATCGCTGTGCGATCGTGGCCAGTCCGCGTTCTCCCTGTGCATGATCGACCTGGATCACTTCAAGCGGATCAACGATACCCATGGGCATATGATGGGCGATACCGTTCTCAAGGCCATTGCGCAGTGCATCCAGGACAATATACGGTCCGTGGATTACATCGCCCGCTATGGGGGGGAGGAGTTCGCCCTGGTGCTCGCGTATCCGGATATCCTGGACGCCTTGAAGTGCGCCGAGCGCATCCGGCAGCTCTGCGGTGCCCTGGCCTTTGAAGGCCTCCCCGAATCGCTGCATGTGACGATTTCCATGGGGGTGGCCCAGTACGTCCCTGAGGAATCCATCGATGAACTTATCCGCAGGGCCGATGCCGCGCTCTACCGCGCCAAGGCAGGCGGCAGGAACCGTGTCGAGTACTTGGCTGCGTGGTCGGTTCAGGATCGGTCCTAAGTCATCACGGCATCCTTCTCTGACGGTGAACTGTACGCGCCGAAGGTGGAAATCGAAAGTTGTATTATGCAATGGTTAATGCTACCATACATATATTATGATGATGTTTCTATTCGCAAAAAATGGTCGTGAGGATTGCGCATGGAATTGATTCCCCATGAAAAATTCAATGATCTGCTTTTCTGGTTGCTGCGGGAGCTTCACCAGTTCGAATGGCACGACAAGTCGCGTTTCGATCTCTCCTGGTATGATATGCATGTCCTGAAGTTCCTGCTGGGATCTCCCGTGAGCCGAGTCAGCGATATCGCAGGGGAGTTGCGCTTGCCGCTCTTCAAGGTGTCCCGTCTGCTCAACGACATGTCCGACAAGGGTTTCATCAGCCGGGAGAAGGTGGCCGGAGATAAGCGCAACACCTGGATACGTCTGACCGAGAAGGGCCTCTCGACCATCAGGAAGGTGCAGGACTACCACTATGAACTGATTATGAACAATCTCAAGGCGCTGACCCCGGATGAGGCCCTGGAAGTCCTGCGTGCCATGGAGAATGTCTCCAAGGTTATGAACTTCGAAATCCCGAACAGGCGCTCCACCCCGCAACGACGCAGAAAAACCGTCTGATCGACCTGTACCCAGCGCTTCGGACATGGGTGGGAATGGTCCAATCAATAGGCAACGGATGTGCCGGTATACGATAGGAGCAGAACAATTTTTCTGGACCAAAGAAATTAAAGCTTAAGAAGCGATTGAATCGTGACGATGAGGAGATATAGGAGAATAGCATGGCGGGACCATCGGACATAGCCGCGATATTATCGCAGTCGGGCAGGATTGAGAAGATCAATCAACAAAACCCGTTTGCGCACGCCGATGTATCCAAGCAGATCATTACCGAGCAGGAGGCCCGTGAAAGGATGCGCTTTGCCAGGGAGGTCAATGAGAGCAAGCGCGTACAGGAGGCCTCTGATCGTCAGCGCAAAGAACATCGGCGCTCAAAACAGAACGATCACGGTAAATCGGATGCTGAGCTCGGTACTGAAAAAAGTGGTGATGAAAAGGAAGTCAAGCATCTCATCGATGTGGTGATCTGACATTGAGTCCGGATAAAATACTGCTCTACGCCCAGATCGTCATCCAGATCTTTCTGGTTTTCCTTGTTGTCGTGCTTGTTCTCAGGGATCGCAGGAGATCAGTGTCAACCCAGGCGCTGGACAACCTCAAACAATTGCTCGAAGAGACCCAGAAGATCAATGAGGAATTTGCCGCCGCTATCCAGCAGAAAACCTCGATGGTGCAGCGTCTCATGGATGAGCTCGATAATAGAATGCAGGCGGCGCAGAATCTTAAAACCGTCCTGGGGCCGGGGACCTCAAATACCCCGGCCGCAAAGTCTCGATCAACCGCGGATGTGCTTAAACTCTCCAAAGAGGGGCGCGATGTCCTCGAAATTTCCCGTATAACCGGCATCCCGGTAGGTGAAGTTCACCTCATGATCAAGCTTGCCGGCCAGTCAGAGCCATGAACCCGGTCCAGGCCGCGCAGCTTCAGTTCAATACCGGCAATATCGTCCTGAAGGATCAGTTGCCGTCGCTTTCCATTGGCAGGAGTTTAGTCGCCACCGTGCTGTCGAACCCCAAGGACGGAATGGTGCTGGTATCCATGTTCGGTAAGCGCCTACTGGTCGAAACCACCATGGAGCTCAGCAAGGGACAAGTGCTCAATCTCAGGGTGCTGGCTACGCATCCCAAGGTGGTACTGAAAGCCGCTGAGGGCCGGAACCTGCCGAAGCCGGCATCGTCGGAAGCGTTGCAGAGCTTCGTGCGGGATCTGGTCGGCAGGTTCGAGGAGGCCCCGAT
>JAKQBR010000401.1 GCA_029574005.1 Deltaproteobacteria bacterium | reverse complement strand
TGAGCGTTTCCGTCTGCATGACCGAGCCGGAAGCCGGCTCCGACCTCACCGCCCTTACGACACACGCCGACGAGGACGGTGATGACTACATTCTCAATGGCCGCAAATGCTTCATTACCGGTGGCGGGCACGCCAGCCACTACATGGTCTATACCCGCTTCGGCCAGGCAAAAGGCTACAAGGCCATCGGCGGCCTGCTGGTCGAAAACGGCATGCCCGGGTTCACGTTCGGCAAGCAGGAGGAGTTCATGGGCTTGCGCGGCATGCCTTCCTGCGACCTCATCTTCGAGGACGTGCGCGTGCCCAAGGCCAATCTGGTGGTCAAGCCGGGAGATTTCAGCAAGCTCATGAGCACCTTCGACATCGAGCGCTGCGGCAATGCCGCCATGTGCCTGGGCGTGGCCGCCGGCGCCCTGGAGGCGGCCAGGTCTTATGCCATGGAGCGCCAGGCCTTCGGCCGCCCTATCTGCGAGTTCCAGGCCATCCAGTTCATGACCGTGGACATGGCCATGCAGCTCGACGCGGCCAGGCTCCTGGTCTACCGCGCGGCCTGCGGCGCCGGCCAGGGGCTGCCGTCCATCTACGAGGCCTCCATGGCCAAGTGCTTTGCCAACGAGATGGTCATAGCGGTCACCAACACGGCCATGCAGGTCTTCGGCGGCTACGGCTACAGCAAGGAGTTCCCGGTGGAGAGGATGCTGCGCGACGGTCGGGCCTGGTGCGTGGCGGGCGGCACGGTGCAGATGCTCAGGATCACGCTGGCGAGCTTTCTCTACGCCAGGCGCTTCGACCAGCGCAAAGGCAATTGAGAAAAGGAGGTGAAGGATGGGCGTGTACTACAAGGACGCGGACGACCTGTACCGGATCTACGGCTACTTCATGGACCGGATCCTCAAGGACGCAAGGATCGGGCCCAAGATGGCCAAGGCCGGGATCATCATCAAGTTCATCTACACCGACCCCGAGGCCGAGATCACCATCGACCTCAAGAACCCGCCTAATAAACCGGGGTATTACGGCAACTACTACCTGGGGCCGTGCGAACTCAAGGAGGACGTGTGGTCCAAACAGGCCGCGGACTTCTCGCACTCCTTCTGGCACGGCCATGAGAACCCGGTGGCGGCCGTGACCAAGGGCAAGGTCAAGCAAGGCGGCAAGGTCACGGCCATGCTCAAGCTCCTGCCCGTGGTGCGGCCCGCCTTCCAGATGTTCCCGGTGGCGCTCAAGGAGATGGGGCTCGACAACCTGATCATCGCCAAGAAGTCGTGATTGAGGGCGTTAAGATTCAGGTGATTTTGGGCTTCTGCATTATGTTCAACCTGATGCGGGAGGGTTTGAACTGCCCACCGCCGTCAACAGGCATTTGACGGCGTGAGGCAACCGTGCTACAACAAAGCTCCTCATGAATGCCGCCCCCGATAAGCCGCATCCGGCCCGGGGTGCGTCGATGTGATCGATTGTGCCTTTATTTCCATCCATATGGGCAAGATAGTTCCTACAAGGCAGGATATCCAGAGCGAGAAGGCCATGGGCGCGGCGCCCGCCGTCAACGGATCCGCCATGGTGTGAATCGTGGCCGAAGCTGTCTGCGCCATGATCGGATCGATATCCATCGATGGTGTGAGCCCTGAGGTCATGGGCGGAATAGCTCCCCGGCGAACCTTGGCACATACGTTGCTTTGAGCTGATAGAGCATGAAACGAAAAGGAGTAAAGACGTATGCAGCCCAGATCGAGATCAACGATACCTGCAGGCGCCATGGACAAGGAGGAGCGGAAATGTCCGCGCCGGCCCCTGGAAGACAAGGCCTTGCTCATGATCCTCACCGGGGCGGTCGATGTTCTGGAGCGCGCATGTGTGCAGGATATCAGCAAGCATGGCATCTGCTTCAACCATGTGGAGCCGATCAAGGGTTTTACCAAAGACAAGGATCTCGTCAGCCCCGAGCAGACCGTCATGGCGTATTTTGAGAACCACCCGCTGACGCTGGTCGGAACGCTGAAGAGGGTGGACGATGCCTCCGGCCGCATGGCCTTGCATGTAAAGAGATCCTCGGACGATGACTTGTGGGAAAGCCTCTGTAAACCCGAGAAGTAGGGGGCCTTCCCAGTAATAGCGGATATCGGTTTCTTTTCAAGACGGCCTGCGCGTGCCTCCCGGCGGCCCGATGGCGCCGCGGAAGTTCATCACCCGCACGGCCTCGCCCCCCGTGTGGAGGACTCAAGTCCCAAGGGTCAGGCCGTTTGCGAGCTGACCCGTCACCCGCTCGGTGTGCGCTTCTCGTAGGTACGCCATGGCCACGGCCGTCACGGCATTTTCGAACCACGGAGGCCGGCTGGGCGCTTCGGCCATGCCGGCCGGCCAGGTCCTGGAGCACATGGCCGCTCACCCCACCCGACCCGAGGTCTGCTACCGGTATGAAGCGCTTGCCAGGGGCTGCCGCGGCATTGCGGCCTGAGACGAGACCGCCGTGGGGGCCGGCCCCTCGCAGCCTGCCGGGCCGCGGCCTCTGAAGGATCGTGCCACGGAGAGAAACCGGGGTGCGGCGACAGCCCTACAACCCCTTCTGCAGTACCATCTGCTTGAGCTCGCGCTTCAGTATCTTGCCCACGCCGCTGGTGGGGAGCTCGTCCATGAATATGACGCGCTTGGGCACCTTATAGGGGGCCACCTTCTCACGCAGGTAGGCGATGATCTTGTCGCGCTCGGCGTCGCCCTTCTCGATGCCCGGCCTCAAGACCACGGCGCAGGCCACGCGCTCCGAGCCCGCCCGCTCCGGGTCGGGGACGCCGAAGGACGCGGCGGCCTGGACATCGGGGTGTGTAACCAATACATCGTCCAGCTCGCGGGTGAAGACCTTGAAGCCCGAGACGATCACCATGTCCTTGAGCCGGTCCACGATGTAGAAATAGCCGTCCTCGTCCATCCTGGCGATGTCGCCGGTGTACATCCAGCCGTCCCTCAGGGCATGGGCGGTCTCTTCGGGCTGGTTGTAGTAGCCCAGGGTAAAGACCTGCGGCCCGGAAATGGCGATCTCGCCGGGATCGCCCAGCTTGGCGGGCTCGCCCGTGGCAGGGTCGATCAGCTTGAAGACGGTGTCCGGAAGCGGCATGCCGATCGAACCCGGCTTCTTCTTGCCGTAGCGCGGCAGGCAGCAGGTCACGGGCGAGGTCTCGGTCATGCCGTAGAGCTCGATGAGCTTGCCCTGGCCCACGATGGCCTCGAATTCCCTGATGTTCTCGGGCGGAAAGGGCTGTGCCGCGGACAAGCACCAGCGCAGGCACGATAGGTCCAGGGTCTTGAACTCCGGCAGCTTCATGAGTTCCAGGAATATGGTGGTGACGTTCACCAGGGCCGTGGGCCGGTACTTCTTGATGGCCTCGATCAGGAAATGGGTGTCGCGGGGGTTGGGCACCGCGATCTGGGTGATGCCGTCCAGCAGGGATGAGCCTCCCAGACACAGCCCCGCGATATGGAAGAGCGGGAAGGCGCTTAGGAAGAGATCGCTCGGCCCGGTATCCAGCCAGACCCTGACCTGTTGGATATTGCACATGACGTTTCGTTGGGTGAGCTGGGCCCCCTTGGCCGGACCGGTCGTGCCGCCCGTATACATCATGTACAGGACCTCGTCCATGCCCTTGGAACCCGTGACCTCGGTTTCGGGCATGGCCTTGAGGGCATCCATGAAGCGCTCCACCTTTACCCCGGCAATCGGCTTTACCTCGGCCTGGGGGATCTTCTTCAAGAGCTTGCCCAGGAAGGCCTTGGCGGGCGGGAGGAAGTCGGCGATGGAAGAGACAAGCACCGCGGAGAGATCGGTCTTGCGAGCGGCATCGAAGATCTTTTCATACAGGACATCCAGGGTCAGGATGATGCGGGCCCCGGAGTCATTGATCTGATGCACCAGCTCGCTGGGGGTCAACAGCGGCGACAGCCCGGACGAAACGCCGTCCGCCTTCTGCACCGCCAGCACCGCGATGTAGTGCGACGGGATATTGGGCAGGTTCAGGCCCACGACCTGGCCCGGTTTCAGGCCGTTTTGCTTCAGGTAGTGGGCCAGCCGGTTCGAGAGCAGGTCCATGTCCTTGAAGCTCAATCGCTTGCCCAGATAGATCACGGCCGGCTTGTCCGGATAGCGGGCCACGGTTTCCCGGAACTTCTCGCAGAAGGTCTTGTTATCGTAGCTGAGATTGGGCGGGACGTTCTTGTCATAGTTCTTGAGCCAGGGTCTCTGCGTGTACAAGGTATCATCCATCACGTATCCTCCCTTGACCAGGATTTCAGTTCCGACAGTACAGGGTCTGATGATAAAGATAACGGCCGGTGACGCGTTGTCAATCGGTGCCATGCCAACCTGTCATGCCAACCCTGTGCGCCGGTGATCAGCGAAGATATTCGCCGTGGACACCGCGCCGGGCATCCGCTATGATGCCGCCGTGATGCGCCGAGGCAAAAAGCGCCTCATGCCGGACGCGTATGGGCGTTTGCGCTTTGGCGCACGGGGACAGGCCATGGACAAAGAACGGTTGCGCGCTTTTCTCAAGGATACGATCCGCCGGGAGGTGGATTTCTCGCAGACCGATCAGAACCGGGGACTGGCGCCGCCGCCGGTTGAAAAGCCCTGTGCCCCGCATGCCCGGCGCATCGACCTGCCGGGGACACAGGAGTTCAGCGACCTGGGCAGGATCGATCTCTTTACCGCCATCCGAAGGCGCGAAAGTGTCAGGACGTACCGCCGGGAAGAGCTCGACTTGAAGGAGGTGGCGTTCCTCCTGTGGGCCACGCAGGGCGTACGCCGTGTGCTCGATGCCGGCCATGCCCTGCGCACCGTGCCGTCCGCCGGCTGCCGGCACAGCCTCGAGACCTATCTGTGCGTTCTCCATGTCGCCGGCCTCGAACCGGGCGTCTACCGCTACCTGCCCCTCGAACACCAGCTGGTCTTTGAATCCGCCGAGCAGGATCTGCCGCGCAAGCTCCGGCAGGCCGTGCTCGGCCAGCCCTATCCGGCCCAGGCGGCCCTGACCTTTATCTGGACCACCATCCCCTACCGCATGGAGTGGCGCTATGGAGAGGCCTCCTACAAGGTCATCGCCCTGGACGCCGGCCACGCCTGCCAGAACCTGTATCTGGCCTGCGAGGCCATCGGCTGCGGCACCTGCGCCGTAGCGGCCTACGATCAGCCCCTGATGGATCGGCTGCTCAAGGTGGACGGCCGTGAAGAGTTCACGATCTACCTCGCCCCGGTGGGTCGGAAATGATGAGCCACGCGGGCCATTGCCGAGGGAAGGCCCTTAAGAAAAGGCCACGGGCTTTGATCCCGGTAAGGGCAGGCTGTGCCCGCCACGGGTGTGTCCACGCCCGGCCCACGGGGGATGGATCGATGCAGGGGATGGAGGCGGAAATCTTTCTATAGTGCAGACGTCATTTTTCCGATTCATGCTGTAGCATGGATAGAAGCGAAGCAGCCCGACCACTTTTTTTTGCGCTGGGTGAGAATGTCTGCGAGAGACTCGCTATCCCGCCCATTCCCTTGCCCGTGCGTGCAGGCCGGGAAAGAGAGATCTTCAGACCCGACGGCGTGGCCCTGGACCTGCTCCTGGATGAGCTCGAGGGCTATCTGATCGATCACCCCGATGAGCGGATCTTCTATCGAGCAGCGGGATCCCGGCTCGCGTCCATCGTGGGCATCCAGCTGGGCGAGGAAGGCTTCCACGATATGGCCGCGCACTATTTTGAACTGGGCCTGGCGCTGGACCCGGAGAACCTCTCCCTCAGATCCACATACGCGCTGGCGCTCCAGGGCGCCGGCCGCAGGGAAGCGGCGCTGCGTCAGTACCGGTTCCTCCTGCAGCAGCCGGCCGTCTCCATCCAGCCCCTGATCTGGATCTTGGCCGCCAGGCTCTTCCTGGACAGCGGCGACCCTCTCACGGCCTGCCAGATCCTCAAGCAGTGCGCGGCCTTCATGCCCGTGGACAACGAGTTCTGGGAGCTGTATGCCGAAGCCAGACAGCGTTCGGGCATCGATCCGTGGCTGGCGCCTGGGCAGAAGAAAAGCGCGCCCGAGGTCAAGCCGGCTGTGGCGCCAGAGCCGAAGGAACACGAGGGCCGTTCCTCAAAGATGAATATCTGCCCGGCCTGCGGGAAACCAGGAAAGCCCAACGCCAGATTTTGCGGGAGCTGCGGCCATGCGCTCTAACCGTTGCCTTGCCGCCTTAGGGATGGTCTTTGTGCTGGGACCGTTCTTCATGCCGCTTTCCGTCAGGGCTGACATCAGGCCTGAACACAAAAGCTTCTATGCCGAGACAGCCGATGACTACCTGTCGCCGTCGGAAGCAGCTCTCGTGTCGGACGCCGAAAAGGGGAAGATCGACGAACTGCTGAGGCAGAGGAAACAGGAGCTGACGCGGCTGTCGGATGAGTTTGATGAGTTCTATTACACCTGGCCGAGAGACTGCTGCGACAAGCCTGATCATTATGAGATGCGCCCGTCGAGAAGCGGTCCCTACTATCTGCCCACGGAATTCCATTCTTCCCGCTGGGGTTGCTTCAATTGCAAGAAGAAAGGCGGTGCCGGCTCGCCACGATCCGGCGGCGAGACGTATGGGGATCACTACCAGGCACGATGCAGTTATTACGGGCGGCAGATCTCTCAAATCATAGACAATGCCCGGGAGGCGTCCTCGAAGGGTCCGGCAGCAAAGGGAGTACCCGAGCCGGTCGCGGCGCGGACACAGGGGCGTGATCCCGGTGTCGACAGGCCTGAGCCTGCCGGGGGAACTCACGGGAAGGCCGATGCCTGGCCGGGTCGAGATGCCCCCGTTGCGCCCGAGAGGGTTCTCCTGGCCGTGGCCGGCGGCTCTCTGGTGATGACGCTGGGGGCGTTCCTGCAGCTCTTCGGGATGGGGGGGCTCCAGAACATCAGGGATATCCGCGGCATGCTGGGTGGTCTCTTGAGCGCCTCCGGCGCCGATGTGCCCGGCGCGGGACTCGGATCCTTTCAGGCCGAGGCCGTACCGGATGTCGAGGTGGTCCCCAAAGAGCCTGAGGCTCTTGCAGCCGAGTCCTCAGTGAAGGAGCCGGTGACACCTGAACCCGTCATCCCTGACCCGATTCCGACAGGCTTCGCCTATCAGGACAAGGTCTGGTATCAGCCCCCCTGGGACAAGAGCGGTCCGTACTGGATGAACAAGGCCGACTATGATTCGATGCGGGCGATGCTGCGCCGGGGCATGGTGTGGTCGGATCGCTGGGGTTGGGTGGAACCCGAGGAAGGCCGGGTCATGGAGGCCCAGCGCTCCGCGGCCTGGGACAGATATACAGCCGGTACCGACGCGGACATCAAAGCCATGACGGATCAGATCCAGGAGTCCCGGCAGAGGCTGGCCGAGATCCGCGAAAGGCAGGACGAACTCGAGAGAATCGAGCAGATGCGGGAGCGTCTGGCCGAACTGGAAAGGCAGCGGGAGCTGGACAACTCTTTTGCCGTACAGCTCCAGGATACCATGCGGAATTATGTGGACGGCGTGAACAGAGACCTGGACGCCCTGCCCGGGGACCTGCGGAGACTGGCCCTTGGGGCCGCCCGCGGGGTGAGGGATGCAACCGGCGCGGTCATCGCGGCCATGAGCGATGCCGACAACTACAAGGCCGTGGGCCAGGCCGCTGTCGACACGGCCAAGGACCTGATCCTGCATCCCGTGGACTCCTCGGTAAAGGTGGGCAACGCCGTCAAGGCCACCGCTGGCATGGCCAAGAAGATTGCGGCCGGCATAGCCTGCGACCCGATAGGATTCGCGGAATCCGTGGTCGGCATCGACAACTGGAGAAAGGTGCTCGATCCGAATGTCCCGGTGGGAGAGCGCGTGGCCCGCGCCTTGTACGGCGCCGTGGATGCCGGCATGAACTTTGCCTCGGGCGGGACCAAGGCCGCGGCCGCGGGCATGGATGCCGGTCTGGACGCCCTCAAGGCCGCGGATACGGCAAGCGATGCGGCCAAGGCCGCCAAGGGTGCGGATATGGCCGCCGGTGCGTCCAGGCTTACCGCCAAACTGGATGACCCGGCCCGCATGCAGGCCTGGGAAGCCGGTCGACTGGCCGGCCGGCAGAAGGCGGATAAGCTGGTCGAGGCCTTGAAAGGCGGCGATGCCTCTGAGATCAAGCAGGCCCTGGTGGAGTGCCAGAAAGACAAGCACGCCATCTTGGCCCTGAACAAAGGGGACGATTCCATAAAAACGGCCTACAACCAGAATATGAGGCAGCTCATCACCGATGACGTTGATCAGGCCGTGAAGGAAAAGATCGCCCAGCGCTATGGCATTGAACCCGACGATGTGGAGATCGTCAAACCCACCAACCCCACCGACAAGCCCAAGATCGGCAGCGATCGCGACTTCACGATCAGGGTCAAGGCCAAGCCGGGCGAGTTTGTGCCCGATCCGAACAAGCCCGGCGGCTTCATCCAGGTCAAGCCGGGGGACAACCTGACCAAGGATGTCCCGCTCAAAGACGCCCAGGAGATTTATAACCGGGAACTGTACAGCAAGGTCACGGGGGAGCCGATTCCCACCGATCCGAAAAGATTTGAGGCCTTTCAGGCCGAGGCCGACAAGCTGGCGCATGACATGGACCATGTGGCCGGGCACCGCGTGGGGGCGGAATCCTACGGAGCCTCGCAGCAGGACCTGGAGGTGATCCTGGAAAAATCAGGCGGCCGGTTCACGGACCCCGAGCAGGCCGGCAAGCTGGCTTCCTTCAAATCCAATCATCTTTACGAGCAGGCGGAGAAGATCGCCGCGGTGAATCCCGAGAAGGCCGAACAGCTTGTCGCCGATGGTATGCGGCAGACGACCAAACAGTACGATAATCTGATCAAGACGCGGCTCGAGGCGCTCAAGGCTCAAGGGGTAGCGGCCGGCGTCGATCCGCGCCTGAAGGAAGCGGTGAACATCTTGAAAAAAGTGGAGAATGAGGGGTTGTCTCCCACCAGGGCCGAAGGACTGCTGCGGGAGTATCTGGGTATGTCCAAGGACGATGTGGCCGCCATGCTGGGAGACCAGCTGGCCAAGCTGCATCTGATGAAGGCGAAATAAATGCTGAAGAGGGGAATCAGGCCATGTGGATCATCTTCCTGAAGATCGTTTCGTACCTCTTCCTGCTGCTGTTCGCCCTGGGCGTGGTCTTGATGCTCTTGACCTGGCGCAAGGCCAAGTTCGTCAAGCCGAAGTGGATCCTTTTCGGGCAGGTCGTGGCGCTGCTTGCCCTGGTCGTCTTCACGGCGCTTTCCCGCAATCCGCTGGGCAACTGGGTGTGGATGCTCATCTTTGCCGCGGGCCTGGCCGGCGGGTACTTTTACGGACGCACGGTCACGGTGAAAAACTCCGAACAGGGGATCATGATGAGCTACACCTTGCCGTATGTGATCACCTGGGGCGCGCTGCTGTTTCTCACCCAGTTCTTGACGATCAGCACGGGGCGCGTGCCCGTCGTCGTGCTGGAGCTGTCCGTGCTCAATACAGGACTGAACCTGGCCATGAACGGCCAGGTGGTCTGGAACTACACGCAATTGAGAAAGGCCGTTTCATAGGTGAAAGGGGGAGGCCGATGGAGAAGATCACCATAAAGACATGTTCCTCCTGCGGAGAAGTGCTGGAGCCTGGTGATACCTTCTGCACCTCCTGCGGTGCCCGTGTGGAAGCAGCGGCGGCGCAGAACGAGGGGGATTCGCCGATCGGGGCGCAGCTCCTGGCGCTGGCAAACGACTTCCTGTCGGTGAAGGAGGTGAGCCCGTCGCGGTTTGAATTTGCGTCGCAAGCGGGTGCCCAGTCGGCAGCCCAGAAGGTGAGGATACGCTACGACGCCGTGGCGCTGCTGGATCCGGAAAAGAAGCTCGTGACCTTCTGGGAAAAGATGGTGGAGAGTCTGGTGGGCGTCGATGCCGGAATCACGCATGAGAGCAGCGTTCAGAAGGGTATTGACGTCAACCGGAAGGTCCACGGCTACCTCATGTTCGGCGGCCCGTACGGTTTTCAGTATGACCGTCTGCACCGGGTGGTCAGGGCCATTGCGAGCGAACAGGGTTGGCAGTTCAAACTGGTCATGAAGAAACCCGCGCCTGAGGCGTCGCCGCCGTCAGAGAAACCGCAGAGGCCTGAACAGATTCCCGCAACCAGTCCCTTTAGCGTGGCCGATAGCGCCCCTGAGAGCAGGCCTGAAAAACGCCGGTGGCTGCCCATGGCCCTGGCCGGTACGGCCATCCTCATTGTGGCGGCCGCGCTGGTCGGGATACTCACCAAGGGCGTGAAGCAAAGTCCCGTGCCCGAGAAGCCGAAAGTAGTCGCCGCGGCGCGGGAAGGGACGGGTTCCCCCACACCGGGCGGCGCGGCACAGGGGCCTTCCGTTCCGGCGAAGACACCCGCGGTCGATTACAACGCCGAAGGCATGAGAAAAGCCCAGGCCGGGAACATGGAAGAAGCGGCGGCGTTGTTCCAGAAGGCCGTGCAAGCCGAACCGGATAATCCTCATGCCTGGAACAATCTGGGGCTGGCCTTGCGCAAGATCGGCAGGGATGAGGAGGCCGTCAAGGCCTACCAGCAGGCAATCACCGTGAAGCCTGACTTTGCCCTGGTATACAAGAATCTCGGCATCGTGCTCGAACAGATGGGCAAGAGGCAAGAGGCCGCCCAGGCCTATCTGAGGTACGCTGAACTGAACCCGTCCGCCGCGGATGCCCGCACCGCTCAGGAAAAGGCCGGGCAGCTGATGGGCGCGGGACAGGAAAAGGGGGCAAGACAATGAGACGCATTCTATCCAGCCGTAACCTGGGGGTGGCGCTCTGTGTGTTCTTGGCCGTAGGTTGTTCCGCAACCAAAACCACCACCAAGCCGGCCGCAACCGCCAAGCCCGCCGCCAGCCCGGCGCCAAAGCCGGTGATCCTTTATGTTACCTCGGACAAGGTCAACCTGCGGGCGTGCCCCTCCCTGGAGTGCAAGGTTGTCGCGGTGCTGCCGTTAGGCGATGAAGTAATCAAGCTGGGGCAGAAAGACGATTGGATCCATATCAGGGTCAAGGCCACCAAGCGGGAAGGGTGGGCGGCTACGCGTCTGGTCGGAAAATCCCTTCAGAAAAAGACCCCGCCCAGGATCATGGAAGAAAAGACCCCGCGGGGAAAGCAAACGCAGAGATCCCCTGAACTGCAGGAAGAGTTCGCCCCCTGACGCGCCATTGTCACGATGAGCCCATATGATGAGACGAAGCGACATAACCCAGCTCCTCAGGTTTAAAGAAGAGACAAGGGAACTCTTCCATCAGAGACTCTTCCCCGTGATCCTGGTGGGCATGGTTTTATTCCCCCTGTTTTCATTTCTCGACTATTTTATCACCAGGGAATTTTTTCTGGCCTTCCTTGTCTTGAGGATCACCTGTGCCGCGGGATTCATTGTCCTGCTTTTGATATTCTATTCCAGATTCGGGAAACGCCATCCTTTTACCCTGGGTCTGATTGCCTACGTCATGGCCGGCATCACGATGTCTACCATGGTGGTGGCTGCCGGGATACATGGCTCTTTTTATGAAATGGGTTTGATCCTTATCCTGATCGTGTTCTCATCCCTCATGCCCCTGGACACGAAGCAATCCACGGTTACCGGTTTTCTGCTCTTCTTCATCTACGTGGGCTCTGTTCTGATTCTGAACCGACCGACGGCCGGAAATGTCCATATCTTTTTCATCAATGCCTTTTTTCTGCTCGTGTTCGTCCTGATCTGCATCTTGAAATGCTATGCGGAGCACGAGACCCGCAGCAAGGAATTCACGCTGCGGATGGAGCTGGATGCCCAGAAGGAGAAGCTGCAGCACATGGCCTATTACGATATGCTGACCGGCCTGCCCAACCGCACCATGTTCTATAGCCTGTATCCGCTCGCCATAGCAAAGGCAAGACAGGGCAAGACGCTGGTGGTCCTGATGATGATCGATCTGAATCATTTCAAGGAGATCAACGACACCTATGGCCACGATACCGGGGATCGTGTCCTCAAGCATGCCGGCGAGCTGCTTTCAGCAGGCATCCGCGCCGAGGATCTGGTGGTCAGATTGGGCGGCGACGAGTTCGTCATCATCATCCAGGATATCCAGAAAGAGGAAGAAGTGGCGGGCATTTCAAAGCGCATCGTCGATGCCTTTGTGAATCAGGACCCGATCGAGATCTCAGGCCGTGACTATAAGATTTCCGCCAGCATCGGCCTTACCGTGATACGGCCCGATGATGACTTGAGCGCCGATGAAGCCAAGGCCAAGGCGGATCAGGCCATGTACATGGCCAAGGAACAGAGCAAGGCCATGGGCTACGACACGCGTCTGCAACGGATGAACTGAACGGCCTTGACAAAGGGGGCTATCGCCCGTCGGAGAGCGGCAGCTGCCAGGGGCAAGGGGGCCGCTCGCCTTGGGGATGCGCCACGGGCGAAGGCTTAAGCCTCGCCCGTGTCATGGATACCGTATCAGGTGCGTTTGTCGAACAGCCGCTGCGACTTCCTGCCCGTGCGGGGCAGCTCGCCGTAGCCCACGATCTCGACGGCGCCGCTGACCAGGAGCGATTTGCGCATGTCGGTGGCGATGTTCTTGGCGATCCCTGCGTCGCTCTCCTGAACGCCGTCCGGGGCGCGCTCGACCTTGACGGTCATGTAGTCCTTGCCGTCGTCGTGGCGCTCAAGCACGATCTGGTATTCGCTGGCGATGCCGTGGTGGCGGGCCAGGATCTCCTCGATGTGGCTGGGGTAGATGTTGACCCCCCGGATGATGAACATGTCGTCCGAGCGGCCTGAGATGCGGTCATGCCGGGGCAGGACCGAGCCGCAGGCGCACGTTCCGGGAATGAGCCGGGTCAGGTCGCGCGAGCGGTAGCGCACCAGCGGGGCGCCTTCCTTCCTGAGCGTGGTGTAGACCATCTCGCCCACCTCGCCCTCCTTGACCGGCTCCAGGGTATTGGGGTCGAGGATCTCGAGGATATAGTAGTCCGGGAAATAGTGGATGCCGGCATGGTGGAGGCAGTCCAGGCCCGTGCCGGGGCCGTAGACCTCGGTCAGGCCGGGGATGTCGAAGACGTGCTCGGCGCGGAAGAGGGCGCGGATCTTGGCGCGCATCGCGTCGCTGGAGCGCTCGGCGCCCATGATGACCTTGCGGACGTTGAGCTTATCCGAGATGCCGGCCTTCTCGGCCTCTTCGGCCAGGAGCAGGGCCATGGAGGCCGTGGAGCAGATGACCGTGGGCTGGAAGTCCTCCAGGAACTGCAGGTGCATCTCGGTGTTGCCGGGGCCTACGGGCAGGGCCATGGCGCCGAAGCGCTCGCACCCGTTCTGGAAGCCCACACCCGCGGTCCACACCCCGTAGCCCACGCAGATCTGCACCCGGTCCAGGGCTGTCAGCCCGGCGAGCTCGTAGCAGCGGGCGAACATGTTGGCCCAGTCATCGATATCCTTAGCCGTATAGGCCATGACCTTGCGCTTGCCGGTCGTGCCCGACGAGGCGTGGATGCGCACGATGCGCTCAAACGGCACGGCGCGCAAGGGGAAGGGATAGCCTTGCTGCAGGTCCTGCGCCGTCACGAAGGGCAGCCTCCTGAGGTCGTCCAGGCTTTGGATTGCATCGGGCTTCACCCCGGCGGCATCGAAGCGCTCCCGGTAGAATTCCGAGCCGTGGTAGGCGTGTTGGACGGTCCACTTGAGGCCCTCAAGCTGCAGGGCCTCGAGCTCTGCTTGGGTTCGATACTGCGGTTGAAAGGTTCCGGCCATTATGTTCCTCCTTGAGCGTCATGTTGTTGCATCTGCGCGTATCCGATGGCGATGGCCCTGAGGTTGTCGTTCAGACCACGTTTGGGCGAGATGGCCTCGATCACGCCGCGGGCCTCGTCCAGGCTTATGTCCAGGAGCGGCAGGACGAATCCGAGCATGATCATGTTCACGCTCGAGGGCATGCCCTGGGCCAGGGCCAGGGCGGTGGCGTCCACCGTGAAGTCGAAGGCGCCTTTTGCAGGGGCGTTCACGGCCGCGATGCCGCCGCTTTTCAGCATGTGGAGAAAGCCCGAGCTCTCGGCGGCATCCAGTCCGATCAGGATGTCGGCGCTGCCGGCCGGGATGAGCGGCGAGGCATACCCGCCGATCTTGAGGTTGGCCGTCACCGTGCCGCCGCGCATGGCCATGCCGTGGGTCTCGGATGAGATCACCGGGCACCCCCGCTGCACGGCGATCTCGGCCAGGGCCCTGGCTAACAGCAGGATGCCCTGGCCGCCGGTCCCCACCATGAATATCTGCTTATCTACTTGATCAGTGTCCATTTCCCGTTCTTCACCTGTGCCATGACCATGGAGTCCACGGCCAGCCCGCAATGGTCCTGGGCGCTCATGTTGTAGACGCCGCTGACGCCGACATAGCCCTTGACCCCCTCGATGGCCTTGGCCAGGGCGAGGCCGCCCTGGCCGTTCGATTTCTTGAGGCCGAGCGCCAGGAGCTGCATGGCGTCCCAGGCATAGCCGGAGTGGGCGCCGGTCTTGCCGATCTTCTTCTTGTTCTCATAGTCGTCCTTGAACCTCGAGAGCACCGCGAACTGCGGGTCGTTCTTGGGTATCTGGTCGATGACCATGAGCTTGGTGGTGGGCATGATGGTGCCCTCGGCCGCCGTACCCGCGAGCTCAAGGTATTTGGGGTCGGCCTGGCCGTGGCAGTGGATGAGCGGCATCCTCATCCCCAGCTGGCGGAAGTTCTTGGTCACGATGGCCCCGATGCCGCCGATGGTCCAGCACACCACGGCCTGCGGTGCACTGCCCTTGATCTTGGTGAGCTGCACGCTCACGTCGCTGTCGGTCGTATCAAAGACCTGGGCGTTCACGATCTCGAGGCCGTACCGCGCGCTCAGCTTCTCCAGGGAGGCCTTGCCTTCCTGCCCGAAGTTATCCGAGGCGGTGAGGATGGCGATCTTCTTGAGGCCCTTGGCCTTGAGATAGGTATAGGTGCGCTCCACGGCCGTGACGGTCTTCTGCGGGCTCTTGAACATGAACTGGCGCACCGGCTCCACCGGCGGGGTGCCGCCCACGAAGCCCACGGTCGGGACCTGCGCGTCCTGGACGATCTTGAGGACCGCCATGGCCGAGCCCGTACCGGTCGGTCCGGCGATGGCCACGACCTTTTCGGTCTCAATCAGGCGCTTGGCCTCCAGGGCCGCCTTGCCGGGGTTGCTCTGGGTGTCGGCGAAGATAAGCTCGATGGGACGTCCCAGGATGCCGCCCTTGGCGTTGATCTCGGCGGCCGCCATCATGGCCACGGCCTTGGACGGCTCGCCGATATGCCCCTCGGGACCGGAGAGCCCCACCAGCACCCCGATCTTGACGGGCTCTAAGGCCAGCAGCGGGGAAACCATGCCCACCAGCGCCAGCAAACACATAAGAGACAATTTCTTCATAACCATCCTCCTTTTTTACGAGGGGTTCCCCCTCACGGTTTCAAGAACCTGCGATCAATGATCTTGGTGCGATGCTCCACCACGCCCGAAAGGCCCATGGGAGGGGCGCAGATGAGCCGGATCGTCGAGCCCAAGAGATCGATGAGCTGGGCGCGCACGGCGTGCACCAGGGTTTCTTTCAGGCGCTCCCGGGAATCGTCCGGTCCGCCCTCGGGCAGCTCAAGGTGCACCTCCACGATGTCGTTGGTGCCTTCGCGGGTGACGAGCACCTGGAAGCGGGGGCGCTCGCCCACCAGGGGCGTCAGGATGTCCTCGATCATGCGGGCCGAGATCTCGATGCCGGAGACCTCGATCGAGTCGTCCGTGCGCGAAGCGATGCGCGCCATGCGCCGGCCCGGCACGGCTAGGCCGCAGGCACACTCGCCCTCGATCAGGGTCGTGATGTCGCCGGTGCGGTAGCGGATGAGCGGCATGGCCTCCTTGGTGATGGTGGTCAGCACGAGCTCGCCCTCCCGGCCTTCTCCCAGGACTTCTCCCGTGGCCGGGTCGATGACCTCCGGGATCACCTGGTCCTCGAAGATGTGCAGGCCGCTGCGGCTATGGCATTCGGCCGCCACGGCCGAGCCGTAGATCTCGCTCAGGCCGTAGTGGTCATAGGCCTCGATGCCGAGCCCCTTCTCGATGGCCGCGCGCATGTCCTCGCTCCACGGTTCGCCGCCTAAGAGCCCTTTCTTGAGCGGGATCTCCGCAGGGCCCACACCCAAGGCTTCGAAGGTCTCCATGAAAGCCAGGGCATAGCAGGGCGTGGCGATGAGGGCCGTGGCGCCGTAGTCCATGATCATGCGCGCATGGCGTTCCAGGTCCACGCTGGAGGTGGGGATCAAGGTCACGCCGAGTTCCTCGGCCCCGTGGTGCAGACCGGCGCCGCCGGTGAAGAAGCTCGACCCGAAGGCGATGTGCACGATGTCGCCGGGGCCGATGCCCGCCAGTGTAAGCACGCGGCCGCTGACCTCGCGCCAGTGGCGCATGTCGTTGCGGTTGAAGCCCGCCACCGTCGGGTGGCCCGTGGTGCCGGCCGAGGAATGGATGCGCATGATCTCGGAGAGCTTGACCGCGAAGAGTCCGTAGGGGTAGTTTTCGCGCAGCGTCTCCTTGGTGGTGAAGGGCAGGCGCTCTAGGTCTGAAAGCGTGCCCAAGTCCTCGGGCACGAGGCCCTGCTTCTTGAAGAGCTCGTGGTAGTAGCTGACGTTCCGATAGGCCCGGTTGAGCGTGGCCTGGAGTCCTTCGAGCTGCAGCTGGCGCAGCTGATCCCCGGCGTTGATGGCGTCAATGCGTCCGGAAGACATCTCTCCCCCCTGCCTGGCCGAGATAGGCGCGCACGATCTCGGGATTGTCCTTCAGGTCGGCGGCGCTCCCGCTGAACACCACCTTGCCCGTCTCCATCACATACCCCCTCTCGGCGATGTCCAGGGCCAGCCGGCCATTCTGCTCGACCAGGAGGATGGCGGTGCCCTGCTCGGCGCGCAAGGAGCGCAGGCGTTCCAATATCATCGTTATGATGGCCGGCGCAAGACCGCTGGAGAGCTCGTCCAAGAGCAGCAGCCGCGGACGCGTGGCAAGCGCGCGGGCGATGGCGAGCATCTGCTGCTCCCCGCCCGAGAGCGTCCCGGCGAGCTGGCTGGCCCGCTCGGCCAGGGCCGGGAACACGGCCAGGCTCTCCTCAATCAGGGCCTTTCCCCTGGGGCCTAGGCAGAGTCCCCGGTGGGCCAGGGCCATGGCGATGTTTTCGCGCACGGTCAGGGTCCTGAAGAGCCCGCGGTCTTCGGGCACCAGCGCCACCCCCTGCCGGATGGCCTCGGCCGGACCCTGCGCGGCGAGCGGCTTTTGATCCAGAACGATCTCGCCTCCCCGGAAGGGGATGATGCCGGCGATGGACTTGAGCAGGGTGGACTTGCCCGAGCCGTTGGCCCCGAAGACCACCACGATCTCGGAAGCACCGACGTGCAGCGAGATGTTCTTGAGGATGTGCAGCGCCCCGTAGTAGGTGTTGACGTTTGTCAGCCTGAGCACCGTTTTAGCCCCCCAGGTAGGCGGCGATCACCGCCTGGTCGGTCTGGATCTCTTTGGGCGTGCCCTGGGCGATGCAGGCCCCGCGGTCCATGACGATCACCGTATCCGAGATCTCCATGATGAGCTGCATGTCGTGGTCGATGATGAAGATGGTGAGGCCGCGGCCGTTCAAGCGTTTGAGGAGTGCCGCCAGGTCCTCCACCTCGCGCGAGTTGAGCCCGGCCCCGGGTTCGTCCAGGAGCAGGATCCTGGGGGAAGCCGCCAGGGCCCGCGCGATCTCCATGAGCCGGAGTTGTCCGAACCCCAGAGCCCCTACGGGTAAGCCGGCCGCTCCATCCAGACCGACCAGCTCGAGTGCGGCCATGGCCTCAGCGCGCGCCTGCCGTTCGCGCCGGCGGTAGCCGGGCGTGCGCGCCAGGGCTGGCAGGATGCGGTGGCAGTAGGCGCGGCTGGCGCCGATCAGGACGTTGTCCAGCACGCTCATGCCGGTAAAGGCCTCCACGCCCTGGAAGGTGCGGATGCATCCCAGACGGGCCACGCCGTGCGGGCGCCGGTGCGTGATATCCTTGCCTTCGAACCGGATGCGGCCGCGGTCGGGCCTCAAGAAGCCCGTGATCATGTTGAAGGTGGTGGTCTTGCCCGCGCCGTTGGGCCCGATCAGGGCCGTGATGCCGCCTTCTCTTACGGTAAGCTCCAGGCTGTCCACGGCCTTGAGCTTGTAAAACGTCTTGGACAGGCCTTCAACCCTGAGCATGGGAGCCTCCTGGCCTGATGAGCCCCTGCGGTGCATAGATGAGCGTGGCGATCAGCACCACCCCGTAGATGACGGCCTCGAGATCGGTCGGATTGACGAGCGGCACCCAGGCGGATGACGCCCGCAGGAGCTCGGGCAGCCAGACGACGACCAAGGCGCCGACGACCCCGCCCAAAAGGCTCATGGAGCCGCCTATCACCACCATGACGATGAACTTGACCGAGAGCATGACCGAGGCCACATCGTCGGGGTTGATGTAGGCCAAAGGCGAACAGAAGCAGTAGAGCCCGCCCGCCAGGCCGGCCAAAGAGGCGCTTAAAACAAAGACCTTGAGCTTGGCGGCCTCGAGGTCGATGCCCAGCGATGACACGGCCTTGGGGCTGGCATGCACGGCCTGCATGAGGGCCCCGAAGCGCGAGCGGATCAGGGACTCGCACAGGACATACACAATGATCAGCACGGCCGCGACCAGGACATGGCGGCTGACATCGCTGTCCACCTTTACGCCCAGGAGCTCAAGCGCGGGGATGGCGAAGATGCCGCCCGGACCGCCGGTGGCGCCAAACGGGTCGGCCCTGAGAGACGCATACACGATCACGCCGATGCCGAGCGTGGCCATGGCCAGGTAGTGCTCCTTGAGCCGCACGGTGGGGAGGCCCACCAGCACGGCCACGCCGGCCGGGAGCACCCCGGAGAATGACAGCCCGAGCCAGGGATTGAGGCCGAAGTTGACGCTTGTGATGGCCGCGGCATAGGCGCCCAGGCCGAAGAAGGCCGCATGGCAGAGCGAGATCTGGCCCGTGTAGCCCAAGAGGAGGTTGAGGCTGATAGCCACGATGGCGCTGATGCCGGCCATGGTCATGAGCGAGAGGTAATAGGTCAGCTCTCCCCGGAAGAGCAGCACCGGCGCGCACACGAGCGCCACCAGGAGGAAAAGCCTTTTCACAGCCGCCCCCCTAGGATGCCCTGCGGCCGGGTGTAGAGGATGGCGAGCACCAGGGCGAAGGCGATGACCTCCTTGTAGCCCGAGAACACGGCGCTGCCGCAGGTCTCGGCGATGCCGATCACCAGGCCGCCCACCACCGCGCCGGGCAGGCTGCCCATGCCGCCCAGCACCGCGGCGCAGAAACCCTTGAGGCCCAGCTCGGTGCCCTTGAGCCAGCTCATCTGGGTGAGCGGGGTGATGAGCACCCCGGCCGCGGCGCCGATGGCGGCGCTCATGCCGAAGGCCAGGACCGGCAAGGCCTGCGAGTCCACGCCCAGGTTGCGGATGGCCTGCCGGTCTTCGGCCATGGCGCGCAGCGTCGTGCCGAGCAAAGTGTACTTCAGGAACAGGCCCAGGGCCAGCACGATTGCGGCGCCCAGGGCGAGGATCCAGAGCGTCTGGACCGTGATCGTGGCCCCCAGCACCGCCACGGCCGTCGGTCCGGGCAGGGCCGGCAGCTGGAACTCGTCCTTGGTGACGACCCCCACCAGGGCCTTGAGGATGAACGAGACCCCGATGGTGATGATGATGAGCGTGGTCAGACCGGAGCCGCGCGCGGGGCGAATGGCCAGGCGCTCCACGGCCGTGCCGGCCAGGGCGGTCAGGCCGATGGCCAGGAGCATGGACATCGGCAGGGGCAGGCCCTGGAACTGGTGCAGCCACACCGAGAGCATGCCGCCCAGCATCACGAACTCGCCCTGGGCGAAATTGATGATGCCGCTCGTATTGTAGGTCAGGCAGAACCCGGCGGCGATCAGGCTATAGAGCGTCCCGACGCCGATCCCGGTGAGCAGGTACTGGAGCAGCGCGTTCATGCCTTGCTTCCAGCCACGATGGCGTGCCTCGGGCAGGCGTGCACGCACACGCCGCACCCGATGCACAGGCCCCGCTCGATGGTCATCTTTTCTTCGCCCGGGATGAGCGCCGGGCATTCGAATTCCTTGACGCAGTAGCCGCACAGGGTGCACGCGTCCGTCACGGACATGGTGAAGGAGGCCTGGCGGGCCAGGGCCTGCCGGTCGCGGATGCAGGGGTGCCGGGCGATGACGGCCGCGACACCTTCATCCGCGCTGCGGGCATAGGCCTGCCTGACCGCCTGGGTAAAGCCCGGGATGTCGTAGGGGTCGTGGGTGACGATCGTGCGCACCCCGCAGCCCGTGAGGACCTCTTCGAGCTGAAGCGTCCGGCCCTCATAGTCGCTCGTCACCCCTCCGGTGGCCGGGGTCGGCTGGTGGCCGGTCATGGCCGTGGTGGCGTTGTCCAGGATCACCAGCACGAAGCGCGCACCCGTGACCAGGGCATTGATGGTGGGCGGGATGCCGGCATGGAAATAGGTGGAGTCGCCGATGATGGCCGCGATGGGCGGCGGGGAAGGGGTGTGCTTGAAGGCGTGGTAGAAGCCCGCGGCCTGCGACACGGCCGCGCCCATGCACAGGCAGGTGTCAACGGCGCCCAGGTTGAGCCCCAGGGTATAGCAGCCGATGTCCGAGGTGTAGATCCCCTTGGGCAGGGCGCGCTTGACGGCAAAGAAGGCCCCGCGGTGCGAGCAGCCCGCGCACAGCGAGGGACGCCGGCCCTTGCGCGCCTCAATGGCCTCGCCTTGAGGGCTGCCGCCGCTCACCGTATCCAGGAGTGCCATCACGATCTCGGGGTTCAGTTCACCCGCGTTCGGCACGGTGCCGTCCATCCGTCCGCGCACCCTGGCGCGGCAGGGGAACTGCTGCTCGATGACCGGCTCGGTCTCCTCCACGACGAGCACGGTCGCGTGCCTCTCGGCCAGGCTAGCCAGCTCGGCCGGGTCCATGGGCCAGGGCATGTCCACCTTGTAGAGGCACATATCCTTCCAGCGCTTGAAGCCGGTCAGGACATCGAGCAGGTAGGCATGGGCCACGCCCGAGGCCACGACCGCGATTGTTTCGGCGCCGGTGCCCATGGTGAGCCGTGGTTTGGCCCAGGGGTGGCGCATCAAGGCCGCGATCTTGGCGTTGAGCTCGTGGTGGAGAGCCAGACGGGGGCCGGGCGTGGCGGCCCAGCGCGCCGGGTCCTTGTGGAAGACCGGTTCGGCCTGTTTCGCGGATTGAAAGGCAGGGACCTCCACGAGCTGGCGCGCATGGCAGACGCGCGTGGTCGGCCTCAAAATTACGGCCGTGTGGAACTCCTCGGAAAAGGCGAAGCCCTCGATCGTCATGCGCAGGGCCTCGGCCGGGCTGCTGGGGTCGAGGACCGGCAGCTTGGCGAACTGGGCGAAGAGGCGGGTGTCCTGCTCGGTCTGGGAGGAGTGCGGCCCCGGGTCGTCGGCCACGATGATGAGCATGCCGCCGGCGGTGCCCATGTAGGCCGCGCTCATGGCCGGGTCAGATGCCACGTTGAAGCCCACCTGCTTCATGGCCACGGCCGAACGCCGGCCGGCAATGGCATTGGCGTAGGCCACCTCGAAGGCGGTCTTCTCGTTGATGGACCACTCCACGTGCACGGGCAGTCCGTGCGCCTTGACCGCGCTGAAGGCCGTCTCGCAGATTTCGGATGCGGGCGTCCCGGGATAGGACGCCACCACGCCGGCGCCGGCGGCCAGGATGCCGTAGGCGATCGCCTCGTTGCCGAGCAGGATCTTCGAACCGTTCATTGTGTCCTCATGTGGTGCCCATCTCGTTGGTGATTCAGCCCCGGTGCAATAAAAAAAGGCGACCTTGAGGTCGCCTTGCCCGTCATTGCCGCACTCGTCGACCCCTTATGCGTCAGTGCTACGCCACCAGGAGAGTCGACCGTCATGTTTCTTCATGGAAGAACATACAACCGTATCGCGCCGCTTTTGTCAAATGGAAAAGTGCGCCAAGGACAATACCCGGGTGCTACGATCCCTGGGCCGGGGTGCCGGTTTGCATCCAGGCGAGGTATTCGGGCATGGCCTGGTAATGCAGGTAACAGGTGGGATCGGCTTCAAGGGCATCGCCGCAGGCTGCATAGGCCTTGCCCCGGCAGCCGCCGCAGATGTGCCGGTTCTCGCACTCGCCGCACTTGCCCTTGAGGTTGTCCCGGTTCGAGAGCTTGCAGAAGATGTCGCTTCCCCGGTGAATATCCTTGAGCGCCATGTTCCTGATGTTGCCGCCGCTGATCGGCACGAACGGGCAGGGCCAGACATCGCCCTGGGGCTTGACATAGATGAGGCCCCAGCCCGCGGCACAGCCATGAAACGCGCTTTTGCGGATGAGCTTTTTGGGATCGGTGTGGTCGCGGTCCAAGAGATGGCTCCAGTACTGAGGTCCGGCCACCGGCTCGACGATGGTGATGGCGTTCTTCTGTAATGCCCTGACCGTGCACATCAGGGCGCGGTTCTCCTCGGGCGACAACGCCGACGCGGCGATGGCGCCGCCCCGGCCCATGGGCACGAGCTGGTAGCATAGCATGATATCGGCGTGTATCTCATGGGCGAAGCGCACCACCTCCGGTAACGTCCGGATGTTCTCCTTCATGGCCGTATAGTTGAGCTGGATGACCATGCCGGCCCTGCGGCAGGCCTCGATCCCGCGCATCGCACGCTCGAAGGCCGTGGGGCTCTGCCGGATATGGTTGTGGATGGCCGGATCGGTGGAGTCGAAGCTCACGGCCACGCCCTTGACGCCCAATTCTTTAAGCGCCTTGGCTCGTGCGTAGTCGATCAGCGTCCCGTTGGTGGCGATCACATTGACCAAACCCTGTTTTTTGCTGTAGGCCAAGAGGTCGTCGATATCCTTCCTCACCAGCGGCTCTCCGCCGGAAAAGGCCAGCATCTGAAAGCCCCTCAAACCGGCGATCTGCTCCAGGAGATGGAAACCTTCCCGGGTGTCTAGTTCATCCGGAGAAGCCGTGCTGCTGGTGGCATGGCAGTGGCGGCAGCGCAGGTTGCAGGCCTCGGTCACTTCCCACACCGCATGCGTCCCGAACCCGATGCAGCCCATGCCCACCGCGCCGGCGGCCACCGGGATCGAGTGCCAGGCATTGCGGGCAAGCCAATCCGGGAAATGTCGCCAGCCGGTTGATTTCTTAAAGAGCAGGGCGGCCCGGAACTGGCGCAGCAAATTGTGGACCGATACGTAGGGGGCAACTACCATCTAACCAGGCCCCCTATGGTCAGCGATGAGATATGGTTGAGGAGGATGGTCAGCCCGCAGACCCGCTCGATTGTGAGGGTGGAAGACCACCTCCTGGCGTACAGCACCTGATGGGCCAGGGCCAGCGCGAGCATGACGCCCGGCAGGACCAGCGCCAGATGTACGGCGGAAAGAGGTTTATAATAGTGCCAGAGGATCAAAAGCGTGATGGCCGTGAGGAGTGATGCGGCGGCGTAGATCCGGGCCCCGCGTTCCCGACCGAGCCTGACGAGCAGGTTGCGTTTGCCGGTCGAGCGGTCGGGATCATAATCAGGGAACTCGTTTAACAGGATAACGTTGAAGATGCTCAAGACCACGGGCAGGCAGAACAGGTAGGACTGCGGCGGCATGGCGCCCGTGGCGCAGCCATAGCCCGCAACCAGGGGCAGCCACCCGTAACAGACGCCGATCAGCACCTCGCCCACGCCGCGCTTGACCAGCCTGACCGGGGGCAATGAATACAGGACCGCGGACAGGGCGCCGAAGGCCCCCAGGCCGATCAGCCAGGGTTCGGGGTGGATGGAGAAGATATACAGACCCAGCAGGGCTGCCGCGGCGAAACTCAGCCACGCGGCCGTCATGACCTTTCCGGCCTCCAGATGCCCGCCCACCACGGCCAGGGTTCCGCCGGAAAAGGGGGTCCTGCCTACGGCCAAGGTCTTCGAGTCCTCGGCCTGGTCCGTGACTTCACCGATCAGATAGCACGCGACGCACAGGAGGAACACGGCCAGGGTGCCTGCCAGCGACGCGCGCACCGAGATCGTGTGGCCGTTGACATAAGCCAGATAAACGCCGATGCCGAACGGGACCACGGCTACCGTGGTGAAGGGAAGGCGCAGGGCCGTAAGCCATGCCGCCACCGGCATCTTCAGACCTTGAACCGCCATGTTTTGGAAAACCCCCTCATAGCATGGGAATGCGCTAATGATACGGTCACACCTTTAAACAGGTCCGGGAAGGGCTGTCAAGGTCAGCCTTTGTACGATGTGCAACCGAAAGAATATTCGGCACTTTTCATAGTGGTGCTCCTGTAGTATAGGCCTCATGATGCCCGGACCTATCGGGATTTGAATGCAAGAAAAAGGAGGAAACACCATGGATTACCAGACCATTACCTATGAGATCATCGAGCCGGGGATCGGCCTTTTGAACCTGAACCGGCCGCAGGCCTACAATGCGGTGAACCGGCTCATGATGCAAGAGCTTTCCGCTTTCTGGACCGAGCGGGTTCATGATACCGGCGTCAACGTGATCATCCTTAAAGGCAGCGGCAAGGGCTTCTGCGCCGGACTCGACCTCAAGGACAGCGCCGAGGCCATGGCCGGCCTGAATATGCAGGACGCCCTGGATTACCAGGCCGGGCTCACCGGCATCGTCGCCTTGATGCGCAAGGCCCCGCAGCCGATCATCGCGGTGGTGCACGGCGCGGCCATGGGGCTGGGTTTCAGCTTCGCGCTGGCCGCGGACCTGCGCGTGATCGCCGAGGACGCGCGCTTTTCGGCGGCCTATATCAATGTGGGCCTGGGAGGGGCTGACATGGCCTGCAGCTATCTGCTGCCGCGCATGATCGGCACCGGAAGGGCCTACGAGATGATGCTGACCGGAGAGACCCTGGCGGCGGCCGAGGTCATGGCCCTGGGCCTGGCCAGCCGCATGGTCCCCCGCGAGGAAGTACTGGAAACGGGCCTGGGCCTTGCCCGGCTCATGCAGGTCAAGAACCCGCTGGGCCTACGCTTGACCAAGCAGGCCATCAATACCAGCCTCCATGCCGGCAGCCTGGAACAGGCCGTTCAGATGGAGAACCTGACCCAGGTCTTCCTGGCGGCCAAGGCCATGCTCGAATCGGGCCGGGCCATCAGCACCACGCTCAAGGATAAATCCGCTTGAGGCAAGGTCTCCGCCACGGTCCCTGCAATGAGAGTCAGGGCCGGGTTTGGAGTTGAAAAGACAGGGCCTACATGCGATATAGCATCAAATTCCTTTTTGAGCAGAGGTATCGTGATGAGAAGTGACAATGCCAAGAAATCCCTGGAAAAGGCCCCGCACCGTTCGCTCCTGAAGGCCCTGGGGCTGACGGACGAGGAGATCGGGAGGCCCTTTGTTGGCGTGGTCAATTCGGCCAACGAGCTTATCCCCGGACACATGCACCTGAATCAGATCGTCTCGGCGGTCAAGGCCGGCGTGCGTTTAGCCGGCGGCACGCCCTTCGAGTTCTCGGTCATCGGCATCTGCGACGGCATCGCCATGAACCACGCCGGCATGCACTATTCCCTGCCCTCGCGCGAGATCATCGCGGACTCCATCGAGCTCACCGCCATGGCGCATGCCTTCGACGCCCTGGTCTTCGTGCCCAACTGCGACAAGATCGTGCCGGCCATGCTCATGGCAGCTTTGCGCCTGAACATCCCGGCCGTGGTGGTCTCGGGCGGCCCCATGCTGGCCGGACGCTACCGCGGAAAGAGCGTGGACCTGATCAGCGTCTTCGAGGGCGTGGGCCGGGTCAGGGCCGGGACCATGAGCGAGGAAGAGCTGCATGAACTGGAGGAATGCGCCTGCCCGACCTGCGGCTCGTGCTCCGGGATGTTCACGGCCAACTCCATGAACTGCCTGACCGAGGCCTTGGGCCTTGGATTGCCCGGCAACGGCACGGTGCCGGCGCCTTTTTCCGAACGCATCCGCCTGGCCAAACAGGCCGGCATGCAGGTCATGGAGCTCCTGGCCAAGGATATCAAACCCCGCGATATCGCCACGGCCGCTGCCTTCAAGAACGCCATCGCCGTGGACATGGCCTTGGGCTGCTCTACCAATACGGTCCTGCATGTCCCGGCCGTGGCGCACGAGGCCGGGATCACGCTCGACCTCATGGACTTCGACGATATGAGCCGCAAGGTCCCGCACCTGTGCAGCATGTCGCCGGCCGGCCCGCACCACATCGAGGACCTGTACCAGGCGGGCGGCATCCAGGGCGTCCTGCGGCGCTTGAACGATCTGGGCGTGCTGAACGCCACCGTGATGACCGCAACAGGCCGGACGCTTGGGGAAAACTTGAAGGCGGCCCGCATTCTCGATGAAGACGTAATCCGGCCCATCGCCAAGGCCTATCACCGCGAGGGCGGCATCGCCATCCTGAAAGGCACGCTGGCCCCCGACGGCGCGGTGGTCAAGCAGTCAGGCGTGGCCCCCGAGATGATGCGGCGCGAGGGTACGGCGCGCGTCTTCGACGGCGAGGATGCGGCCGTCAAGGTGATCCTGGCGGGCGGCATCAAGGCGGGCGATGTCGTCATCATCCGCTACGAAGGCCCCAAGGGCGGACCGGGCATGCGGGAGATGCTCACCCCCACCTCGGCCATCGCCGGCATGGGACTGGACAAGGACGTGGCCCTGATTACCGACGGACGCTTCAGCGGCGGCACGCGCGGGGCGGCCATCGGGCACTGCTCGCCCGAAGCGGCCGAGGGCGGCCCCCTTGCCTTTGTGGAGGATGGGGATATTATAAGTATCGACATACCCGGGCGCAGGCTCGATCTCAAGGTTGACGGCCCCGAACTGGAACGCCGGAAAAGGAGCTGGCGGCGCCCCACCCAGAACTTGTCCGGGGTGCTCAAACGCTACGCCGATTTAAGCCTCTCGGCCGACAAGGGGGCGCGGTACCGAGACTGACATGAAACAGGCGCGGTTCTGGAAACAGCACCAGGGCGAGACGGTGCAGTGCCGGCTGTGCCCGCACGGCTGCATCATCAAGGAGGGCCACTCCGGCATCTGCGCGGTCAGGCGCAACGAAGGCGGGACCCTCTACAGCCTGGTGTGGGGAAGGTCTATCGCCGCCAACGTCGATCCCATCGAGAAAAAACCGCTCTTCCATTTCCTGCCCGGCTCGCGCTCGTATTCCATCGCCACCGTGGGCTGCAACCTGCAGTGCGAGTTCTGTCAGAACAGCGATATCTCCCAGTACCCGCGCGAGCAAGGGCGCATCACGGGCCGTGACTTTTTCCCTGAGGATGTCGTCAAAGAGGCCCAGGCGCGCCACTGCGCCTCCATCGCGTACACCTATACCGAACCAACCATCTACCTGGAGTATGTCCTGGATACGGCGGCCCTTGCCAGAACCAGGGGCATCGCCAATGTGCTGGTCACCAACGGCTATACCTCGGCGGACGTGATCAGGGATGAGTTCCCGGGCCTGATCGACGCGGCCAACGTCGATCTCAAGGCCTTCACGGACCGGTTCTACAAGGAGCTGTGCAAGGCCAGATTGAAGCCCGTGCTGGAAGCCATCTCAGCCTACCACGCGGCCGGGGTCTGGATCGAGGTCACCACGCTGTTGATCCCGGGCGAAAACGACTCGGCCGCCGAGCTCAAGGACATCGCGGCCTTCATCAAGTCCGTGAGCGCCGACATCCCCTGGCATGTCAGCCGCTACTACCCGCGCTACCACTATGACAAGGCCGCGCCGACCTCGGCCGATGCGCTGGAGCAGGCGCGCGATATCGGACTGGCCGAAGGCCTGAAATTCGTATACACCGGGAATGTCCCGGGACGGGCCAGCGAGCACACCTATTGTCCGAGGTGCGGCGCAACCGTGATCGAACGCATGGGGTTTTCCATCCAGGCCAAGCGCATGGTGGACGGCTGCTGCGCCCAGTGCCGGACCCCCATAGCGGGGAGGTTCACGGAAGGTTAGCCGGTCAGCCGATCGGTCTGGAACGCAGCCGGCAGTGGGGAATGGGTTGCAAAGTGGTTCTGGGTGGAATAGTATGCTAGGGTGATGCAAAAGTTGAGGGGTGTGATGCCGAAGAAGAAAGGGCCGGAAGCCAAGCACCAATCGGGTTGGGTGATCCTGAAGGATCGTGACAAACAGATCGAGGACTTTTGCCGCGACTATCTGACCTTCATGTCGCGGGTCAAGACCGAGCGCGAGGCCGTGGCCTACATCATGGGCTTGAGCGCCAGGGGGCTGATCCGGATCGAGAACCGCGGCAAGGCCCTGGCCCTGTGCCGCAAGGGGACCAGACCCCTGGCCGATGGCGTGCGCATCGTGGTGGCTCACCTGGACAGCCCGCGGCTGGACCTCAAGGCCAACCCCCTGTACGAAGATACGGAGCTGGCCATGCTCAAGACCCACTACTACGGCGGGATCAAGAAGTACCAATGGCTGGCCCGGCCGCTGGCGCTGCACGGCGTGGTGGTCAGGGAAGACGGTTCGTCCGTCACGATTACCATCGGCGAGGAGGCTGACGAGCCCTGCTTCACCATCGAGGACCTGCTACCCCACCTGGCGGGGAAGGTGCATGCGGAGAAACGGGTCAGCGAGGCCTTCCAGGGCGAGAAGCTCAATATCATCTTCGGTTCACGACCGGATCTGGAGGTCAAGGAAGAGAAGGTCAAGGCGGCCGTCCTCAAGCTTTTGAAAAGCAAATACGGCATGGTCGAGCAGGACTTCGTCTCGGCCGATATCGAGATCGTGCCTTCCGGCGCGGCGCGCGAGGTGGGGCTGGACCGCTCGCTCATCGGCGCCTACGGGCAGGACGACCGCGTGTGCGCCTGGACGGCCTATGCGGCCGTGCGCGATGCCAAGAACCCTCCCTATACCACCATCGCCCTGCTGGTGGACAAGGAGGAGATCGGCAGCGAGGGCAACACCGGGGCCAAGAGCATCTTCTTAGAAGAGGTGCTCTGGCAGCTGGCGCAGAGCTTCAAGCAGCAGATCATCCCCAGCCGCGTGCTTTACCGCAGCAAGGCCATCTCCGGCGACGTCAACGGCGCCCTGGACCCGGATTATCCCGAGGTGCACGAAAAGACCAATGCCGCCCGCATGGGTTACGGCGTCTGCGTGACCAAGTTCACCGGCTCGCGCGGCAAGGCGGGATCGAGCGAGGCCCACGCCGAATACATGGGCTGGCTGCGCGGGGTCCTGAACCGGCGCGGCATCCCGTGGCAGACGGGCGAACTCGGCAAGGTGGACGAAGGCGGGGGCGGCACCGTGGCCAAGTTCCTGGCCGAATACGGTATGGATGTCGTGGATATGGGGCCGGCGCTGCTGTCCATGCATGCCCCGTTTGAACTGTCTTCCAAGGTGGATGTCTATTCCACGTACCTGGCCTATCGCGCCTTTGTGGAGGAACCATGAGAGAACAAGTGCTCGGCCATGTCGGGACCCTGCTGGGCGGTCTGATCCATAACCTCAATACGCCCTTGATGTGGATCATGGGCCGCTCGCAGCTCCTCCAGGCGCGCAACGAGACCATCGAGAAGCTCAAGGACGCTTCGCTGGAAGAGATCCTCAAGGTCAAGGAGAAGAACAACAAGGACATCGAATCCATCGCCCAGGGCGCCGACAAGATCGACCACATCCTCAAGGCCGTCAGCTACAAGGTCCAGATGGCCACCGAGGGCATTACCGCCATCGAGCTCAAGGAGTATCTGGTCAACGAGATGGATTTCATGCTGGCGGATATGCGTTTCAAGCACGAGTCCAAGGTGGAGCTCGATATCAACGGCGCCAAGAGCCACTACGTCAAGGTCGATTACAATGCGCTTTCCTGGGCCGTCACCCAGACCATCAGCCAGATCATCAAGGCCACCGAGAAGGGGCGCGGCCTCAAGATATCGCTGGCCAACGGCATCATTGTAATCGCCTGCAAGGAAATGACCTTGACGCCCGAGAGCAAGGCCGCGATCGAAGAGGTCTGCGCCGGCCTGAAGGATGCGGCGGTCGTGCGCATGCACTCGGAAAACGGCTTCGAGATCACGATCGGCATCAAGGGGAACTGATGGGTGCTCATGCGGCCCTGACCTGTCCACACTGCGGCCGGACCATCAGCGCCTACCGGAATCCCGCGCCCACCGTGGACATCATTATCGCCTATGGGGGGGGCGTCGTGCTGATCAGACGCAAGAACCCTCCCCATGGATGGGCCCTACCGGGCGGATTCGTCGACTACGGCGAGTCGGTCGAACAGGCGGCGGTTCGCGAGGCCAAGGAAGAGACCAACCTTGAGGTCGATGGGCTCAGACTTCTGGGTGTCTATTCCGACCCGGCGCGCGACCCGCGCGGCCATACCATCAGCACGGTCTTCGCCGCCCGTGGCCTTGGGGATCTCAAAGGCCAGGACGACGCGGCCGAGGCCGCGGTCTTCACGCTGGACCACCTGCCCGAACCCCTGGCCTTCGACCATGCCAGGATCCTGGCGGATTATCGGGAGCACGTATGCACGTCTACCTGATCGACGGCAGCTCATACATCTACCGCGCCTTCTACGCCATGCGCGAGATGACGACCTCGACGGGCAAGCCCACCAATGCCGTGTACATCCTGACGCGCATGCTTTTTAAGCTCCTCAAGGACAAGGCTCCCCGGTATATCGCCTTCGTGCTTGATCCCAAGGGACCCACGCACCGGCATGAGCAGTACCAGGCCTACAAGGCCACGCGCCAGCGCATGCCCGAGGCCTTGCGGGCCCAGTTCCCCTATATCCTGGAGGTGGTGGAGGCCTTGGGCATACCCATCCTGCAGATGGAGAAGGAAGAGGCCGACGACATCATCGCCACGCTGGCCAGGCGCTTCAAGGACCAGGCCCAGGTGGTCATCATATCGGGCGACAAGGACCTGATGCAGCTCGTGGATGACAAGGTGATGATGTGGGACACCCTCAAGGACCAGGTCTATGACCGCGCCGGGGTCCAGGCCAGGTTCAAGGTGCCCCCGGAGTACATTGCCGACCTCCTGGCCATCATGGGCGACTCTTCGGACAATATCCCGGGCATCCCCGGCATCGGCGAAAAAGGCGCGGTCGACCTCATCACCAGGCTCGGGCACCTCGACCAGATCATTGCCTCCGCCGACAGTCTGGCTTCGGAAAAGCAGAAGAAGGCCATCAAGGAGAACGTCGAGCTGGCGCGCCTGAGCTACGCCCTGGCGAGCCTTGACCGTGACGCGGCCTTCGAGGTCGGGCTCAGCGATCTGGCGCTCAAGGACCGCGACGAAGAACGCCTGGCGGCCGTCTTCCAGGAGCTCGAATTCAAGGCCCTGCTGGCCGAGCTCGGCAAGGCCGCCCTGCCGGCGGCCCCTGTCCATCAGGGACGCATCGAACATTGCAGCGACCCCGAGATAGCGGGCGAGCACGGTTTCTACATCGTCCAGGGTATCGGTTCGGCCGTGGCCGGGCGTGATGTCACCCGGGTCTGTCTTGACGAGCAGGCCTATCTGGCGCCTCTGGGGCGCAAGGGCGCAACGCTCGTCCTGCACGATGCCAAGCAGGCGCTCGTGCTGGCCGAACAGCAGGGTCTGCGCATACAGGCCGACGTGTTCGACACCCTGCTGGCCGCCTACTGCATAGATGCCGCCAGCAGCGGCACGCGCCTGGAGGACCTTGCCCGGTCTTACCTGGGAAGGTCCATCCCCACGCTCAAGGACCTCCTGGGCAGCGGACGCGGCGCACGGGAACCAAGCGATCTGGGCCAAGAGGAGCGCGGCAGCTTCCTGGCCGCGCACGCCGAGGTGCTGCGGCCGCTCAAGGACAAACTCACCGAGCACATGGCCCGCGTCAAGGTGGAGCACATCTACCATGAGATCGAGATGCCGCTCACCTTTGTCCTGGCGGACATGGAGGCCCTGGGCGTGCTGGTGGATGCGGCGGTGCTTTCGGGGATCTCCGGCGAGATCGCCCAAACCACCGCCGAGCTGGAGCGCAAGATCTATGACCTGTCCGGCCGCAGCTTCAACATCAATTCGCCCCAGCAGCTCTCCAAGGTGCTCTTCGAGGACCTGGGGCTGCCTGTGATCAAGAAGACCAAGACCGGGGTCTCGACCGACGGTTCCGTGCTGGAGGCCCTGGCCTCCAAGCACGAGGTCCCGGCTTTGATCCTGGAATACCGCATGCTCAGCAAGCTCAAGAACACCTACGTGGACACCCTGCCCGCCATGATCGACCCGGCCACCGGCCGCGTGCATACACGCTTCAACCAGGCCGTGACCGCCACGGGCCGGATCTCGTCCTCGGACCCCAACCTGCAGAACATCCCCATCCGCACGACAATCGGACGCCGCATCCGCGAGGCCTTCGTGGCGCCGCCGGGTTATCAGCTCGTAAGCGCCGACTATTCCCAGATCGAACTGAGGATCCTGGCGCATATCACCAAGGACAAGACCCTTACGGAGTCCTTCCGGCAGGAGGTCGATATCCATGCCCGCACCGCCTCCGAGGTGTTCGGGCTCCCGCTGGAAGAGGTCACGTCCGACATGCGGCGCCAGGCCAAGGTCATCAATTTCGGCATCATCTACGGCATGGGCGCGCACAGGCTCTCGGGCGAACTGGGTATCCCGCGCGCCACGGCCCAACGCTATATCGAGAACTACCTGGCCAAGTATCCCGGTGTAAGACGGTATATGGACGAGATCACGAAGAGCGCCTCGGAGCTGGGCTTCGTCACCACCATGCTGGGTCGGCGCCGCAGCATTCCGGAGATCAACTCGGCCAATTTCAACGAGAAGGAGGGCGCCCGGCGCATCGCCATCAACACCCCCATCCAGGGCAGCGCCGCCGATATCATCAAGATGGCCATGGTCAAGATACAGGCGCGACTGAAAGGCATGCAGAGCCGCATGGTCCTCCAGGTGCACGACGAGCTGGTGTTC